>NZ_LWEE01000110.1:0-447609 GCF_001635445.1 Halioglobus sp. HI00S01
GAAACTGTCCGGACCTGCGTAACCTTCGTTCGGGGTGTACTCAAAGGTCTCGCCCACTACCACCACAGTACCGTTGGTCGCGTCGTCACCCAGTGTGACGCTAACCGGCTGATCTGCACCTTCAATATCGTTGTCCAGCACATCAGCGAAACTAATGACCTCTGTGCTGTCTTCTTCAACGTCGAAGGCGCCATCGTCCACCGCTTGCGGACCATCGTCACGTACATCGATTTCCAGCGTGGCATCGTCAGTATCACCATCGCTGTCAGTTACGCGCACAGCGAAGCTCTCTGGCAGCGTATCTTTCTCCTCGACCATGGCGTCGTCGGTATGCTCATCGGTTGCACCGTTGAGCGTATACGTCCAGGTGTAGTCGTCGCCGTTCTGGGCTACAACCAATTCACCGTATTCACCCTGCACCACGCCACCGGCAGTTACATCGATGTAGTTGCCGTCCTTGTCCTGCACTTCCAACTTGTCGGTAGTATCAGTGCCAGTGTGGGTGATATTGAAGTCACCGGAAGTGGCTTCATCGGGGCTGCCCGGGTTGCTGCCATCAGCCAGTGCTGATTCAGCCACCCAATCGCGCTCACCCGCGTAGACAACCGAGACTGTTGGCTCAGAATCTGTGTCTACGACAAGCAAAACGGTCGCCTCAGACGTATCACCGTCAGCGTCAGTAAGGATATAGGTAAAGCTATCGGCCCCTTCGAACCCTGGGTTGGGTGTGTACTCGAAGGTATCGCCGACCACGATCACAACACCATTGGCAGCGTTGCTACCAAGACTAACACTGACTGGCTGGTCCGCGCCTTCAGTGTCGTTTGCAAGCAGCGAAGCGAAGCTGATGCTTTCTGTTGTATCTTCTTCTACGGCGTAGGCACCATCATCAACAGCCTGTGGTACATCATCAATAATGTTGATTGTGACCAGGCCAATATCGCTCCCGCCATTGCCGTCCAACACCGTGTACTGGAATTGCTCTGCGCCAATAGCAGTAACCGGACCGTCATCCGCATCAGGATTGGTATCGAACCTGCTATTAAGCGTGTAGACATAGGTGCCATCGGCATTGATTTCCAAAGTGCCATAAGTACCTACCTGCACACCGGGCACAAAGCTGAGCGGATCGCCGTCGGGGTCAGTGGCATCCAGCTGTCCCGAAACCGTGTCAGCATTGCTGCCTGGATTACTACCACTCGCCAATGCTGCTTCGTCGACAGCAACCTGTTCCGTCTCTGCCGTGGGCGGCTCGTTTGGTGGCGGGGGCGGAGGCGGAGGTGAATCATTATCACGAATAGTAACCCGACCCTGCGGATCTTCGATCTCTGCGTTAGTGGGGTTGCTCAGATCAATGAACATATTCTCGGAGGCTTCATCCTCCGCGTCATCGAGGGTTACCACATTGATGACAAGCTCGGTGTCACCAGGCGCGAAGGTCAATGTGCCGGATGTACCCAGATAGTCGCCATTCACCTCAATTGCAGTACCGTCGGCACTGACAAAGTCCACGGTGACTTCTTCCTCGATAGCACGGGACAGGCTCACAACCAGCTGGGCGGTGTCGCCCTCAACAACTATGTCATCGCCAATCGTAATGGTGGGATCTTCATAAACATCAATGATCTCCACAACGCCTTCGCCATCGGCAATGGTGGCATTCACCGGGTCGCTGAGGTTGACATTGAAGAACTCAGAGCCTTCGCGGATGTTGTCCTCGTTGGTGGACACCAGAATCACCAGCTCGGTCACACCGGGCGCGAAAGTAATGGTGGCTGTCTCGGGGTCGTAGTCGCCGCCGATGACTGTCGCGGTGTCGTCTTCGGTTTCGAAGGCCACGGAAATCGGTTCATCCCAGGGCTTGTCGATGGACACGACCACCTGGGCGGTACCACCTTCGATCACCACGTCATCGCCAATGCTGATTTCCGGCAGTGTCTCCACCACCGGGGGTTCAACCACCGGGGGTTCAACCACGGGGGGCTCAACAGGGGGCGGCGGAGGCGGATCCGCGGGAGGATTCACCTCAACAGTGACCACCGCGGTATCACCCTGGGTGCCATCGGGATTGGTCGCAGTATAGGTAAAGGTGTCTGTGCCGCTAAATCCTTCGTTGGGAATATAGGTCACTGTGTCGTCGTCATTGAGAATCGCAACACCGTTCTCTGGCTGGGAGATAGAGATAACGTCCTCACCCTCAGCGAAGATATCGTTGTTTTCTACCGAGATGACGACCGGCACACCGGCATCGGTGGCGGCCTCATCATCAATCGCATCGACGGGTGTGCTGTCCTGCTCAGCGCCGGCCTCGGCTTCGTTGCCGGTGGTACCGCCAATGCCATCAAATTCCGACGTGGACTCGGCGATACGGCCGAGTCGGATAAAGCTGTGACCTTCGCCACTGGGGCCAGACAGGCTGCTGGGGCCTGCGGCAGTTGCCTCGAGCACTTCGCCGAGGTCTTCGCCACTTTCCAGAGCGGCCAGCACGGCCTCTATCGTCTCGTCCTGAAAAGCGCTCTCGTCGGGGCCGGGGGCCGTCTCAGCCACCAGGTCGGGGCTCAGCATCATCTCCGGTGCATCGACACCCATCAGCGAGCCATCGGTGAGAGTCAGCTCCACCATGACTCCATCCGGGGTCACTACGGTTTCTCCTTCGAACAACGCATCGCCTACCGACAATTCGCGTAATTCACCCTCGGCGCTCCTTACATAGGCCTTGCCCGTTAAGCCGGCCACTACCGCAATTTGAGCCTCATCCATGATCGTACTACTCCGTGAATCGAATGTATTAGCGCGCCCGACCGACGCATCTCCATGCCGCCTAGCGTAAACCCGTGCCGCCAAGCGTAAATTGTACTTTTGTACATGTTAGCCCCGGACTCGAATCAAAATGTGAACCAGTTCACATAGTTACTCCCTCCAGCTCCATGTGCCGGGCCTTCCCTACAGCCAGCGGATATCGCTAAGCACCTGATTTATATAATTTTTAAGCGCCCAATTTATCACTAGTTAATACTGGTATAGGTGGGGATATTATTCATTGCTAAAGCCAGCTGAACACGGTCCCGGACTTCCATTTTTTCGAAAATAGCGGACAAATGTGCCTTCACCGTCCGCTCGGTGATATTGAGCGTCTGGGCGATCTCCCGATTACTGGCCCCACGGGCAACCTGCTCCGCCACCATGAGTTCCCGGGAGGTCAATTCATTCAGCTCCGGCTCGCGCGGCGCCGTACCAGGCACAACGCGCAGTGACAGTGCCAGGAAGCGCTGCATCAGCGCCGGTGGCATCCAGAAGCCGCCGTGCTCCACCACTAGCGCTATCTCGCGCAGTTGCTCGGGCGCCGCGCCGAAATGGCAGTAACCTACTGCCCCCAGACTGAGAAATTCAAAGGCCTCAGACTCTCCAGGGGCAGCAGACATCACCACCACCGGCCAGCCAAACTCCACCGCGGCCTGTACTTGCCCCTTGCGGGCCTCGGGTGCCGTCATTGCCAGGTCCAGCCAGATCACGCCCCGGGCGCAGGTGGTGGACGCGCCGATATCCGCAGTGCTGGCGGCGCGCTTGGCGAGGGGAAAGGCCTGTCGCCAGCGCTGCCGAATCTCGCCCGCCGATGTCACAAATAAATGCTCCATCATCGCTCCGTCATGGCGTATTGGCGGGCGCGCAGCACCGGCTTCATCATGTAAGCCAGAATCGTTTTCTTACCTGTGAGAATATCGGCTTCCACTGTCATACCCGGGATGATGGGTTTGTCTTCGGCGATACCGGCTTCATGAGTGCGCACCAGAATCTCGTAGAAGGGATTCCCCTCTTCATCCATGACCGTATCCGCACCAATGTGCTCGACCACGCCGTCCAACCCACCATAGACCACAAAATCATAGGCCGTGAACTTCACCAGTGCGGGCTGCCCGGGCACCAGGAAGGCGATATCCTTGGGGCGGATACGCACTTCCAGCAGCAGCGTATCGTCGGCGGGCACCACCTCTATGATCTCCTTACCCGCAAGCACCACACCGCCAATAGTGTGATAGTGCAGCTGTTTAACCGTACCGTTCACCGGCGAGCGCACTTCGGTTTGTTTTACCCGATCCGACAACCCCAGCCCTGCTTCGCGCAACGCATTCATGCGGGTAATCGTATCCGCGAGCTGCTCGCGAACCTCGTTCATAAACTCAAGTTCAACTTCCGCGACCTTGCTCTCGGCCTCCTGAATCGCAGACCGGATGCGGTTGATCTGGGCAGCGGCCTGTTTGCGCTCGCCACTGAGCTGATTCACCTCGCGCTCTAGGCGCAGGATTTCCACCTCAGACACCGCTCCGGAAACCACCATGGGACGAGTGAGGTTAAGCTCTCGCTCGGTAAGCTGAAGTGAACGGGCCGCCTGGCGTTCACGAGCGGTGACTTCCACCAGTTCCTCACGACGCTGGGACAATTGCTCGCCCGCCATACCTTTCTCCAGCCCCAGTTCGGCGCGACTGGAGTCATACAACGCCTGCTCCTGGGCGACGATGCGTGGCACCGCAGCGATCAGCGCAGGATCAGGCTGGAACTCGGTATCGTCGGCGACAGCACGCAACCGCCCAGCCTTCACGGCAAGCGCCTGATACTCGGCGCGGTTTTCCCGCAGAGACGATTGCGAGCGGGTCTGGTCGAGGCGCACCAGCAACTGGCCTTGCTCCACCGTATCGCCCTCGCGCACCAGAATTTCTGTGACCACGCCGCCGTCCTGGGACTGAATGACCTGGACCTGGCGCGAGGGAATCACTTTCCCCTGCCCGCGGGTAACCTCGTCGATCTCGGCAATCGACGCCCAGACAACCAGCGCGACAACAATCACTGCCACCACATACAGCAACGCGCGCGCCCGCAGTGGCTGCTGCTCGACATAGGCACGGTGTGCATCCTGCTCCCAACCTGCCGGGGCAGCCGCATCCTCCATCCAAGGCGCGAACAACTTGTCGACCAGACTCCGCCCTATACCTCGACGCGGAGCCTCCGCTTCCTGAGCGACGTTATTTTCCCGTTGCTCAGTCATTGGGCCTTCCCTATCTTGCCCTGCTTCAAGGCCTGCACCACATTATCTCGCGGCCCGTCTGCCACCAGCTTGCCGTTATCAATCACGATAATGCGATCCACCATTTCCAGCAGTGAATTGCGGTGGGTCACCACAAGCCAGGTCCGGCCTTCCACAAACTCCGCCAGCTTGCGCTTCACGGCCATTTCGGTGGAGTGATCCATGGAGCCTGTAGGTTCGTCCATTAACAGAATCGGCGATTCATTAATGACACCGCGCGCCAGTGCCACCGACTTGCGCTGCCCACCTGACAGTGAGTCACCGCGCTCACCGATCTGCATATCAAAACCCTGCGGATGTCGATTCACAAAATCGGCCAAGTTGGCGATCTCCACTGCGCGTACTATGGCGGCATCGGAGGCTTGCGGATTGGCCACCGTCAGGTTGTCCCGCAAACTGCCATAGAAAAGGGTCACGTCCTGCGGCACATAGCCCACCCGTGAACGCAGCTCGGTCGGATCCAGCTGACGCAGGTCAATGCCGTCAATCATGATGGCGCCTTCGGTGGGCTGGTACAGCCCCATGGCAAGCTTCTGCAGCGTCGATTTACCGGAGCCTACCCGGCCCAGAATTGCCACGCGCTCCCCGGGGCTGATCTTGAACGACACGTTGCTGAGCGAATCCAGCTCTGCACCGGGATAGGCAAACGACACATTCTTGAATTCGATTTCGCCGTGAAACATTTCCCGGGACAGGAACTGCGCTCCCGGCGGACGCTCCACCGGCTGGTCCATCACCTCGTCCAGCGTTTTCAGGGCAATCTCGGCATTGTGGTATTGGGTAATCAGGCCCGCGGTCTGGCCAAAGGGCGCCATGATTCGTCCCGACAGCATCGTACAGGCAATCAGCCCGCCCATGCTCAGCTCACCGGCGGTAATGAGATAAACCCCGGTGACAATTACAAACATCGTCACCATCTGCTGCGCCCACTGGCTGACATTCATGGTCGAGGAGGACAACAGACGCAACTGCACGGCCACGTGCGCCAGGAACGAGGTGGTTTCCTCCCAGCGCCGCTGCATGCGGGATTCGGCGCCCATGGCCTTAATCGTATCCAGGCCGACCAGCGACTCGATCAAGGTTGAATTACGCATGGCGCCGGCGCGATACGTCGTCTCGGCGAGTTCTTTGAGTTTGCCCTGCACCGACAGCGCAAAACCCAGTACCAACACCAGGCCAATCACAATGGGGATTAACACCGGCCAGGCAATCCAGGCGATAACGCCAATAAAAATCAGCGCAAAGGGTATGTCGATAATCGTGGTTACCGAGGCGGAGGTGATAAAATCGCGCAGGGTCTCGAACGAGCGCAGATTTACGGCATAGGACCCCACGGACACCGGGCGGTGCTCGAGCCGTATCCCCAACACTTTCTCCATAATCGTTGCCGACAATGTGATATCGACACGCCGACTGGCGAGATCGAGAAAGTAGCCGCGCATGGTACGCAACACAATATCGGCAATCATCACGATGACCACCCCCGCCGCCAGCATCCACAGGGTCTCAACAGCGTGGTTAGGCACGACCCTGTCATAGACATTCATCGTAAACAGCGGCAGCGCCAGGGCGAACATGTTGATAAAAAAGGCGGCCAACAATACATCGCGGTAAACAGGCATGTTGGCGCGCATGGCGTCCCAGAACCAGTGGCCGCGCTCAGAAGTCCCTGTGCGTGGCGCACGCTGATCAAACTTGAACCGCGGACGACACACAATCAACGTGCTGGTCGCCGAGGCAAGTAGCTCTTCCCGCGGTACGTCGACCACGGCCTCGTTCAACTCGGGATAGATAACGCGCGCGAAGGCACCGTCGTTTTTCCAGCCCATGAGCAGGCAGGCGCGTTCGTTTTTAAGCAGCAATACTGCTGGCAACAGGGCCGGCTCAATATCTTCCGGGGAGCGGTGCACCAGACGACTGGCAAGCCCTACCCTACTGGCTGCTCTCTCAAAGAGGCCAGGGCTCAATTTGCCTGCGTCTGCCGGCAGGCCGCCCATCACGGCTTCCGCCGTCGAGGCGTTGCCATGGTAGCGGCACAGCGCCAACAAGCACTGCAACAGCGGGTCGTCCACGTGGTTCATTCCTTGATATCCACTCTGATACAGCCGGCCTACGCGATTTTTTTATTGGCCGTATGGGGGCCTTGCGTATAACCGACTGAAACTAAACACGTTATCCAGCCGAAAAAGCATAGGCCAGAAGAAGGGTTCTAACTATGGACTGAAAGCGCTGTAATTCACATTTCGCCCGATTACAGGCAGTTTTCTGTACATTTTTTAGGCTGATCGCCACTTAAAGTGTGACGCGCATCACACTTTTCCGGCGATTTGTCCGAAATGCGCGCTCAGGGCAGGTCTATACTGAGCCCGCAAAAAAAAACGAAAATGGGGCTATCTGACATGGGTGACAAGGCAGTTTTTGAAGCCAGGGACCTGTCCGCACCGTTTAGCGGCAGCGATGGGCAGGAACGGAAATGCGTAGGCGAGGAACGCCGGCATCAAACAAGACGCTCGGGTGAAGATCGCAGGGACTCAGTGCGGTTTGGTGCGAATGCCAAATCCGAGCGCCGCCAAAATGTCGGCCGGCACGAAGACGATAATAGCCTGCAGTTCTGGTAGGTCAGCCCCGCTGCCTGAGCAAAACATGGCTGGTATATAGACTGGTCGTGAGCAACAACACCGCGCCGCCCTGATGCAGGGCGGCCAACCAAACCGGCACATGAAGTAGCAGAGTACTAATTCCCAGAACCACCTGAAACCACAATGCAGCGACCATCAATCCGGCGGCCATGCCTGCGCCGCTCGCCAGCGCGCGCCAGGCATACACATGTACCAGGCCAAACAACACATAGGCAAACATGCGGTGGTTGAACTGCACGGTGGTGATATCTTCAAACGCCGATACCCACCAGGGATCCAGCGAGTAAAGCAACGGTGGAATGAAGGATGTACCCATCAAGGGCCAGGTGTTGTAGGCAAAACCGGCGCGAATACCCGCCACCAGCCCACCGGATAAGATCATCAGGAACACCAGCACAGGTATCGCCCGCGCCCATGCCGCTGCCGCAGGCGCCGCGACCCTTTTACCCTGAAACGACAGGTCAAAGGCCACCCAAAGCATGTAGGAATATATAATCACGGCAAGCCCAAGATGCGATGTCAGGCGGTACTGGCTCACCCTGGGGTTATCCACCAGACCACTCTTCACCATGTACCAACCGAGCAGGCCCTGCAAACCACCAAGCACAAACAGTATCCAGAGTTTGGGCATAACGCCCTGACGCACTCGCCCTTTAATGGCGAAAAACAGCATGGGGATGAAAAACAAAACCCCAATCAAACGCCCCAGCACCCGGTGCAGGTATTCGTACATAAAAATAAACTTGAAGCCGTCCAGATCCATGCCGCGATTCACCTTCTGGTACTCGGGAAACTGCTTATACTTGTCAAAGGTTGCCTGCCACTCGGCCTCACTCAGCGGCGGAATCACACCCATTAGCGGTTTCCACTCTACCATCGACAGCCCGGAGTTGGTGAGCCGTGTCACCCCCCCTAGCAGAATCATGCCAAAAATAACGGCAGCACAAAGTAGCAGCCAGGCAGCTACCTGGCGGTCGTATTGGGTTTGCTGGGATAACAACATAACTAGGGTCATTTTTGTTCGAGGTAGCATGATACCCCATGCAAGGGGCTAACGGGGGGACTCAGGTGCCCCACATTGAACCAGGATGTCGAACATTGCCTGGGCAGCCACCGACAGCGGGTAGCGCCGTCGGGTAATGACGCCCACTTCACGAGTCACCGCGGGTGCGCCGACCGGCCTGACCTCGGCGCCCATCTCCAGCATCTGGGATTCACTCAGCGAGGGCACCACACTCACACCCAGGTTTTCGGTAACCATACGTCCCACACTGACTAACTGATGGGCCTCAAAAGCGGGGTTAAGCACAATGCCTTTGTCTCGCAGCATGCCATCGATCAACAGCCGAACACTTGAGGGGCGCTGCAGGGTGATATAGCTGTGATCCTGCAGGTCGCGCCAACGTAGGCCGCGCTCCAGCGCCAGCAAAGGGTGATCGCGGGGCAACACGGCAACCAGCCGATCGGTGAACAACGGGTGAAACTCCAGGTCAGAGGCCTCGCCGGGATCGAAGGTCACCCCAAGCTCCGCCCTGCCTTCTCGCACCATATCCACCACCTGCTCAGCCACGACGTCATGCACCGTCACATTGATATCGGGGTAGTCGCCATGAAAGCGTTTCAACAACCCTGGCAGCAGGCTGGAAGTGAAGGTAGGCATCGCGGCCACATCCAGCTTGCCACGTCGCAATGCAAACAGATTGTGTACATCATCCAGCGCCTGATCCCAGTCAGACAGCAACCGCCGGGCTACCGGATAAAAAGCCTCGCCCTCCGGTGTCAGCGTGACTGAACGCGTCGAGCGTGCGAACAGGCGGCCGCCTACCGCATCCTCCAGCTTGCGAATGGCGATGCTCAGGGCGGGCTGCGATAAGTGCACCAGCTCACAGGCCTCGGCAAAGCTCTGGCAGCGCGCTACCGCCACAAAAGCCTGCATCTGCTTAACGGTTACATTCATTTGCAATACTTATTAATTGTTCATTATTTTCTATTTGTTAAAAATAGCGCTGTGCTGCAGTCTTGGCAATCCCGACCTGGCGGCAACGCCCGGTCCCTCTACTGGCGGGCAATATCAGGAGAACAGCATGTCCGGTTTCGACAAAGTGGTAGGCAGCTATGAAGAAGCGATGGCGGGCCTCGAAGACAATATGACGGTCATCGCCGGTGGTTTCGGCCTGTGCGGCATCCCGGAAAACCTGATCAAAGAAATCAAGCGCAAGGGCACCAAGGGCCTGACCGTGGTCTCCAACAACGCCGGCGTCGACGGCAAAGGCCTGGGCATCCTGCTGGAAGACCGCCAGATTCGGAAAATGGTGTCGTCATACGTGGGCGAGAATGCGCTTTTCGAGCAGCAGATGATGAGCGGTGAACTGGAGGTGGAACTCACACCCCAGGGCACGCTGGCGGAAAAAATGCGCGCCGGTGGCGCCGGTATTCCCGCGTTCTTTACCGCCACCGGTTACGGCACCCCCGTGGGTGAAGGCAAAGAAGTGCGCGAGTTCGATGGCCGTCACTATATTCTGGAGGAGTCCATCGTTGGCGATTTCTCCATTGGCAAAGCCTGGAAGGCCGACCGCTACGGCAATCTGGTGTTTCGCAAAACCGCTCGCAACTTCAACCCCGGCGCCATTACCGCCGGCAAGATAGCCGTCGTTGAAGTCGAGGAAATTGTCGAGCCCGGGGAACTGGACCCCGACGAGATCCACCTGCCGGGCATTTACGTCAATCGCCTGATCAAGGGCAACTTTGAGAAAACCATTGAACAGCGCACTGTGCGCAGCGCCTGAGGAGAGACGACATGGCACTCACGAGAGAACAACTGGCCCAGCGTGTATCCCAGGAATTTCAAGATGGCTTTTATGTCAATCTGGGTATTGGCATTCCCACGCTTGCGGCGAACTATATCCCCGATGACATGGATGTCATGCTTCAGTCAGAGAATGGCCTGCTGGGTATGGGCCCCTTCCCCACCGAGGACGAGGTCGACGCCGACCTGATCAACGCAGGCAAACAAACCGTGACCATGGCCACCGGTGCAGCCCTGTTCGATTCCGCCGAATCCTTCGCCATGATTCGCGGCGGCCACGTTGACCTGACCGTACTCGGCGCATTTGAGGTAGATGTGCATGGCAATATCGCCTCCTACATGATTCCCGGCAAACTGATTAAAGGCATGGGTGGCGCCATGGATCTGGTGGCCGGCGCCGACAACATCATCGTGGTCATGACCCACGCTTCCAAGCACGGCGATTCCAAACTGCTCAAGGAATGCACCCTGCCGCTGACCGGCAAGGGCTGTATCAAGCGCGTGCTGACCGACCTCGCCCTACTGGACATTGAGGACGGGAAATTTATACTCCGCGAGCGCGCTCCCGGTGTGAGCGTCGAGGACATCGCCGCCCTCACAGAAGGGGAACTGGTAATCCCCGACAACGTGCCCGAAATGCAGCTGTAACAGCGCACCCACCGCAACACACAGGATAGATTCATGAGTAATAGAGAAGTAGTAGTACTGAGCGGCGTGCGCAGCGCCATTGCCGACTTCGGCGGCAGCCTTAAAGACGTGGCCCCTACCGAAGTTGCCGGCCAGGTTGTCGCGGAGGCGGTCAAGCGCTCCGGCCTCGAGCCCACTGACATCGGTCATGTAGTGATTGGCAATGTGACCCACTCCGACCGTCGCGATATGTACATGAGTCGCACCGCGGCCCTAAAAGGCGGCCTACCTATTGAAACCCCTGCCCTCACCGTTAACCGTCTGTGCGGTTCGGGCCTGCAGTCAGTCATTTCCGCCGCCCAGATGATTCTGCTGGGCGACTGTGACGCTGCCGTCGCCGGCGGTGCCGAATCCATGAGCCGCGTCCCTTACTGGCTGCCCAATGCGCGCTTTGGTGCACGTATGGGCGACGGTCAGATGGTCGACGCCATGATGGGCGCACTTACCTGCCCCATGGGTGACACCCACATGGGCATTACCGCCGAAAATCTGGCCGACAAGTACAGCGTCAGCCGCGAAGAGCAGGACGAACTGGCTGCAGAGAGCCACCGTCGCGCCCAGCAGGCCCAGGAAGAAGGCCGTTTCGACAGCCAGATCCTGCCGATTGAAATCAAAACCCGCAAAGGCACCGTGGTGTTCGACAAAGACGAACACGTGCGCAATGACGCCAAGGTCGAAGACATGGCCAAGCTCCGTCCGGCCTTCAAAAACGACGGTTCCGTCACTGCCGGCAACGCCTCCGGCCTCAACGACGGCGCAGCCGCCGTGGTACTGATGGAGCGCAGCGAAGCCGAAGCCAAGGGCCTCAAGCCCATGGCAAAAATGGTGGGCTACGCGGTAGCGGCGGTCGACCCTGCGATTATGGGTATTGGCCCGGCACCTGCGGTTCGCCAGCTGATGGAAAAAACCGGCGTTGCTATCGAAGACGTGGACATCTGGGAGTGCAACGAAGCCTTTGCCGCCCAGGCCCTGTCTGTGGTGAAGGAACTGGATCTGGACCCCGCCAAGGTGAACCCCAATGGCTCTGGTATCAGCCTGGGTCACCCCATTGGCGCCACTGGTTCCATGCTGACCGTCAAAGCGGTTTACGAACTGGAGCGCACCGGCGCCCGCTACGCCGTGGTCACCATGTGCATTGGCGGCGGCCAGGGCATTGCCGCCCTGTTCGAGCGCTGCGAGTAACACCCTTCCCGCAGGGGGCACATGCCCCCTGCAATTCTCCCCCCGAGTAACGTAGAATTCGCGTCCTCTCAACGCGGATTCGAGCATGCCCCTACTCACGCTTTCCAATGCCAGCCTGCACTATGGCACCCATGTTCTGCTGGACGACGTCGAGCTGTCGATCGACAGCGGCGACAAGCTCGGCCTGCTCGGGCGCAACGGCGCCGGCAAAACCACACTGCTGAAAGTTCTGGCGGGCGAGCAACCGCTGGACAGCGGCGAACGCTGGCTGCGCCCCGGCACCAACATGGCGCGCCTACACCAGGAACTCCCCGCCGCCGACGACCTCACTGTCTACGACGTGGTCGCGGCAGGACTCGCTGAAGTCGGCGAACTCATTGCCCGCTATCACCACCTGGTGCTGGAAGGCGATATGGATGCCCTTGCTCAGGTGCAAACCGAACTGGAGGCGAAGGACGGCTGGAGCCTGCAGCAGAAAGTCGAAACCACGATCAGCCAGTTACAGCTGCCCGCGGACGCCACCATGGGCGACCTCTCCGGCGGCTGGCGGCGGCGTGTGGCGCTGGGGCAGGCACTGGTGAGTGAGCCTGATATCTTGCTGCTGGATGAGCCCACCAACCACCTGGACATTCCCGCCATTGCCTGGCTGGAAGAGCAGCTGCGCAACTACCGCGGCTGCCTGATCCTCATCACCCACGATCGTCGCTTCCTGCAGAATGTGGTGAACTGCATCGCCGAACTGGACCGGGGCCACCTGAGCCTGTGGCGCGGCGATTACCGCGGTTTCCTCAAGCACCGCGAACAGGAGCTGGCAGCCGAGGAGCGCGCCAACGAACTGTTCGATAAGAAACTCGCCCAGGAAGAAGCCTGGATCCGCCAGGGCATCAAGGCCCGCCGCACCCGCAACGAAGGTCGCGTGCGCGCCCTGAAAGCCATGCGCAATGAAAGGGCCCAGCGCCGCGAGCGCCAGGGCAGCGCCGGCTTCTCGGTGGAAGATGCCAGCCGCTCCGGCAAGATCGTGGCGGAGCTGCAACATGTCAGCCAGGCCTACGGCAACAAGACCCTGTTGCGCGACTTCAGCACTATTGTGCAGCGCGGGGACCGCATCGGCATTGTCGGCCCCAACGGCGCCGGTAAATCGACGCTGGTAAAAATTCTGCTGGGTGAACTCACGCCCGACAGCGGCACCGTCAAGCTGGGCACCAAACTGGAAATTGCCTACTCGGATCAGCTGCGCGGCCACCTCGACCCCGAGAAGGACCTGATCGACAACGTGTGTGGCGGCCGCGATTTCATCGAAATCGATGGTAAGCGCAAACACGCCATTTCCTATCTGGGCGAGTTCCTGTTTTCACCTGACCGGGTGCGCACGCCAGTAAAAGCGCTGTCAGGGGGCGAACAGAACCGCGCTGTACTCGCTCGCCTGTTCAGCAAACCCGCCAACCTGCTGGTGCTCGACGAACCCACCAACGACCTCGACATCGAGACCCTGGAACTGCTGGAAGAAATTCTGTTAAGTTTTGAAGGCACTGTGTTGCTGGTCAGCCACGACCGCGAATTCATGGACAATGTCGTGACCAGCCTGTTCGTACTCGAAGGCGATGGCGTCGTCAACGAACAAGCCGGCGGCTACAGCGACTGGGAAGCTCGCGGCGGCAAGCTTCTGGAGCTCGGCCAGGCAAAAGAAAAATCCGCCGCGCCAGCGGCTAAGCCCGCGGCTGAACCTGAGAAACCGGCCGCAGCGAAGCGGAAGCTCTCCTACAAGGAGCAACGCGAGCTGGACGCCCTGCCCGCCCTGATCGATGAACTGGAGACCCGCCAGGCGACGCTCGAGGCGCAGACCTCAGCGGCGGACTTCTATCAACAGGACCATGTCGAGGTGCAGAAAGTGCTAGACGCAATGACCGAAGTACAAGAACGATTAGACCAGGCCATGGAGCGCTGGGCCGAACTGGAAGACTGAGGAGCGAAACACATATGCTGAAGTGGCTTGTAGGAATCGTTGTTGCACTCGTGATCGCGGTAACGGTTGCGCTGTTTAACACAGACAAACACGTTCGCCATCTCGTCACGCACCTGCCCACCGACCGGGACGTGTTGTTCTGGAGTATTGAGCAGCGCGACGGGGCGTTCCGCACCATGGACTGGTTTCCCTTCCTCGCTGGCGCCAATGTCATTGCTGCCGGTGACGACGTCAAAGCTCTGCCGGAAGGACGCCCGCTAGAGCTGGATGTAGACATCGATCAGTACATGCAGGACCAGCGCAGCGCAGCCATTGTCATTATTCATGACGGCCAGGTGCGCTTTGAAAAATACGGGCTGGACTTCACGGCCGAGGGTCGCTGGACCAGCTTCTCGGTGGCCAAGTCCTTTACCTCTACGCTGGTAGGCGCGGCGATTGCCGACGGTCATATCAAGAGTATCGACGACATGGTGTCTGACTACATCCCGGACCTGCGCGGCTCGGTATACGACGATGTCTCAATCGAGCAACTGCTGACCATGACCTCCGGTGTGCAATGGAACGAAGACTACGAAGACCCCGACAGCGATGTGGCCCGGTTCAATAATCACCAGCCGGCGCCTGGCGTGGACGCTACTGTCAGTTACATGCGCAACCTGTCACGGGAAGCGCCAGCAGGCAGCAAGTGGGTGTATAAGACGGGAGAGACCAACCTGATCGGTGTACTCGTGAGCTCCGCTACGGGCAAAACCCTGTCGGATTATCTATCGGAGAAAATCTGGCAACCCTATGGCATGCAACAGGACGCGACCTGGCTGCTCGGGCTTACCGGCCACGAGATCAGCGGCTGTTGCATACAAGCAGCGACTCGCGACTATGCCCGCTTTGGTATGTTCATGCTCGACAGCGGCAAAGTGAATGGCAACGCTGTGCTGCCTGAAGGCTGGATCGAGAAGGCCACCGTCACCTCAGTCGACACCTACTACTCAAGCAAGGGCTATGGCTACCAGTGGTGGACCTACAGCGACGGCAGCTACGCCGCTCAGGGTATTTTTGGCCAGGGTATTTTTATCGACCCGCAGCGTAAGCTGGTAGTGGCGTCGAACAGTAACTGGCCACGGGCATCGCACCATCCGACCGTGGGCCAGCAGCGGGACGCGTTCTATCTCGCGGTGCAGGCCGCGATTGATTCAGAAAACGCTGCGGAATAGCAGCGTTAGCGCAACAGGGTGTCGGTGGCCGTATCCAGCAGGATATAAACACCGACCCCAATCAAAATCCAGGGCACAATTTTCGCCCCCCACTTATCAACCACCTCGGCCAGCGCGCGCTGGGTGCCAATTTTGAGAGCCAGCCCCGCCCAAAGAATGCCACACGCCAGGTAAGACACGATAAGCACCAGTTCGCCGGCGATACTGGTATCGGCAAGTAATGGTATCAGCACCAGTAAGCTATCGCTGCTGTTGGCCAGCATCAGCGTCAGGGTCGCCAGCACGGGGCCGGCAGTGGTTGCCGGGAGGCTATTGGTCACACCATTCGCTGCGTCCTTGCGAGCCAGGTGGAGCATGCGCAGGCCCAGCGCAATCGGCACCAGCCCAAAGTAGCCAACCAACCCCGCATCGAGCACACGGCCAATGGCCAGGCCCAACAGCGACATCAGAATCACCAGTATCACCGCGGCGAGATACGCGAGCACAATACGTTTGCGCTGTGCAGGGTAGGCACCCTGCAACAGCACGAGAAGCAGCAGGTTGTCGGTATTGGTGGCCACAAAGCTACTCACCGCCAGACCGATCAGGCTAAGCTCGTTGACGGAGATCATAGGCGGGACAAAACAGCCCCGCGCGAACGGGGCTGGATGAGCGCTTTATAGCACCGCCGCGACAGCACTGGCGAAGTGGTCGATGTTCTTCGCGTTAACGCCCGCAATATTGATACGCGAGGAATTGAGCATGTAAACCGAGTGCTCCTCGCGCAGGCGAATGGCCTGCTCTGCGCTGAGTCCCAGGAAGGAGAACATGCCTTTCTCGTTTTCAATGAAGGCGAAATCGCGCTGGATCGCCGCTTCAAGCTTGTCGCGAATAGCTTTACGCAGATCGTTGATCCGGCCGCACATGGCGACCAGTTCGCTGCGCCACAAGGCGTCGAGCTTCTGGTCAACGAGAATACGTCCGGCAATAAGGGCGCCATGCGAAGGCGGCATGGAGTAGACGCGCCGCGCCGCCACCAGTGCCTGGCTGACCAGGGCCTCGGCGCTTTCCGGTGTTTTGGCGATAAAGATCGTGGCTCCGGTGCGCTCACGATACAGCCCCATGTTCTTGGAGCAGGACGCGGCCACAATCATCTCGGGCACACGCTCCGCCAAAAGGCGCAAGCCGGCAGCATCCTGGTCGAGGCCATCGCCCAGCCCCTGATAGGCTATGTCAACATAAGGCAGGAAGCCCTGCGCTTCGGCCATGTCGGCAATGACGCCCCACTGCTCCAGCGTAAGGTCGGCGCCACAGGGGTTGTGACAACAGCCATGCAGCAATACCACATCGCCCGCCGCTGCCTGTTGCAAGTCTTCAACCATCGCGTCGAAATTCACACCGTGGGTGGCGGGATCGTAGTAACGGTAGTTCGCAAACTCCAACCCCACACTACCGAGCAGCGGGATGTGCACCGGCCAGGTAGGGTCGCTCACCCATACTTTGGCACTCGGGTTGGCGGCATACACCAGTTCAGCGCCGATGCGCAGCGCACCACAACCACCAGGGGCCTGGACACTGGAGACCCGACCACCGGCCAGGGCTGGATGCCCTGCACCCAATAGCAAACGCTGCATACCCGCATTGAAATCTTCACTGCCGGCAGGCGGCATATACGCCTTGGTCACTTCCTCCTGGGCGAGCAGCTCCTGGGCCTTGGTCACGGCTTCAAAGACCGGACACAATCCGTGCTCATCCTTGTAGACCCCAACAGTCAGGTCCACTTTATTGGGATGACTGTCCTCTCGGGCCGCAGCGGCGAGGCCGAGAATGGGATCGGGTGGAAGACGTTCCAGTTTATCCAGCATGGTTGGTTCCTTTCATTCAAATATCAGCCAGCAGGGCTTTCAAGTACTGCCAGAAAGGCGTCACGGTAGCAATGTCGAGACGCTCGCTGGGCGAGTGGGCACCACGAATGGTGGGACCGAAGGACAGAATGTCGACATCGGGTTTCTTACCCTTAAGAATACCGCACTCCAGCCCGGCGTGTATCGCTTTCACTTCAGGTGTGACATCAAACAGCTTCTCATGCAGGGCAATACCCCGAGCCAGCAGAGGTGATTCGAAATCTGGTTGCCAGCCGGGATAACCGACATCGGGAGTGACCTCCAGATCAAAGGCGCGAGCCAGTGCCAGCACCGCTTGCTGCAAGGGCACTGACTGCTCTTCGTTAAAGAAACGGTAACTCGATTCCAGGAAGAGCTCACCGTCACCCAGGCGCAGAATGGCCAGATTGATACTGAGATCGACCAGGTCCGCGGGCTGAGTCAGGCTGTAGGACTGCGCGCCGTGAGGCCAGGCGCTGACCAGGTCAAGCAGCTGCAAGGTGTCCACCTCATCCAGGGCACTGTCGATGGCAGCCGGCGCCAGCGTCGCCTCAATGCCATGATCAACCGCCGGCAAATAGCTGTTCCAGCGCGCCACACAGGTTTGCAGGCGCTCTTGCAGCAATGCTTCCTGCCCGGGCGGGCAGACAAAGCTGATATTGCCTTCGCGCGGAATCACATTGTGGGCCACGCCAATATCAATCATCGCCAGACGCAAGCCGGGCACTTCGCGCAGATACTCCGCGGCGAGTTTAATGGCATTGCCCAACTGCTCGTGAATCTGCACACCAGAGTGGCCACCGGCCAGGCCGCGCAATGTGAGGGCCCAGCCCTCGCCATTGGCGACGGCATCGTTCGAGAAGCTGCGCGCAAACTGCCAACCGCCACCACCGGCACAGCCGATGTAGAGTTCGTTCCAGTCTTCCGTATCCAGATTCAGCATCACGGTACCGCTTAGCAGCGAGGCATCCAGGTTCAGTGCGCCGCCCAGACCGGTCTCTTCATCCACGGTGAACAGCAGCTCCAGGGGTGGATGCTCCACCGACGGATCGGTCATGACCGCCAGCGCCGCCGCGGCCCCCAGGCCATTGTCGGCACCGAGCGTGGTGCGATCCGCACTCAACCAACCTTCCTCTACCTGCAGCGTGAGAGGGTCAGTGTCAAAATCGTGCGCCTTGTCGGAGGTCTTCACTGTGACCATATCCAGGTGGTTCTGAATAATTACCGTGGGCCGATCTTCACGGCCCGGGCTGGCGGCTACGGACACCACTACATTGCCTTCGGCATCCATCTTCCAGCTGTGGCCACCCTGCTCTGCCTGATCAAGCACATACTGCCGTACAGCCTGTTCTTTCCTGGAGGGACGGGGAGTCTGGGTGAACTGATAAAAATGCTCCCACACATGCGCGGGTTCGGCAGGGTAATTTTCTGGTTTCATGGATCCAATCTGGCGATTTGTCAGGGCCGGAGATTATAGCCCTGCCGGGCTTTTTTCACACAATTTCCCGGTAATTTTTACGCCACTGCAGGGGAGCCGCTGGCATACACTGGAGTCGTAGAAAGGCCATAGAACAGCTTTCGATTTAAGAGTGAACAATGAAAAGAATTGATGACGGCAAAGTGAGCCTGGTGGAATTTATGGCGGCGATTAAATTTGCCCGTCCGCGCCAGGCGTTCAAGCGCGATGAACATACAACCCAGTTCGCCGGGTTTACTCCCCGCGCTCGCGCCCACGGCCAGCTTAACCTCGAAGAGTCACACCTGATCCGCAGCGCCAACTAGGCGGAGAATCACTCACGAAACGCGCGGCAGCCCTGCCGCGCCTTAAAGCACCCTCCAGTAAGCGCTGTCAACATTACAACTACTGCCCCGTCCAATACTGACTAAACAGCGCGCACCAGCGGCGCCCAGCGCGCGTCGCCACAGGATCGCCAGCGGCGATCCTTGATCACCATATGATTGGCAATCACGGCAAACACCACCGGATTAAAGGGAAAACCGACGTGACTTGCGGCCACCGCCAGATTTGTCACAAAGCGGGGATCCGCCTCGCAGCGCGCAATACCTGTGCCGACAACGCCATCCGTTTCGCTAAACAGCGCCAGCACCGGCACTTCCAGTTCACCGCAATAGGTAGAGTCGACCCAGGCCCTGAGTGATTCCTCGGCAACATGGCCCTCGGTGCCATTGAGGCGGCTCATGATCTTATAAATAGCGGTGCCGCGCGGGTCACCATAGGGCGTTCCCAGCGTAATCACCTGACGTATCCACTGCGGATAACGGTGGGCCAGCGCCACGGCATACAAGCCGCCCAGGCTCCATCCCACGAGCGTTAACTTGCGGCCGCTGGCCCGATACTCGCGACCAATACGGCGGGCAATTTCCGCTTCAGTGACAGCACGGTGTTCCATGAACTCCTCGAGCGTATCGGCACTGGCCTCAGAGGCATTTCGCCCCAGGCCCCATGACACCGCGCGGTAGCCACGGCCTTTTAGAAAGCGCCGCAACATAGCTGTCGAGCCGTCCGCCCCCATAAAACCGGGAATTGTCATGACCGTATGGCCATCGCCTTTGGGCAACGAACGCATGAGCGGCGCCATGCACAAACTGGTGCTGGCCTCGAGAAATACCCGTCCCAATTCACTGACGGTGTGACGGAGCTTGGGTGGGGAGAGATCGACCGGGTCTTGGAGTGCGTTCAAAGGCATGCGTAAGGTCCTGCGAGCTATTGTTTTTTATTGATGCAATTGTGGCTTCTTAAGGTTCGCGAGGATAGGCCATGCCACCCGCACCGGTTTAAATAACTATGCTAGAATCGCGGCCTTTCAAACGGGCCCCCAGGGGCCGCGCAGGAGCACCGTGACCGACACCAGGGACAACATTTACGCCGCAGCAGACCCGCTCAAGGAGGCAGGTCTGTTTCGCTTTGACGACAATGTCGCCAAGGTCTTCCCGGACATGATCAAACGCTCTGTCCCGGGCTACACCACCATCGTGGCCATGACGGGCCTGCTCGCCCAACGGTACGCCGCAGAGGGCTCACGGCTCTACGATCTGGGCTGCTCACTGGGCGCTTCCACACTCGCCATGCGCCAGAACCTGCAGGTTGCCGACTGCCGTCTCGTCGGGGTGGACAACTCCGCCGCCATGCTCGAGCGCTGCCGCAGCATTATCGACACGGACACTCACGACACGCCGGTTGATCTGGTGTGCGCGAAGCTGCAGGACATTGCCATTGAGGAAGCCTCCGTGGTGGTACTGAACTTCACCTTACAGTTTATTCCCGTGGCCGAGCGCGACGCCGTTATCGAGCGCATTTTCGAGGGCCTGCGCCCCGGCGGCGTCATGGTACTGTCGGAGAAAGTTACGTTTGAAGACCCGCATCTGGATGAACTGAATATCGAGCTGCATCACGAGTTCAAGCGCGCCAATGGTTACAGCGATATGGAGATCGCCGGCAAACGGGCGGCGCTGGAGAATGTACTGCTGCCTGAGACCCTGGCGCGGCACAAGCAACGTATCGCTGACGCAGGCTTCAGCTCATGCGATGTGTGGTTCCAGTGTTTTAACTTCGCTTCTCTGGTTGCTCTCAAAGCATGAACTATCAGCCGCTGATTGAGCGCTGGCAGGGCACGGAGATGAATGCCTGGGCAGAGCGCCTGCCTGAACAATTAGCAAAAGGTCTTTCTCATCAACGCTACGGCGACCTGGCTCGCTGGCTGGAAGCACTCGCGGCATTGCCAAACCTTGAGGTCGGGGAGCGGACGCTAAACACGTCGCGAGTGGGGGCGGCAGGAACTGAAACGCTCTCTGTAGAGGCCCACGACCAACTACGACAAACGCTGATGGGCCTGCACCCCTGGCGCAAGGGCCCCTTTGAACTGTTCGACGTGCACATTGACACCGAGTGGCGCTCGGACTGGAAATGGGAGCGCCTGGCAGAAAGCATCGCGCCGCTGACAGGGCGCCGTGTCCTCGATGTGGGCTGCGGTAGCGGCTATCACTGCTGGCGGATGGCGGGTGCGGGCGCGCGCGAGGTGATTGGCATCGATCCGACGCCGCTGTTCATTGTGCAGTTCTGGGCCCTGCAGAAATATCTGCTGCAGGATCACGTTTGGGTAGTTCCGGCGGGCATCGAAGATGTGCCCGCGGCACTCAAGGCCTTTGACACCGTCTTCTCCATGGGTGTGCTTTATCACCGGCGCTCCCCCATGGACCACCTGATGGAACTGCGTGATTGTCTGCGTCCCGGCGGCGAGCTGGTGCTGGAAACCCTGGTCATCGAGGGCGAAGCAGGAGAAGTGCTGGTACCTGAGGGGCGTTACGCACGCATGGGCAATGTGTGGTTTCTACCCAGCTGTGCCACCCTCGAGGGCTGGCTGCGCAAAGTGGGTTTTGTCAACCCGCAGGTCATTGATGTGAGTAACACCAGTACCGATGAGCAGCGCAGTACCGACTGGATGACCTTCCACTCGCTGGCCAATTTCCTGGATCCGGAAGACCCCAGCAAATCGATCGAAGGCTACCCCGCTCCACGTCGCGCGGTCGTGACAGCCAATGCCCCCGGCAAATGGCAGCCGCTATAGGCTAGTGTTCGCGCGTCGCGCGGAAATCCAGATCAGGCCAACGCTCTTCCATGAGTGACAGATTCACCCGGGTCGGTGCTAGGTACGTGAGGTGGCCACCGCCGTCCACCGACAAGTGCTCGGCTGCCTTCTTTCGAAAGTCTTCCAGTTTGCGCGGATCATCGCAGCTAATCCAGCGAGCTGTGTAGACATTCACTGGCTCGTAAATGGCCTCAACCTTGTACTCGTCCTTGAGGCGGTAAGCCACCACATCGAACTGCAGCTGACCGACCGCGCCGACAATCAGGTCGGTTGAACTAATCGGTGCAAACACCTGGGTTGACCCCTCTTCGGAGAGCTGCTGCAAACCCTTCTGCAACTGCTTGGACTTCATCGGGTCCGCCAGGCGGATACGACGAAACAGCTCCGGTGCGAAATGCGGAATCCCGGTGAACTGCAAATCTTCACCCGCAGTGAAGGTGTCGCCGATCTGGATAGTGCCGTGATTGTGCAAGCCGATAATATCGCCGGATACCGCTTGCTCAACCAATACACGCTCGCCGGCCTTGAACGTAACAGCGTCGGCAATTTTGACATCCTTGCCAATCCGCACGTGACGCATTTTCATACCCTTGCTGTAGCGACCGGAACACACGCGCATGAACGCGATACGATCGCGATGCCTGGGATCCATATTCGCCTGGATTTTAAATACGAAGCCGGAGAATTTTTCCTCGGTGGCAGGCACATTGCGCGAGGTCGTTTCACGACCCAGCGGTTCTGGTGCCCACTCAACAAAGTCATTAAGCAGCTCGCGCACGCCGAAGTTCCCCAGGGCCGTACCGAAAAAGACCGGGCTTAATTTGCCCGCGAGAAATGCCTCAAGGTCGAACTCATGGCTGGCGCCGCGGACCAGTTCAATCTCTTCGACAAAGTCATCGTACTCATCTTCGAGCAGCGCCCGCGCCTCGTCACTATCCAGGCCCTTGATCTGCACGTCGTCGTGAAGCACGGCGCCCTGCCCCTGCTGAAAGCAATGAATCGTATCGGTATAAAGGTTGTAAACACCTTTGAAGAAGCTCCCCATACCGATGGGCCAGTTGATCGGCGCGCCCTGAATAGCAAGCACCTCTTCGATTTCATCGAGCAGCTCGATGGGATCGCGGATATCACGGTCCATCTTGTTCACAAAACTGAAGATCGGCGTGTCGCGAAGGCGGCACACGTTCATCAGCTTAATAGTGCGATCCTCCACACCCTTGGCGCCGTCAATCACCATGAGCGCTGAATCCACAGCGGTGAGGGTACGGTAAGTATCTTCCGAGAAATCCTCGTGTCCCGGCGTATCCAGCAGATTGACGGTGCGTTCGTTATACGGAAACTGCATTACCGAGGACGTCACTGAGATGCCCCGTTCCTGCTCCATGCTCATCCAGTCAGAGGTAGCGTGGGGCCCTTTCTTGCCTTTCACACTACCGGCCACCTGAATAGCACTGCCCCACAGCAGCAGCTTTTCGGTAATGGTGGTTTTACCGGCGTCCGGGTGCGAGATAATCGCGAAGGTACGACGGGCGGCGATGTCTTTGCCGAGATCTGACATGAGGGTATCCGGGGGAAAAGCGCGGATTTTAACCGAATTTGCTGCTTTAACCACTATCTGGCCGTGAATAGTCAACAAGTCGGACCAGCCGAATGGCACGCCGGGACGCTTTGTGGGATATTGACAGGCTATTCATCATGGAGGAGAAAATGAGGTATTCCCCCATTGTGCTGGCGTTGTTCGCTATCGCGAGCCAGGCGCAAGATGCACCAATAGACCGAAATTCGTACTGCAGTAATATCGCCAACTTCGCTGAGCGGGCCATGCAAAACCGCCAGGCAGGCCTACCCCCCGGAAGCCAGATCAATAATATTCGTTTGTACTTCACCACCGATGCCGAGCGCGAGGCCGCAAATGCACTGGTTGAATCCGCGTGGAAAAAGAAACAGGCGAGCACGCCGCGACGCCAGCAAATCCAGACCAATCGCTTCCGCGACAATGCTGAAGAATACTGCCTCAAGGGCAAAATCTTCCCCTGAGCGCACTCTGAGCCGCTCAAAAATCACCAAAAAGGGCGCAAAAAAGCCGCTATAGTTATTTTTTTGCCAACCTGGTCACGCTCTGGCTTTGGCAAGCACAGAGCGAATAGGCTAAATTTTAGGCAAATAACACATAACACGGAGGAAGTATCATGAAGACTTTCCCTGCATTATTCGTTGTTTGTTCCCTCGCCAGTGGCGCAGCCGCTGCTAGTGCAACTGATCGTGCCGGATACTGCGCAAGCATCTCCAGCTACGCTGAACAGGTCATGTTTATCCGCCAGATGGACAAGCCTATCGAAAGCCAGATGGAAAGCGTGCGCTACCAATTTGACACCGCCGCCGAACAGGCGTCCGCACAGGCCCTGGTGCAGCAAGCCTGGACCGTCGAACGCAGCAGCACATCGCGCGACCAGCAAAAACAAATCAGCCGCTTCGGCGAGAGTACCGAAGCAGCGTGTATTGCTGGGGAAATATTCCCGGCCTGAATCGCGACAGGGGCTCGTTAGCACCCACGACGGGCCTTTTTGGGCTATCTTTCTGGTCTCCTAACCAGCGGACCAGACCGCGATGGTGGCCTGAGCCGCAGCGAGCGCGGCTGGACACCGCCGCCCAAAAACTACCAGCATACGATGACCAAGGGACAATAGGACTGAGATCAGGCCTACGTGGCTGCAGGAATATGCGACACTCGGTCGCTGCCCACAACCTGAACACCGGCGTATAATGCCGACGTGAACACGATAGTCGCCAAGCCGGCCAGCCCCTCGCTGGAAAATCTGCGCAGCCTTCTGATCATCCGCAGCATTGCACTGCTGGGGCAGATCGGGGTGCTTTGCTATGTGCTTTACAGCAGTCGCACCACCGAGGATTTGTGGGGCATGACTGCCAGCCTCGCCGTGCTGGGCCTGTTTACCATGGCCACATTCTGGCGCAGCCACCAGGCCTGGCCGGTGTCGGACGGTGAATTCCTGGCGCAGTTACTCATCGACGTAGGCGCCTGGACGGTACTCATGTATTTCACCGGCGGCGCCAACAACCCCTTTATTTCCTACTACATTGTGCCGCTGGTGATCTCCGCCGCCGTACTGCCCTGGCGTCACACCTGGCTGGTAGCGGTAGCCTCACTGGCAGCTTACAGCCTGTTGCTTTACTACTACCGGCCATTCCCGTTATTTACCCCGCACGCCCACATGGGTCACGACAGCAACGCCAATGTCCATATTCTCGGCATGTGGTTTAACTTCCTTTTCAGCGCCGGACTGATCACCTATTTTGTGGTGCGAATGGCCGCCCAACTGCGGCAGCAGGAAGCGCGTGCCGTCGCACAACGCGAAGACCAACTGCGCAACGACCAGATTATGGCCGTGGCCAGCCTGGCCGCCGGCACTGCCCACGAGCTGGGCACGCCAATGTCGACCATGACGGTGCTACTGGATGAAATGCTCGCGGACGATGAGCTGTCAGGGCAGGCACGCGAGGACTGCGAACTGTTACAAGCGCAGCTACAACTGTGCCGCAACACCTTAACTGACCTGACCCGCACTGCTGAACTGAAAACCACCACCCAGAGCCAGCCGCTGCCGGTCGATGCATTCGTTGCCCACAGCGTGGACCGCTGGGCGGTACGCAGACCCAACATTCAATACCAGACGCGCACCTTGGTCGCCGGCAAGGCACCGCAAATTCCTTTTGACCCCACGCTTGCTCAGGCCTTTGAAAACCTGCTCAACAATGCGGCCGATGCGGAATCTGAACGTGTCGAGGTCTCACTCAGCTGGGACGCCAGCAACGCCAGCATCGAAGTACGCGACTGGGGCGAGGGTATTAGCCCTGATCTGCTGAAGGACATTGGCAAGCCTATTATTCGCACCAGCCGCAATGGCCTGGGCATTGGTCTGCTCCTCAGTCATGCCACTGTGGAGCGATACGGTGGCCGGGTGGAGCTGCGCAACGCCGAGGATACTGGCGCCATCGCCACACTGACCCTGCCCCTGCTGGAGGCCGGCCGTGAGTAACAAGATACTACTGGTCGATGACGATCCCACCTTTACCGCAGTGATGACCCGCGGTTTCGAGCGCCGGGGCTTTCAGGTACACAGCTGCTCTAACGGCGCCGAAGCCAAGCGCGAAGCTGAAACTTTCCAGCCCAGCCACATCCTGCTCGACCTCAACATGCCGGAGGTTTCAGGGTTGGTCGTATTACCGGAGCTGCTAGCCGCAGCTGCGTCGGCAAAACTGGTGGTTCTCACCGGGTATTCCAGTATTGCCACCGCGGTAGAGGCTACCAAGCTGGGAGCCAAGAACTACCTGTGCAAGCCTGCAACCATCGACGAGATACTGGCGGCCTTCGGTGAGACCCAGGCCCAAGCGGAAGTCACGGTACCCAGTGACCCCATCTCTGTTGACCGCCTCGAGTGGGAACATATTCAGCGTGTCCTCAATGACAATGATGGCAATGTCTCAGCAACCGCGCGGGCGCTGGGCATGCATCGACGCACACTACAGCGCAAGCTGCAGAAGCGCCCGGTTAGACGTTAGGCGGGGGTTAACCAGGCGCTAGTCATACGGCAAAACGGTCAGTAAGGGGCCGTTCTTTTCCGCGTCAGGTCAGTTGAGGCACTGTCTGCGAATCAGCTACGAGCACGCTTGGAACAACGCACGGCTTGCGTCTCTGGCGACGCAGCAGCAAATTTTGCAGGGATAACTAGGCAGCCGTCAGTAACTGCTTGAGACGCTCAATAAGGCGCCTGCCAACCAGATCAGCGTCGGGGATCCAATCGGGCAGCTGCTTCGCCATCGAAGTCACCTGCAAACCTTCGTAGCCGCAGGGGTTGATACGCTGGAAGGGTTCCAGGTCCATGTCCACGTTCAACGACAGCCCGTGATAGGACCTACCTTTGCGGACCCGCAGGCCCAGCGACGCAATCTTGTTGCCATCGACATAAACGCCCGGCGCCTTGGGATCGGCCGCTGCATCGATATCAAACTCGGCGAGCACTTCGACGATAGCATTCTCGATCAGGGTCACCAGCTCGCGCACACCCATACCGCGACGCTTGAGATCTATGAGCAGATACACCACCCACTGACCCGGACCGTGATAGGTAACCTGACCACCACGGTCTACCTGAATGACCGGAATATCGCCCGGGGCCAATAAGTGCTCAGCCTTGCCTGCCTGCCCCTGGGTAAAGACCCGGGGATGCTGCAGCAACCACAGTTCGTCGGGGGTCGTTGCGTCGCGCCCGTCAGTGAAGGCTCGCATATCGTCGAGCACGGTCTGGTAGTCCGCGAGGCCCAGCTCGCGGCTGACAATCTCCATCAGATAACCATCTGCACGTGGCCAGTGGCCATCAGATCCTCGTGTAGCGCGGTCAGCTGGTCCTTACCCGTGGCGGTAATCGTTATCGTCATCGAGGTGAACGTACCCTTGGCACTGTCCTTGACGGTAATGGCGGCCTCATCGAAGCCGGGCGCATGTCGCTCAAAGACTTCCAGGATGACACCTCGGAATTGCTCTGAGCTGCGGCCCAACACCTTGATGGGATATTCGCAGGGAAATTCTATCTTGGGGGGTTCTTGATCGGTCATCACTACACCTTGAACAGGCCGGCAATCCACATCAGGATCATATCCCAGATACGCGCAAATAAACCGCCTGGTTCAACTGCCTGCAGAGCCACTACCGGACCGGTATACACCGTCTCGCCGTCAAGCGTCATGATCACGGTACCGACCTCGTCGCCAATGGCCAAGGGCGCTTCAAGATCCTCATTGATCTGGACATCGCTCACCAGGTGCTTTTTCTTACCGCGCGGCAAGGTCACCACCGCCTCATCGAGAATACCGACCGGGACATAGTCTTCCTGGCCCTTCCAGATACGCGGCTGGTCGAGTTCCTGCCCGGATTCGAACAGTGTGGTGGTCTCAAAGAAGCGGAAGCCATAGTTGAGCAAAGAGCGGGTTTCGTTCTTACGTGAACGCGGGCTGGAAGCACCCATCACCACAGAAATAAGGCGCATACCGCGTCGCTCGGCGGACGCCACCAGGCAGTACCCTGCTTCCTTGGTGTAGCCGGTTTTCATACCGTCAACGGTGGGATCCTCTCCCAGCAGCGAATTGCGGTTGTACTGCTTGATGTCGTTGTAGGTGAACTCGCGCTCTTTGTAGATCGCATACTGCTCGGGATACTCCTTGATCATCGCGTTGGCCAGGGTGGCCAGGTCGCGCGCCGTGGTCAGGTGCTCCGGATGCGGCAGACCGTGCGTATTCACATAGAAGGTGTCGACCATACCCAGCTTTTCAGCGTGGCTGTTCATCATCTGGGCGAACACTTCCTCGCTGCCGGCCAGGTGCTCGGCGACCGCCACCGTGGAGTCGTTGCCGCTGGAAATGATAATGCCGCGTTGCAGGTCGCCGATGGACACGTCCTTGCCTGGCTCGATCCACATCAGCGAGGAACCGGCGAAGCGCGGGTTTTGTGACCACGCGTTTTCACTGATCGCCACCATATCGGTCTCTGCGACATTACCCTCGGCGATTTCAGCAGCGAGCACATAGCTGGTCATCATCTTGGTCAGGCTGGCCGGGGGCAGTGGCAGGTCAGCATTGTGCTCGGCCAGCACCTCACCACTATCGGCATCGACGAGCAGCCAGGCCTTGGCGGCAATTTGCGGCGGGGCCGGGATAATCGTGGCGGCCTGCGCAGCAAAACTGAAAAAAGCGAGAAACAGGACCTGAGAAAGTCGCATCATAGTGATTGAACCGTGGGAATGAGTGTTGCTATGCGGGCATGGTAACGCATGCGTCGGGCCAGCGGAAGAAAGCGGGCCCTCAGGGCAGCGGCTGGCCTTCGGCGTAGCCGCCATCACGCAGCTGTTGCTGCACCAGGGCCAGATCAGCACTACTCTCGACCGGCCCGATCCGCACCCGGTACAGTGTTCTACCACCGGCTTCCACCGGGGCGATAAACACCGGCGCCTGAACAAACCCCTGCAGTTCGCTCTGTAATTGCCGCGCAGAGGCCTCGGCGCCAAAGGCCCCCATCTGCAGGAAGCGATAGTGGGTGCCAGGGGCGCCGCGATGATCATCGGTGCCGGTAACACTGACAACTTCAACTTCCACGGGAGCTGTACCCTGCTCCATATAGCCGAGCTTGACTGCGGCGGCATAGGACAGGTCGATCAGCCGATCACCGTGGAAGGGGCCTCGGTCGTTTACCCTGACGACGACACTACGCCCGTTATTCAGATTGGTGACTCGCGCATAGCTCGGCAATGGTAGGGTTTTGTGCGCCGCCGTGGGGGCGTAGAGGTCGAAAATTTCACCATTGGATGTCTTGTGGCCATGGAACTTACTGCCGTACCAGGACGCCGTGCCCCTCTCCCGGTAGCCCTGATAGTCCTCCATAATCCTATAGGTGACGCCATTGACGGTGTAAGGGCTCTTGTTACCGGCAGCCAGAATCGGGTCTGCGCGAGGGACCGCATCCTGGACATCGTCGGGACCGATATGTCGAAGCGGCGCCGCATCCTGCTGCTGGCTGTAGCGCGCGGCCTGATAGCGGTCGCTGGCGCTGGGCCCATATGTCGTACGTGAGTCATTGCCCGAGCAGGCCTGAAGTAAAGCTGCGGTCATCAACGCCGCAGCGAGTGGGACCAGCTTCATTCGCGCATGCCCGAGCCTATGGCCATGCTCAGCTGATACACCGCCATAGCGTACATCGCACTGTGGTTGTAGCGCGTAATCACGTAGAAGTTCTCCAGGCCCAACCAGTACTCGAGGCTGGCCGGCTGCTCGAATTCAATGGCAATCGCCATGGCCTTGTCATCGTTCTGGGGTTTGAACTCAAAGCCCGCCGCGGCAAACTCTGAGAGCGTGTAGCGCGGTTTGAGCTTGCGGCCCCGGCTAAGCATCTCTTCGGGCACTTCGGCCGGAGGTTCGGCAGACAACACCACCTTCTCGCCCGGCTGCCATCCGTGCTCCACGAAATAATTAGCCACAGAACCGATGGCATCGGTTTTGTTTTCCCAGATATCTGCCTTGCCGTCGCCATCGAAGTCGATGGCGTAGTTGCGATAGCTGCTGGGCATGAATTGACCATAGCCCATGGCGCCGGCGTATGAGCCGACCGGGGTCAGCGGATCCATGCCCTGGTCGCGGGTCAGAATCAGGTAGTGCTTGAGCTCACTGGTGAAAAACTCCGAGCGCCTGGGGTAGTCAAATGCCAGCGTCGACAATGCATCGATAACCCGGTAGCTGCCGCGAATTTTCCCGTAAAGGGTTTCCACGCCGATGATGGCGACGATGATTTCAGCAGGTACGCCGGTCTCCGCCTCGGCGCGTTTCAGGGCCTCGCGATTGTCGCGGTAAAACTGCTGGCCGTCGCGAATACGCTGATCATTGAGGAATATCTTGCGGTACTCGTGCCAGGCTTTGGTCTTCTCTGCCGGCCGGTTCATGGCATTGATAATGCTCTCCTGGCGCTCGGCGTCACTCATAATCGCCACCAGGGCGTCGCGATCAAACCCCTCCTCTTCGACCAGCTGATCAATGACCGCCAGGGCTGCGGGATTGTCACCGTAATGGGGTTGTGCCAACGCGAGCGGCGCAACCATTAGGGCCGCCGCCAGGGCGCTTTTCAGGAGGGTATGCATAATCATGTTCTCACTTATTAGTACGCGGGCTAGCGGATCACCAGTTTTCGTTCGGTACTCACCGCCATCAGGATACCGAAACCGGCCATCAGGGTAACTACCGAGGTGCCTCCCGCACTCACCAGAGGCAACGGCACCCCCACTACCGGCAGCAACCCAGCCACCATGCCCATGTTGACAAAGATGTATACAAAGAAGGTCAGGGTCAGGCTGCCCGCCATCATCCGGCCGAAACTGGTCTGGGCATTCACCCCAATCCAGAAACCGCGCAACAAAATCAGTACGTAAATCGCCAGCAGCACGGCGACACCGCGAAGGCCGTGCTCTTCGGCCAGCACAGCGATAATAAAGTCGGTGTGACTCTCGGGCAGGAAATCGAGTTGCGACTGAGTGCCTTCGAGCCAGCCCTTGCCGGTCCAGCCACCGGAGCCAATGGCGGTTTTGGACTGAATAATATTCCAGCCGGCTCCGAGCTTGTCGCTCTCCGGGTTCAGCAGCGTGAGAATGCGCTGTTTCTGGTAATCTTTGAGCACAAACATCCAGGCGGGCCAGGCTGACGCCAGGGCAAGCACCACCGCCCCGAGAATATAACGCCAGCCAATCCCGGCGACGAACAATACGAACAGACCCGACGAGGCAATCAGTAAAGAGGTCCCCAGATCCGGCTGCTGCAGGATTAACAGGAACGGGATGGCCACCAGCACCAGCGCCACCAGAATATCCCTGAAGCGCGGCGACAGCGGGCGATCAGCCAGGTACCAGGCCACCGCCATCGGCACCACCAGCTTCATCACCTCCGAGGGCTGAAAGCGGAAGCCGCCAATCTGCAGCCAGCGCTGCGCCCCTTTGGCGCCCACCCCGAAAAACATCACCCCCACCAACATGGCCACACCGCCGAGATACAGCCAGGGCGCCCAACGCGTGTAGCGCTGCAGGCTGAACTGCGCGCCGACAATCATGATGACATAGGCCACCGCAAAATAGCGGCCCTGGCGAATCACCGCCCCCATGCTCTGCCCTGAGGCGCTGTAAAGCACGAACAGCCCGTAGCCAGTCAGAATCAGCAGCAGCACCAACAGCGGCAGATCGATATGAAAGCGGGCAAAGGCGCTGGGCCGGCGAGCGAGATCGGCGCTGCCGTGGTGGGGCATCTGGCGGACGTAATCGCCCATCAAGCCGGGTCCTCGAAATCAGTGCTGCCAAACAGCCAGGTATCAATCACCTTGCGGGCAATCGGCGAGGCGGCGGAGCTGCCGCCGCCGTTCTCGACAATAATCGCCACGGCAATGGTCGGCGCTTCGGCGGGCGCAAAGGCTATGAACAGGCCATGATGGCGATGCCGCTCATCCACTTCATCTTCGTTGTACACGGCGCCCTGGGCGATCCCGATCACCTGTGCTGTGCCGGTCTTGCCGGCCATCTTGTAGCGAATACCCTCGGCGAGGGCCTTGGCAGTGCCCTTCTTGCCATGCACCACCTCGAGCATGCCGTCGTATACCACCGCCCAGTTGTCCTCGCTGGCCTGCATGGGCGCAAGTTCCGTGGCCGCCTGAGGCTCGCCGTTAATCGACTGCAGGAAGCGGGGAATACGGCGCTCGCCCTTACTGGCCACCACGGCCGTGGCCACTGCCAGCTGCATCGGTGTGGCCAGCATGTAACCCTGGCCAATACTGGCACTAATGGTCTCACCCGGATACCACGGCTGGCCGAGCGCATCGCGTTTCCAGCGCCGAGACGGCAACACGCCCTTGCGCTCATTGGTGGTATCAACACCGGTACGATCGCCCAACCCATAAGGCGCCAGGTACTCGTACATGGTATCGATGGTGAGCCTGCGCCCCAGGTCATAGAAATACGTGTCGCAGGACTCCGCGATCGCCATCTTCAGATCGACCTCCGGCGCATGGCCGGTGCCGCGAATCCGCAGAATCCAGTCGCGGTAGCGATGCCGATCACCGGGCAGGCTATACCAGCCAGGATCGGGCACTGTGGTCTCGGGCGTCACCAGCCCTGACTCCAGTCCGGCCATGCCCATCATGGGCTTGATCGTAGACCCCGGGGGATATTGTCCCTGCACGGCGCGATTGAACAGCGGGACGTCAGGTGAGTCGCGCAACGCGCTGTAGTTCTTGCTGCTAATACCGTTGACGAACAGGTTGGTGTCATAACCGGGTGTGGAGACCAGCGCGAGAATGCCGCCGGTTTTCGGATCCATAGCCACCACCGCCCCGCGGCGATCGCCCAGGGCGTCAAAAGCCGCCTGCTGTAATCGGATATCCAGGTGCAACTTGATATCCGCACCTGGCTTGGGTGAATTGCGCTCCAGAACTCTCAGCACTCTGCCGTGGGCATTGGTTTCCACGTTCTGGTAACCCACGTCACCGTGCAGCATGTCTTCATAGTATTTTTCGATACCCACCTTGCCGACGTGATCGGTGCCGGCATAGTCGCTCTCGTCCAGCTCCAGGGCCTCGCGCTCGTTGATGCGCCCCACATAGCCGAGCGCGTGGGAGAACAACTCACCATGGGGGTAATGACGCAACAGCTGGGCCTCTACGACCACCCCGGGGAGCCGGTAACGATTGACCGCCAGAGCCGCCTGCTCTTCCTCGGTGAGCCGGAAACGCAGGGCCACGGGTTCATAGGGACGGCGCCGCTTGAGACGGGTCTGGAAACGTTCAAATTCGCTGTCACTAATGGGCACCAGCTCGCCCAGTACCGAGAGCGTATCCTCCAGGTCACCCACCCGCTCCTTGATGACCGACAGGGTGAAGCTGGGGCGGTTGTCCGCCAGCAGAATGCCGTTGCGGTCGTAGATCAGGCCTCTTTTGGGCGGCAGTGGCTGCAGCTGAACCCGATTGCGGTCCGACTGGGTGACATATTGTTGGTAATCGGTGATCTGGAGACTGTAGTAGCGTGCAAAGATGACGCCCAGCATACCCAGCACCACGACTATCGCGGCCACCGTTCTCGCGCTGTAAATGCGGGACTCCCGGTGAGGATCCTTCAGGGCGATGGGCTGGGGCATGAAACAGCTTGGCCTGGAACGTACTTTGGTGAGTGGCTATTACTCGCGATGATACGGGTGATTGACGGTAATTGTCCAAGCCCGATACAACTGTTCGGCTAATAAAATTCTCACCAGCGGATGTGGCAGGGTCAGATCCGACAGTGACCAGCGCCGCTCGGCCCGCTCGAGACAGGCCTGGGAGAGCCCATCGGGCCCACCGATAAGCAAGCTGTAGTTCACGCCGGACATCTGCCAGTTGGACAACTGCTCTGCGAGTTGCTCTGTGGACAGGCTCTTGCCCCGCACATCCAGGGCAATCACCCGATCGCCCACCGGAATGGCCTTGAGAATCTGCTCGGCTTCCTTGTCGCGCAACTTGGCAGCACTGGTCCCCTTGCCGCGCTGGGCCAGCGGCAGCTCCTTCCATTCCACCTTGAGTTCGCGCGGCATGCGCTTGCTGTATTCCTCAACCCCCTGGCTGACCCAGGCAGGCATCTTGGTGCCGATCGTGATGATGCTGATGCGCATCAGTCGGCTTCAGGCTTGGGCTGCTCAGCCCACAGACGCTCCAAATCATAAAAATCACGGGTGGCGGGCAACATGACGTGTACGACCACATCACCAAAGTCCACCAACACCCATTCGCCGGCATCTTCGCCTTCCACACCCAGGGCGCGCTCGCCCTGCTTCTTCGCTTCCATACAGACATTGTCTGCCAGCGACTTCACGTGGCGGTTGGAGGTGCCACTGGCGATCACCAGATAATCCATAACATCGGTGAGCCCGGTCACATCCATGGTCACCGTATTGACGGCTTTGAGGTCATCGAGGGCTTCGATGACGATTTCTTTCAGTTGCTCAGCTTGCATTGCGCAATTGGCTGTTCATAGTGTTGCCATTCCTGTTCATAGATAAAGTTGTCTCTCCTGAATATAGTCCAATACCGGCTCAGGGAGCAGATATCGCGGCGAGTGACCGCCAGCCAAAAGCGAGCGAATTTCCGTCGAGGAGATGGCCAATGGGCGTAGCTCTTCGATCAGCACACCCCCACAGGCTTGTTCGTTTAGTGCCGCGGCACTAGCCAGCCGATGGGTGGCAAGCCATTGCGCCACCTCACCCTCGCGGGGAAATTCCCAGCCCGGCCGTGCCAGCACGACCACGTGGGCCACATCCAGCAGTTCAAGCCAGCGGTGCCAGGTGTTGATGCGTTGCACCGCATCGGCCCCCAGCACCATGCTCAGGCTGTGGCCTTCGCCGAGCTCGCCACGCAAGTCCACCAGGCTGTCGTAGGTATACGAAAGCCCATCCCGATCCAGCTCACGCCGGTCGCAGCGCAATCGCGATTCACCGACAACGGCCAGCTCAACCATGGCCAGGCGGTCCTGGGCACTACAACTGGGTGCTTCCCGGTGCGGCGGGACTGCACAGGGCATTAGCCGCAGATGATCCAGCCCCAGCCGCTCCACCAGTTCCAGCGCAGAACGCAGGTGGCCGTAGTGAATCGGATTAAACGTGCCGCCAAAGACACCGACGGCGGTCAGACGACGGGCATCAGCACTCAAGTGCGAACCTGACCCTCGCCCATCACCACATACTTCTGGGAGGTGAGCCCCTCCAGCCCTACCGGACCGCGGGCATGAAGCTTATCGGTAGAAATGCCGATCTCGGCACCCAACCCATATTCAAAGCCATCCGCAAAGCGGGTGGAGGCATTGACCATCACCGAGCTGGAATCCACCTCACGCAGGAAGCGCATGGCCCGGCCGTGATCGGTCGTGACAATACTCTCGGTGTGCTGGGAGCTGTACTGATCGATATGCGCCATAGCCTGTTCCATGTCGTCGACCACTCGCACCGCCAGAATCGGCCCGAGATACTCGGCGTACCAGTCTTCCTCGGTCGCCACATTGGCACTGTCAACAATCGCTCGCGTGCGCTCACAGCCACGCAGCTCCACGCCAGCCTGACCGTAGGCAGCCGCCAGGCGCGGCAGTATGGCCTGCACCTCTGCGGCGTGTACCAGCAGCGTCTCCATGGTGTTGCAGGTGCCGTAACGCTGAGTTTTGGCATTGATGGCAATCGCCTCCGCCATATCCAAGTCGGCACCGGCATCGATATACACGTGGCACACACCATCGAGATGCTTGATCACGGGCACCTTGGCATCGTTGCTAATGCGCTCGATCAGCCCTTTGCCACCGCGCGGCACAATCACGTCCACATATTCAGGCATGGCAATCAGACGGCCCACGGCAGCGCGATCTGCGGTTTCCACCACCTGCACAGCCGCCGCCGGCAAACCGGCCTGCTCCAGACCCGCGGCCAGGCAGCGGGCAATGGCCAGGTTGGAGGCAATCGCCTCGGAGCCACCGCGCAAAATAGTGGCATTGCCAGACTTGAGGCACAGACTGGCGGCCTCGACGGTCACGTTCGGGCGCGACTCATAAATAATGCCAATCACACCAAGCGGCACGCGCATGCGCCCCACTTTGATGCCACTGGGCATGGTATTCATATCGGAGATGGCACCCACGGGATCGGGCAGCGACGCTACCTGCACCAGCCCTTCGAGCATGGTGTCGATACGCGCAGGCGTGAGCTCGAGGCGATCCATCAACGGACCGTCCAGACCATTGGCAGCGCCACGCTCGAGGTCCTCGGCATTGGCTTTGGCGAGCTCCGGTCGTGCGGCATCCAGAAAATCACGCGCGGCCAGCAAGGCGTTATTGCGCGCGGCGGTACTGGAAGCAACCACTTGGCGCGCTGCGGCGCGGGCCTGGCTGCCTAACTGCTGCATGTACTGCTCTACATCCATCTCGAATATTTCTGCTTGTGAAAACGGCCGGCAATTATACCCGACCTATTGGCGTTCTCCACCTCAGGCTGTGTGCATATTGAAGGTGGTTAGCGACGATCCGGGAAAGAGCATCGTTCTCCTTTTTATTGATATGCCCAGCATCCAGGCAGTCAATCACGGGCCCAAGGCAGCGGGAGTACTGGATACTTTCAGGATCGTCGGAAGCCAGGGATGGCGGACGCCGAAGCGTGCCATGGATGGCCTTGAAGCGGTCCTGAAAGCATTCAGTACGTCCGCCGCCGTCGGGTATAGAACCGTCACCGCCTCAAAACCTTAGCTTTCAAACAACCAACGATTGCAAAGCAACACACGCTTAATTAGAAACAATCACACGACAAAAATAATCGCCACGGAGACCCAATGATTCGTAGCCTCCACACCTGCGCCCTGGCCCTGACACTCATTGCCCCACCGCACTCGGCTCTACCGACGAACTGCTGCAAGCCGTCATGATCGAACAACAAGCCTTCGAGGATGGCGAGTGCGACAAGCTGCTGACCCTTATCGATGAAGACGTTACGTTATATGCCAATGGACAACGCTGGAGCCATGCTCAGGTGGGTAAATTCTGCCGCAACATCAAGCGCCCCTTCGGCGCCGGCCGCGCGCCGATTGAAGACACCGTCACGCCGTATCTGGTGACGCCCGAGCACGGCTATACCGTGCGTAATTTCTTGTGGGAGGACGCTCAGGACAACAAGATGCGCGAAGTCGTCACCAAGGTGTGGCGCAAGCAGGACGGTGAATGGAATATCGTGCACTTCCAGTCCACCGTGGTGCCCGAAAAGCCCCGCAAGCCCCGAGGGCTTTCAGGCAGGCATAAAAAAGCCCGGGACATGCCCGGGCTTTTTCGTCTGAGGGTGTAAGCGAACTTACAGCTCTTCGGAGTTCTCAGACAGGTAGGCAGCAACGCCATCGGGAGAGGCGTCCATACCCTTGTCGCCTTTGTTCCAGCCAGCCGGGCACACTTCACCGTGCTCTTCGTGGAACTGCAGCGCTTCAACCAGACGAATCAGTTCGTCGACGTTACGGCCCAGAGGCAGGTCGTTAACCAGCTGGGAGCGGACAGTGCCTTCCTTGTCGATCAGGAATGCGCCACGGAAGGCAACACCGCCCTCGGCTTCAACGTCGTAGGCACGGCAGATGTCGTGACGAACGTCGGCAGCCATGGTGTAGGTGACCGCACCAATACCACCGGCGTTGATGTCGGTGTTACGCCATGCGTTGTGGGTGAACTGTGAGTCGATGGACACAGCAACCACTTCAACGCCCAGCTCGCGGAATTTCTCCATGCGGTGTTCCAGAGCGATCAGCTCAGAGGGGCATACAAAGGTGAAGTCCAGGGGATAGAAGAATACCAGGCCGTACTTGCCAGCCATGGCCTCGGAACGCTTGTAGGAATCAACGATCTCGCCATTGCCCAGAACCGCGGCTACATCAAAATCAGGTGCAGGTTTGCCAACTAGTACGCCCATTTGCTCTTACTCCAATATTGGGGGTCACAGATAACGCGAAGCTCCGCCTCGCAGTTCGGATGTGAATAATACACAGGCTGAGGGGCAGCGCAATTTGATTATGCGCATCAGATATATAGAAAATAACTATTGCCAACGCCCGCCCCATTGTTAAACCTTTGTTTTTACGGGGGTATTCGCCAGATGCTGCGGCTGACTGGCGATAGAGACGAGAATGTTGTTGACAATCATTCTCGTTATTATTAACGTAAGCATCATCTTAGCCACACCAAGTTATCACGAGTTAATTCAGCACCATGTACGTCTGCCTCTGTAAAGGAATCACCGACACCCAGATCCGCGCTGCGGTTCAAGACGGCGCCAGTTCACTGCGTGAAGTCAATCGCAACCTCGGCGTAGCGAGCCAGTGCGGCAAGTGCGGCATCATGGCCAAGGAGATCGTCCAGGAATCACTGAACGACCTGGCAGAACGCGAAGAGCAGCTGTTCTACGCCGTGAGCTGAAAACAGCAGCACCAGATAGCAAAAAGCCCGGGCAATGCCCGGGCTTTTTTTTGTGCCGAAGTCCTTCGCACAGACCATTCACGCCAGTGTCACATGGCTGAATAAGCCTCGGCGGCTAAGGTCGAAGCCCGATTACTCCGCCGGCTGCGCCGCTGCAGTTTCCTTGACCAGGGTCTGCAGTTCGCCTGATTCAAACATCTCGGTAACGATATCGCAGCCGCCGATCAGCTCACCACCTACCCACAGCTGCGGAAACGTCGGCCAGTTGGCGTACTTGGGCAGTTCGGCGCGCACCTCAGGGTTGGACAGCACGTCAACGTAAGCAAAGCGCTCACCGCACTGCATCAACGCCTGCACAGTGCGCGCAGAGAAACCACACTGGGGCTGGTTCGGGGAGCCCTTCATGTAAAGCAGAATGGGGTTGTTGCCGATCTGTTCTTTGATAGTTTCGATAGTATCCATGTCAAATCCTGTAGCTGGGGTCGGTGGGGCCGACGATATCAAGGCCGCGCATTCTACCCTATTCCACGCTCAAAATATCCACGCGCTTTGCGGATGATTTACAAGCGCAGTGACGGCGTCTATAGTGCTCGGTCCCTAAGGCAGCCCAAGCTGCCTTTTTTGTTTGGGCCACCGCATGAAATGGGGACGGGGTCCGCGAATTACAAGGAGAACACACCATGTCGGCGTTGATGCCCACTTATGCCAGGTTACCAGTCACTTTCAGTCACGGAGAGGGTGTTTATCTCTTCGACACTGAAGGGCGACGATACCTGGACGGCATCTCCGGTATTGCGGTCAACGGCCTGGGTCACAATCACCCGAGCGTGACGGCCGCCATCCAGGATCAGGCCGGCAAACTGGTCCACACATCCAACCTCTATGGGGTCGGACCACAGGAGGCACTGGCAGAGCGGCTGACAGAGATCTCCGGCATGGAGCGCTGTTTCTTTGGCAACTCAGGCGCCGAGGCCAATGAGGCGGCGATCAAGATAGCCCGCCTGCACGGCCACAACCGCGGTGTGGAAAAGCCCACCATCATCGTACTGGAAGGAGCCTTTCACGGCCGCACCCTGGCCACACTGAGCGCCACCGGTAACCGCCAGATCCAGGCCGGCTTCGAGCCTTTGGTCAGCGGCTTTGTGCGCGCTCCGCGCAATGACCTTGAGGCCATTCGCCAGATCGCGGCCAACAACCCAGATGTGGTGGCGTTTCTAGCTGAGCCGATTCAGGGCGAAGGCGGCGTCAACCCATTGGACGAGGACTATTTACGCGGCGTGCGCGAAATCTGCGACGCCCAGGGCTGGCTGATGATGCTCGACGAAGTGCAGACAGGTAACGGCCGCACCGGCACCTGGTTTGCCTATCAGGGCATGGGGTTCATCCCGGATCTCGTGACCACGGCCAAGGGCCTGGGTAACGGCGTCCCCATTGGCGCCTGCCTGGCCCGCGGTGAGGCGGCAAACACATTCGGTCCGGGCCACCACGGTTCCACCTACGGCGGCAATCCGCTGGTATGCGCTGCAGCCCTGGCGGTGGTTGAAGCCATTAACGGCGAAGACATTCTCGCCAACGTCGAGCGCATGAGCGCCCTCATTCGCGACACGATTAGCGCCGATCCGGCAGCGGCACCGCGTATCAAGGACATCCGTGGACGCGGCCTTATGCTGGGCTTCCAACTCGACCGTGACTGCCCGGAGCTGGTGAAGGCAGCGCTCGATGCTGGCCTGCTGATCAACGTCACTGCCGGCAATACCGTGCGCCTGCTACCCCCCCTGATCATCAGCGAAGACGAAGCGCGCGAGCTGGCCCAGGGCGTCGCCAATCTGATCGCTGGCCTGTAGCCGACACCGCGAATTTTTAAGGAAAGAACTATGGCTTCAACACAGCACTTCCTGACCCTTCTGGATTTCAGCCCTGCGGAATTGAACTCCATCATTGCCCGGGCGACCGAGATGAAACAGGCCCACCGCAACGGCGAGGACCAACGCGCCTTCCCCGGCCACGTCCTGGGCATGATTTTCGCCAAGTCATCCACACGCACTCGCGTCTCTTTTGAGGCCGGCATGGCCCAGCTCGGCGGACACGCGATGTTCCTGTCGCCCACCGACACCCAGTTGGGGCGCGGCGAACCCATTGAAGACTCCGGGCGCGTTATCTCATCGATGGTCGACATCGTCATGATCCGCACCTTCGGCCACGACATTGTCGAAACCTTTGCCGCCAACTCATCGGTGCCGGTTATCAATGCCCTGACAGATGACTTCCACCCCTGCCAGCTGTTGGCGGACATCCAAACATACGTTGAACACCGCGGCAGCATTGCGGGCAAAACCGTGACCTGGGTGGGCGACGGCAACAACATGGCCCAGAGCTATATAAACGCCGCGCGCCAATTCGATTTCGAACTGCGCCTGGCCTGCCCCGAGGGCTATGACCCGCGCAGCGACCTGCTCGAGGCCAACAGTGACCGCGTGCGCCTAGTTCGCGATCCCAAGGCCGCCGCCGAAGGCGCCGACCTGGTGGTGACGGACGTATGGGCCTCCATGGGCCAGGAAGAAGAGCAAAAGCAGCGCGAAGCTGCCTTTGCCGGCTACCAGGTCAATGCCGAGCTGATGTCGCGTGCCGCCAGTGACGCGCTCTACATGCACTGCCTGCCCGCACACCGCGGCGAAGAGATCAGCGCTGAGCTGATGGACGCAGCGGATACTGTCATCTGGGACGAGGCGGAAAACCGCCTGCACGCGCAGAAAGCGCTCATGGAAACCCTGCTACTGGCAAATCGCTAAGGCCCCGCACGGGCCCTGCCCCACAGGGCCCGCTGCTTAATAACAAATCTGTATATTCCTGCCTTTTTATAGAAGAAAAAAATCCATCACCTGCTGCATTGGCCGCCAGCCCCCCATCGGCTTGGGTTTTAGCGTTAGCACTCACCCACCTGGCCATCTATCAACAAGTTGTCCACAGCATAAACCCAGGCTGATGCCTTGCAATAGCGGACACTGCGCACTATCTTGTATTCATTCCAGCGATACACCCCAACATATGGGATAACCGGTGACCAAAAAACAATCGAAAAGCATCGGGATGTAACACAATTGTTACCCTTTTGCGCAGTTTGAAGCCACCGCTACACACCGCTGAACAGAATTAGGAGATCGCAACCGTGCTCACCCACTGACCGGGGTAGGCATATCCAGCGGCTGCGAAACATGTAGGGGAACTTCCCGCCACCCGACCGGGGGCTGTCTTAACAGGCCCTCCCAGGGCGGCCACCCCCCATATCCGAAACGCTGTACCTGACATCAGAACTATAAGGCGCAAGCCACTCAAGGAATCGGAGAGATATGCAGACAGAGACCAATCCCAGCGGCACCAGCACCGGCGCTACTCCCACCGACCAGGACACCCCCGTCAGCGGCGGCATCGCGGCGACAGCGCCCGGCCAGCTGCGCGTCATCAAGCGCAATGGCACGGTGGTTCCCTTCGAGGGCAGTAAAATTGCCGTTGCGATCACCAAGGCCTTCCTCGCAGTGGAAGGCGGTACTGCTGCGGCGTCCAGTCGCATTCACGAAACCGTCGCCAAGCTGACCGATCAGGTCGCCGCGACATTCAAACGGCGCATGCCCTCCGGCGGCACCATTCATATCGAAGACATCCAAGACCAGGTAGAACTGTCGCTGATGCGCGCCGGCGAGCACAAGATCGCCCGCGACTATGTAATCTACCGCGAAGAGCAGGCCCGCAAGCGGGCGGCCAAGGCATCCCTGTCCCAGGAAACACAGGAAGCGGCCAATGCCATCAGCGTGGTACAGGCCGACGGCAGCCGCATCCCTCTGGATCTCGATCGCCTGCATACGATTGTCAGCGAAGCCTGTGAGGGCCTGAGCGATGTCAGCGAAGCGGACATCCTCGATGAGGCGCTGAAAAACTTGTACGACGGTGTGACTGCCGACGAACTGTCGACATCGCTGGTGATTACCGCCCGGACCATGATCGAGCAGGACCCGAACTACAGCTATGTGGCCGCCCGCCTGCTCGAAGACAGCCTGCGCGCGGAAGCACTGGCCTTTATGGGGCTCGCCGACAGCGCCACCCACGCAGACATGGCGCGCCTGTATCCGGCAGCGCTGCCTGCGTATATCGCCAAGGGTGTAGAGCTCGAGCTGCTTGCCCCGAATCTGCTCGACTTTGATCTCGAGCTATTGGGCCAGGCCATTCTGCCCGAGCGTGATAAACAGTTTACTTATCTCGGCCTGCAGACACTGTACGACCGCTACTTTATCCACAGCGACGAAGTACGCTTCGAATTGCCACAGGTATTCTTCATGCGCGTGGCCATGGGCCTGGCGACCGAAGAAGCGGACAAGAACGCTCGCGCTATCGAGTTCTACGAGCTGCTGTCATCCTTTGACTACATGAGTTCCACCCCGACCCTGTTCAACGCGGGTACGCTGCGCCCGCAGCTGTCGTCCTGCTACCTGACCACGGTGCCGGACGACCTGCACGGCATTTATGGCGCCATCCAGGACAACGCCATGCTGTCCAAATTTGCCGGCGGCCTGGGTAACGACTGGACTCCGGTGCGCTCACTGGGTGCCTACATCAAGGGCACCAATGGCAAGAGCCAGGGCATTGTGCCCTTCCTCAAGGTGGTGAATGACACCGCAGTGGCAGTAAACCAGGGCGGCAAGCGCAAGGGCGCAGTGTGCGCCTACCTTGAAACCTGGCACATGGACATTGAGGAATTCGTCGAGCTGCGCAAGAACACCGGCGACGATCGCCGCCGCACCCACGACATGAATACCGCCAACTGGATTCCTGACCTGTTTATGAAGCGGGTGTTCAACGACGAGGACTGGACCCTGTTCTCACCCAGCGATGTACCCGACCTGCACGACCTGTACGGCAAGGCCTTCGAAGAGCGCTACTCCCAGTACGAAGCCATGGCCGCCGCGGGCGAGATCAAACTGCACAAGACCGTCAAAGCCGAGAACCTGTGGCGCAAGATGCTGGGCATGCTGTTTGAAACAGGCCACCCGTGGATGACTTTCAAGGATCCCTGCAACATCCGCTCGCCACAGCAACATGTGGGCGTGGTGCACTCATCCAACCTTTGCACCGAGATCACCCTCAACACCAACGCCGACGAGATCGCCGTGTGCAACCTCGGCAGCGTTAACCTGCCCCAGCATATTGGCGACAACGGCCTCGACCAGGCCAAGCTGCGCAAGACCATTCGCACCGCCGTGCGCATGCTCGATAACGTCATCGACATCAACTACTACTCGGTAGATACGGCGCGTAATTCCAATATGAAACACCGCCCAGTGGGCATGGGTGTTATGGGTTTCCAGGATGCCCTGTACAAGCAACACCTCGCCTATGGCTCTGAGCAGGCCGTGGAATTTGCCGACCGCTCTATGGAAGCGATTAGCTACTACGCCATTGAGGCGTCCAGTGAACTGGCAGCCGAGCGCGGCACCTACTCTTCCTACGAGGGCTCACTATGGAGCCAGGGTATTTTCCCCATCGACTCCCTCGACAAGCTGGTGGAAGAGCGTGGCGAGCAATATATCCAGGTGAATCGTGACCAGACTCTGGACTGGCCCACACTGCGCGCTCTAGTGGAGCAGAACGGCATGCGCAACTCCAATGTCATGGCAATTGCACCCACCGCGACCATTGCCAACATCACCGGTGTCTCCCAGTCCATCGAACCCACTTATCAAAACCTGTACGTGAAATCGAACCTGTCAGGTGAGTTCACCGTGGTTAACCCCTATCTGGTCAACGACCTGAAAGCCCGGGGTCTGTGGGATGGAGTGATGGTCAACGACCTCAAGTACTACGACGGTTCCGTACAGGCCATCGACCGCATTCCGGCAGACCTGAAGGCAATTTACTCAACCGCCTTTGAAGTGGACCCACGCTGGCTGGTTGACTCTGCCTCCCGTCGCCAGAAGTGGATTGACCAGGCCCAGTCACTCAACCTGTACATCAATAACGCCAACGGTAAGAAGCTCGATATCACCTATCGCATGGCCTGGTATTCCGGTCTCAAAACGACTTACTACCTGCGTTCGCTGGCGGCCACCGGCACCGAGAAATCCACAATTGATACCGGGGCACTGAACGCGGTGTCCAATGAAGCGGCAGCACCGGCACCTGTACCGGCAGCCTGCTCACTGGATGACCCGGACTGCGAGGCCTGCCAGTAAGATGGTCGGCAGCGTGATACAGACAACAACAGAAACCAAAGCCAGGGGACAACAATAGATGCTGAGTTGGGATGACTACCACAAAGACGAAACTGCACCACAGCCTGTCAAAGAGCAGATGGCGACGCAGCCGGCGGCCGAGACTGCGGCCCCCAAATCACTGGTAGCCGAAATGGAAATGCCACCCGGGGCGGTGGCAGCACCGAAGCGCGAGGAACCCAAGGCGGCGCCGGCCGATCCCGTGGCACGCGCAGCTGAGACGGTGGCCAATATCGATGTGGCACCTGGTCTGGAAGAGCTGGAAATGGGCGCCTCCCGTGTTTCCGTGGACGAAAAAGCCATGATTAACTGCCGCGCTGATCTCAATCAGTTGGTGCCCTTCAAGTACGACTGGGCCTGGCAGAAATACCTGGATGGCTGCGCCAATCACTGGATGCCCCAGGAAATTAACATGACGGCGGATGTCGCCACCTGGAAGAGTGCCGATGGCCTCACCGAGGATGAGCGCCGCATCGTGATGCGCTCACTGGGCTACTTCTCAACCGCAGACTCGCTGGTGGCCAACAATCTGGTGCTGGCCATTTATCGCCTGATCACCAACCCCGAATGCCGCCAGTACCTGCTGCGCCAGGCCTTTGAGGAAGCCATTCACACTCACGCCTACCAGTACTGTATTGAGTCACTGGGTATGGACGAAGGTGAAATCTTCAATATGTATCGCGAGGTTCCGTCCGTTGCCGCCAAGGCCTCCTGGAGCCTGAGCCACACGCACAGCCTTAGCGATCCGACATTTACTACCGGCACCCTGGAGACTGATCAGGAATTACTGCGCAACCTGATTGGCTTCTATGCGGTAACTGAAGGCATCTTCTTCTACTGTGGCTTTACCCAGATTCTGTCCATGGGCCGCCGCAATAAGATGACCGGCGTCGCCGAGCAGTTCCAGTACATCCTGCGCGACGAATCCATGCACCTGAACTTCGGCATTGATGTGATTAACCAGATCAAGCTGGAGAACCCACAGTTGTGGAGCGAGTCTTTCCAGGACGAAGTCGTACAGATGATTCTCGAGGGCACCGAACTCGAAATTCAATACGCCCGGGATACCATGCCGCGCGGCGTACTGGGCATGAACGCAGCGATTATGGAGGAGTACCTCCACTTCATCGCCAACCGGCGCCTGTCGCAGCTCGGCCTGCCCGAGCAGTTTGTCGGCGCCCAGAATCCGTTCCCCTGGATGAGCGAAATTATGGACTTGCGCAAGGAGAAGAATTTCTTCGAGACACGAGTGATCGAATATCAGACCGGCGGCGCGCTAAGCTGGGATTAATTCCGGCTGATATTGGCGAGTTACCGATGAACCAAGCCCAGCCGGCCGCCCCTGTTGTACCTGGGGCGGCTGGATGGCACCAACAGTGGTACGGCGAAAAGCGAGGACTTTCCATGTCAGATAACGACAGGCCAACGGAAACCGAGACCATACTGATGGCACTGGACCAGATCAGCCAGACCATCGAAGTGATGACCAGCGTGGTGAACAGACTGCGCAACTACGTCCATCAGCAGGAGGCTGCCGCAGAGCAGTCCCGGGAACTGGCGGCTGATATGCAAGGCGACCGTATTATCCACTGAGCGCGCTGTCGTCTGAAGCCATGCGCATGGCGCCCAGCGCCATTCGCCAATAGCGCTCGCTCCCTCAGACTGTCACTGTGAGCAAAAACAGGAGTGCAGTCATGAAACCCGAGAAAAACCACCACGCCGACGAGGCCGTGCTGATTGCCCTGGAGCAAATCGGCAAAACCCTGCAGCTTATGGAGAGTCTGTTCCAACACCTGGAACAGCACGTCCACTCGCGCCTGAGCGAAGAACAGGAAGCAGAACAAATCCGCCTGGATTTCGATATCCCTTCCGAGCGCACAGTACACTAACCCTTGGCAGCGGCAGCCATCCGCGTATCATCCCTGCTGTTGATATTGCCTGGAGACTGCCGTGTTCGCCGCTTTTGACCGAGCCTACCTCGATATACCCTCACCTGACGCCGCCCTTAACGAATACACATCACTGCTAGGCATTGCCCCACAGGGGAACTGCCTGTCACTGTCCAATCTCGACATTTGCCTGAGAGAGACTGCGGGCGAACCCGGCATTGCCGGGCTCAACCTGCTGGATGACGACCTGGCGGTAGGTACCGAGCAGGCGCTGGATACAGCCGCCCTGTCTATAGCCATGGCGGCGTCTCATCACCGTGACCCCGAGTATCGCCAGATCAACTCTGCCACCGGCATCTACGCCGTGGATCATCTGGTCCTGCAAACACGCGATGCCGATGCCTGTATCGCACTCTTTGGCGAGCAACTGGGTCTGCGCCTGGCGCTGGACCAGAAAGTCCCCGAATGGGGCGGCCGCATGCTGTTCTTCCGGCACGGCAAAATGACCCTGGAGGTCATACAGAACCTGAAAGAGCCCCCGGTGCGCGATTTCTTCTGGGGCATTACCTACCTGTGTCACGACATTGATCAGACCATCGCCGCGCTAGACGAGCGCACAGTGGCACACTCACCAATACGCACCGGTCGCAAACCGGGCACGCGGGTCGCCACGATCAAGAGTCACACGCTGGGCATCCCGACCCTGATTATCGAACCGGCCTGAAGTGCCGCCCAGACCCGGCAATTCGACACGACTGTACTAAGCTTGAAAACACGAAAGACGTCCAGATAAGGAGACACCATTGAGCACTATTATTGACGGCGTAGATTATGGCCCGCTACACCAACTGATCGGCACCTGGTGGGGTGACCGCGGTTTGGACGTGGCACCGGAACCCGATGGCGAAGACAAACACGCATATTACGACCAGATCGTATTCACGCCCGCGGGCGCAGCAGAAAACGCCGAGGAACAAAACCTCGTGTGCGTGAAGTACCACCAGGTGGTGCGCAAGCGTAACAAGGGCACGATTTTCCACGACCAGATCGGCCACTGGATGTATGAACCCGGCAGCGGCATGATCATGCACTCCCTGACTATTCCCCGGGCGGTTTGCGTACTGGCGGGCGGCGAGCTGCAGCAGGCGGGAGAAGAGACCATTTTTGACGTGACAGCAACCCAGGGCAGCGAAACCTTCGGCATTGTGCAATCACCGTTTATGCTCGAGAAGGCAAAGACGACGGCATTCAAGATGACCATGAAGGTCAGCGGCGACGAGCTGGTCTACGAGGAAATCACTTCTCTGGATATATACGGCCGCCAGTTCGAACACACTGACGGCGCCACGTTGCACCGTATCGTCTACGACTGACGCCCTCCCCCTGCCTGCACGGCGCGAGAGTCGGGCAGGGAGCAGCCCTGCTTTTCGATATCGAGAATCATTCCTGTTTACTAGCCCACAAGTCATCCAGTACACTCACATGCAATCGCCCCACCGAGCCCTGGCTCAGCGCCGCTGTGCTATCGCCGGCGTCCAAGGGCGACAACCATAAACTGGCGGACACCCTATTCGCCGCGACCACCGGATGGAAACTATGAATGTGTACAGCAACACCCGCCGCCTGCTGGCCGGGGCCCTACTCTTTGCCGTCAGCGCCACCACACTTGCCGATGTCAACGTCTACTCGGCGCGCAAGGAAGCGCTGATCAAGCCGCTGCTGGACCAGTTCAGCGAATCCAGCGGCATTAAGGTCAATCTCGTTACCGGCAAAGGTGACGCGCTACTGACCCGCCTCAAGAACGAGGGGCGCAATACACTTGCGGATGTGCTGATCACTACCGATGCGGGCAGGCTTTACCGCGCCGAGGAGGCCGGTGTGCTGCAAGCCATCAGCTCCGAAAAACTCGATGCCGCTATTCCCGAGCACCTGCGCAGTGATGATGGTTACTGGTATGGTCTGTCGGTGCGCGCCCGCGCCATCGTCTACGCCAAAGATCGCGTCCAGCCCTCCGAGCTGAGTACCTACGAAGCACTGGCCACCCCCGAATGGAAGGGCCGTGTGTGTATCCGCTCCTCCGGCAACATTTACAACCAGTCACTGGTCGCAGGCATGCTCGCCACCCAGGGCGCAGACAAAACTGCCGCCTGGCTGGAAAACTTCGTCCCCAACTTTGCCCGCCCACCCCAGGGCGGTGACCGCGATCAGATCGCAGCCGTCGCCGCCGGTCAGTGTGATGTCGCTGTCGTGAACAGCTATTACTTCGGCGGCATGATTAACGGCTCTGATACCGCCCAGCGCGAGGCAGCCGCCAAGGTGGCGATTTTCTGGCCCAACCAGAACGACCGCGGCACACACATCAATGTCAGTGGTGCCGGCGTGACCGCCGCCAGCGACAACGTGGCACAGGCGATAGCCCTGATTGAGTTTTTGACCACAGAAGACAGCCAGTCCTGGTATGCACAAACCAACAATGAATTCCCCGCTCGCGAAGGTGTGCAAGCCAGTGAACTGCTGGAATCCTGGGGTGAGTTCAAAGCCGACCAGGTGGATGTGACCGAACTTGGTGAGCGCAATGCCGCAGCAGTCATGGCCATGGATCGCGCTGGTTGGAAATAAGTCTGCCCAAATCACACCACACCGGCGCCGTCTTCGGCTGGCGCCTGGTGCTGGTGAGCCTGGCACTGGTGCTGTCGCTGCCGGTGCTGGTCATTGTCGCCAGCCTCGCGCAACCCTATAGCGATGTCTGGCAACATCTGCGCGACACCGTACTCAGCGACTATGTCAGCAATTCCTTTCTACTCATGGCCGGCGTGGGACTGGGCACCTTCGTGCTCGGGGTGTCTGGCGCCTGGTTAACGGCCATGTGCGAATTCCCAGGTCGACGCTTCTTCAATTGGGCACTGCTGCTACCCATGGCCATGCCGGCCTACATCATCGCCTACACCTATACCGGCATGCTGGATTTCGCCGGCCCGGTCCAGACAGCACTGCGCGACGTTTTTGGCTGGCGCTATGGCGACTACTGGTTCCCCGAAATTCGCTCTTTGGGCGGCGCCATCTGCATGCTGTCGCTGGTACTTTACCCTTACGTTTACCTGATGACCCGGGTCGCCTTCCGCGAACAGTCCACAGCCGTTCTGGAAGCGAGCCGCAGCCTCGGCCGGGGCCCCTGGGGAACCCTGTTCACCGTTGCCCTGCCGTTGGCCAGGCCGGCAATTGCGGCGGGCATCAGCCTGGCCCTGATGGAAACCCTGGCTGATTTCGGCACGGTGGATTATTTCGGTGTCAGCGCGTTCACCACCGGCATTTTTCGCACCTGGTACGGGCTGGGCGAACTCACTACTGCGGCCCAGCTGGCGTCCTTTCTGTTGCTGTTTGTGTTCGCGCTGTTTGCCCTCGAGCGCTTGTCGCGTTCACGACTGCGCTACCACCAGCGGACAGCACAACGTGCCCCCAGGCGTATTGCGCTCACCGGTTGGCGCGGCGTGGGCTGCACGGTTTTTGCCGCATCAGTGGTGGTGCTGGGATTTGCCCTGCCGGCAGGGCGTCTGCTGGGCTGGGTCGTCAACACCTGGCGCGACGCTCTGGACAGCACGTTCCTAAGCCTCGCGTTGAGCAGTGTGGCCGTGGCAGTTGCTGCCAGTTTGTTATGCCTGGTCACGGCGTTGGTGCTGGGGTACGGCAAGCGCCGCTTTCCCGGCCCCGTGGAAACTGTTGCCGTGCGCACCGCCGCCATTGGCTACGCCGTTCCAGGCACGGTAATCGCCGTTGGTGTGATGATCCCGCTGGCCTGGTTCGATAATCGCCTCGACACGTTTATGCGCGCCACCTTCGACATCTCAACCGGGCTACTGTTGAGCGGCACACTGGCGGCTCTACTGTTTGCCTACGTGGTGCGCTTCCTCTCCGTGTCGCTGCAGAGCGTGGAATCCGGCCTCAGCCGGATCAGCCCCAGCCTGGATGAATCAGCTCGTTCCCTGGGCCACAATGGCGCCGGCGTAATGCGCCGGGTGCATTTACCGGTGTTGCGTGGCAGCATGCTGGCCGCGCTATTGTTGGTATTTGTAGACGTCATGAAAGAGCTACCAGCCACCTTGATTCTGCGCCCCTTTAACTTCAATACCCTGGCGGTGCGCACCTACGAACTCGCCTCCGACGAGCGCCTTGCCGATGCGGCCACCCCCGCACTGGCGATTGTCCTGCTAGGCTTACTCCCCGTTATCCTGCTCAATCGAGGAATGCAACGCGATGGCGACTGAACAACTCCAGATTGACGCCGTCGATGTGCACTACGGCCAGTTTCAGGCCGTGAAAGGGGCCTCTCTCACGCTGGCCCGAGGTGAGCTTGGCTGTTTGCTGGGGGCATCAGGCTGCGGCAAAACCTCACTGCTTCGAGCCATCGCTGGCTTTGAGCCTGTCAGTGCCGGCTCGGTTGTGCTCCACCAGCGCCAAATCAGTTCCGCGCAGGCTACGACCCCGCCGGAGCACCGCCAGGTCGGCATGGTCTTCCAGGATTTTGCACTGTTCCCCCACCTGAGCGTGCGCCGCAATGTCGGCTTCGGCCTGACCGGGCTGGACCGCAAGGCGCAAGCCGCGAGGGTTCAGGAACTGCTCGAACTGGTAGAGATGGGTGACTTTGCCCGCGCCTATCCCCATGAACTCTCCGGGGGCCAACAGCAACGTGTCGCCCTGGCCCGCGCGCTCGCCCCTGCCCCGGAGCTGTTACTACTTGACGAACCATTCTCCAGCCTGGATACCGAGCTGCGCGAACAATTGGCCGGCCAGGTACGGCGCCTGTTGAAACAGACCGGCACCACAGCACTCATGGTGACCCACGATCGGCGCGAGGCCTTTGCCATGGCCGATAGAATTGCGGTGATGGAGCAGGGCCACATCGTTCAATACGACACGCCACTGAATCTGTTCCGCGCGCCCGCGACGCCATTTGTCGCGAACGCCATTACCCGCGGCGCCCTGCTGCCGCTGGAAATCGTGAACCGCACCGATGGCCGCGATCATATTCTCTATGAACTGGCACTGACTGCAGATCAACGCATTCCCTGCCGCACCGGTCCGGACATCGATCTGGCGGTGGGCGAGCTGCTCAGCGTTTATATCGACCTCGATAACGCCGTGGCCCTCAGCCCCTGAGCCGGGGCTTTACCCGGGCAATGTAATCGCTGTAAACTTCATCTCCCGAATCTGTGGCCCCTGTGCCAGTCGCCCCACTTATGTCGGGCATCGACTACACTTATGGCCCCTTCACACGGCAGCGGCTACACTCCCTGCCCCGAATAACATCCCATCAACCTGAGACAGGACACTGACATGATCTACCAGAGTGACCAGCTCACGATTAAACGCCTCGAGGGCGACATCGTCGAGCTGAACTTCGACCTGCAGGGCGAATCCGTCAACAAATTCGACCAGGCCACCGTGGCCAGCCTGACCGCCGGCCTCGATGCCCTGGAAGCGGAAAGCGGCATCAAAGGCCTGCTCGTGACTTCCGGCAAGCCGGTCTTCATCGTCGGCGCCGACATTACTGAATTCGTTCAGCTGTTCGGCTCCAGCAAAGAAGAGATCAAACCGTTTACCGGGATTAACAACGCCAACTTCAACCGCCTCGCTGCCCTGCCCTACCCCTCAGCTGTGGCCATTAATGGCTTCGCCATGGGCGGTGGTCTGGAAATCTGCCTGGCCTGTGACTTCCGCATCATGAGCACTGCGGCCAAGGTCGGCCTGCCGGAAACCAAGCTGGGCATTTTACCAGGCTGGGGCGGTACCGTGCGCCTGCCGCGCATCATCGGTGTCGACGAGGCTGTTATGTGGATGGCCACCGGTGCCGACAAGCGCCCCGACGCCGCGCTCAAAGCAGGGGCCGTAGACGCAGTCGCTGCACCTGAACAGCTGCGCGAGGTTGCGCTGACTACCCTGAATAACGCCATCGAAGGCGGCCTGGACTACAAGGGCCGCCGCGCCCAGAAGCACGGCCCACTGCCCCTGAATGACATCGAAGCCATGATGAGTTTCTTCACCATCAAGTCCATGGTGGGCCAGCAGGCGGGCAAGAACTACCCCGCGCCGCTGAAAGTGGTCGACGTCATCGAACAGGCCCGCAGCATGAGCCTGGAAGACGCGCTGGACGTAGAGGCCGAAGGCTTTGCCGAACTGGCGACCACCCCGGTCGCCGCTGCGCTGGTCGGTGTATTCCTGAATGACCAGCTGCTGGGCAAAGTAGCCAAGGGTTGGGAAAAGCAAGCCGACAAAAAGATCGAGAACGCCGCCGTACTGGGCGCGGGCATCATGGGTGGCGGCATAGCCTACCAGAGTGCCCTGAAAGGTACCCCGATCAAGATGAAGGACATCAACCAGGACGGCCTCGACCTGGGCCTGTCTGAAGCTAACAAACTGCTGGCCAAGCGCGTGGCCAAAGGCCGTATGACCGCGGACAAGATGGGCGACATCCTCAACAGCATCGACCCCACCCTGACTTACGCTGGCTTTGATGGCGTAGACATCGTGGTTGAAGCGGTTGTCGAGAACGAAAAAGTCAAAGGCATTGTGCTGGCCGAAACCGAGAAGGAAATCGATAAAGACGCCGTGCTCGCGTCCAACACGTCGACCATTTCCATTACTCGCCTGGCAGAAAACCTGGAGCGTCCGGAAAACTTCTGTGGCATGCACTTCTTCAACCCCGTTCACGCCATGCCCCTGGTAGAGGTGATTCGCGGTGAAAAGACCTCCGACAACGCGATCGCCCGCACCGTGGCTTACGCCAACAAGATGGGTAAAAAAGCGGTTGTGGTGAACGACTGCCCAGGATTCCTGGTCAATCGGGTGCTGTTCCCCTACTTCGGCGGCTTCAATGCGCTGCTGCGTGACGGAGCCGACTTCCAGGCCATCGACAAGGTCATGGAACGCTGGGGCTGGCCCATGGGCCCGGCCTACCTGATGGATGTCGTTGGCATCGACACTGGTGTTCATGCAGCCAATGTAATGGCAGAAGGTTTCCCCGACCGCATGCAGCCCGACTTCAAGAGCGCCACCGAGGTACTGTTCGAGAACGACCGCTACGGCCAGAAGAATGGCAAGGGCATGTACGAATACGTCACCGATAAACGCGGCAAGCCGAAGAAAGTGGTCAACGAAGAAGTCTACGACCTGATCGCGCCGGTGTGCGGCGAGCGCGCTGAATTCGACAAGGACGACATCATCATGCGCATGATGCTGCCCATGGCCATCGAAATGGCCCGCTGTGTGGAAGAAGGCATTGTCGGCACGCCCTCTGAGGCCGATCTGGCACTGCTCTACGGCGTAGGTTTCCCGCCCTTCCGCGGCGGCATCTTCCGCTGGATGGACACTGTTGGCATGCAGGCAATTGCCGATGCTTCCGCGAAGTTCGCTCACCTGGGCAAAGCCTACGAGCTGACCGACAACATGAAAGACATGCTGGCTAACGGCAAGACCTACTACTGAGTTAGGCGCGAGAATTAAAGGAGAAATACTGTGAGTTTGAATCCGAAAGACGCAGTGATTGTAGATTACGCCCGCTCAGCCATGGGGCGTTCCAAGAACGGTTGCTTCCGCAACGTACGTGCAGACGATCTGTCGGCCGCGGTCATTAACGGCATGCTGGCCCGCCACGAGGGACTGGACCCCGCCGAGATCGACGACCTGATCTGGGGCAGCGTAATCCAGCGCGGCGAACAGGGCATGAACCTGGCGCGTTTTGTGGCCCTGAATGCAGGTCTGCCACATACCGTTCCCGGCCAGACCGTCAATCGTCTGTGTGGTTCTTCCATGAGCGCACTGCACACCGCAGCGGCCAATGTCATGGCCGGTATCGGCGATGTCTACCTGGTCGGTGGTGTCGAGCATCTGGGTCACCTGCCCATGATGGACCCCGCCAACGTCGATCCCAATCCGCGCATGGGCCGCTCTGTGGCCAAGGCGGCGGGCATGATGGGTATGACCGCTGAGATGCTGGCGATCATGCACGGCATCAGCCGCGAAGATCAGGACAAGCTGGGCCTGCGTTCGCACCAGCTGGCCCATAAGGCCACCGTAGAAGGCAAGTTTGATCGCGAAATCATCGCCATCGATGGCCACGATGAAAACGGCGCTCTGGTCTCGGTCACCGCTGACGAAACCATTCGCCCGGAGACCACCCTGGAAGGTCTGGCGCAGCTCAAGCCCAGCTTCAACCCACAGGGCGGTACCGTCACTCCCGGCCAGTCTTCGCAGATCTCCGATGGCGCTTCCGCCATGCTGGTCATGTCTGCGGAGAAAGCCCAGGCGCTGGGCCTGAAGCCGATCGCCAAGATCCGCGCTATGACCCTCGCCGGTGTCGACCCCTCCATCATGGGTTACGGCCCTGTGCCCTCTACCCAGAAAGCGCTCAAGCAACTGGGCCTGACCATCGACGATATCGATATGGTTGAGCTCAACGAAGCCTTTGCCGCCCAGGCTCTGCCTGTACTGAAAGACCTCGACCTGCTCGACAAGATGGACGAGAAAGTGAACGTTCACGGCGGCGCCATTGCCCTGGGCCACCCCTTCGGTTGCTCCGGTACCCGCATCACTGGCTCGCTGCTGAATGTGATGGAAGACCGGGACCTGACCCTGGGTATCTCCACCATGTGTATCGGCCTCGGCCAGGGTATTACCACCGTGGTTGAACGCGTCTAACGCTGTTTCAGTGACAACGAAAAAGGCCCGCATTTGCGGGCCTTTTTTTATGCGTCACTAATAAGTTGATCAACCCGCTGTAGCGCAGCGATCAGCTCGTCGATTGACAGCTCCGTACCGCGAAAAAATTCCTCTGCCATGGGTGCAATACTGCATTTATCAGGTAGCGGCGACTGTGCTTCGAGCATGCCGTAAATCGTTGGAATAAAAATAAACTGCAGCCACTGCGGCAATGTCAGCGTATCGACACAGAACGGTTCCGTAGAAGCCAGTGCCTCTGAAGACGGGGGAATCTTGTCCCACAACCCAAGCTGCCTGAGATGGGCTTCGATATCGATCAGAACTTCAGCAATGTCAGTGTGCATGTGGTCTCTCATTGTCATCAGGGCAGCATTCTACACACATGCCCCTCGGTTCGTCCCTGGCCGCACACACGGTCATGCGATATTGGCGCTCCCTGTCACCCTTGTGGCGCCCACAGCCATGCTTGCAAGCCGAAGCTCCCCCTAGACTGGACGCACTCGTTGAGCCCCTATCGACGAGGGTTCTTTTTTACCCTGGGAAGTGAACACATGCACTCTGTAGCAACCGGAAAATCCGCCTTTGACGCTATTGGCTGCCAGTGGGCCTGGACCATGGGCATGGGTGTGACACTGATGATTCTAGGCAAACTAGGCCTGGGCATGAGTGTCACCGCGACCATGTCCGGAATAATGCTTCTGGGAGCACTGCTGTGCATGGCAGGCGCAGCCCAATTTACAGAGCTGTTCCAATCCGAGGGCTGGCAAATACGGGTCTGGAACGTGGTAGTGGCGTTTCTCTACGTCTATATCGGCGTTATCACGATGCTTAACCCGGCGCTGCCCTCTGCCGGCCTGATACTGTTGATCGCGGCTGCCTTAATCGTCATCGGCGGGCTGCGTATTNCCGCCGCGGTGCAATTGAGAGGTGCGCGCGGCTGGGGCTGGGGCGTGTTCGGCGGTGGCTTGACAATTATGTCGGGGACAGTGATTGCTACCCAATGGCCTGTTCAGGGCCTTAATGTCATCGGTACCCTGATTGCACTGGAAATGATGATCGCTGGCTGGACCGGTGTCATCATCGCCCTGAGTGCACGCCAGGCAACTGCGCCGACTTATGCATTGAGCACTGAGGCCGACTAGCCCAGTTCGCGACGAAAGGGCGGCAGGGAATCCAGAATTGCCTGACCGTAGCGGCGGGTTCTAACCCGCCGGTCCAGCAGGGTGACCCGGCCGATATCGGTTTCGGTGCGCAGTAACCGCCCGGCCGCCTGCACCAAACGCAGGGCTGCATCCGGCACACTGATTTCCATAAAGGGGTTTTTGCCCTGGGCTTCCATCCACTCCGCCAGGGCCGCCTCCAACGGGCTGTCCGGTACCGCAAAGGGTATCTTAGCAATCACCACATGTCGGCAGTAGTCGCCGGGCAGGTCGACCCCCTCTGCAAAGCTCGCCAAGCNAAAAATGACACTGCCAAACCCGCCGTCAATCTCTTCCCGGTGACGCCTGAGAATCTCCTGCTTGGAGTAGTCACCCTGCATCAGGATTCGATCGCCGAGCAGGCCTGTCACCCCGGTGTGCACGTCGAGCATCTGGCGCCGGGATGAGAACAACACCAGCGACCCTTCGTTCAGGTCCAACAGCTGTGGCAGCATGTCAATAATGGCCTCGGTGTGAGCCTGGGCATCACCCGGGTCGCAATCCATGGCCGGCACGCTGAACACCGCGTTGCCGTAATCAAAGGGGCTCATGACCTGCTTGTAGCGCCCCTCGCGCGGCGCACCGGAGTGGAGAATAAAACGTTCAAAGGAGTTGAGTGCGGTAATTGTTGCCGAGGTAATGACGACACCCGCGGCGCGCGACCAGAGGTTGTCGCTCAATATGTCTGAGGCCAACACCGGACTGCAGCGCAGATCAAAGGCGTACTGGCCACCACTGGTGACCATGGTAACCCAGCGGGCGACCGGCGGCTGACTGGGCTGGCTGCCCTCGGCGAAGGCGCGCCACAGTGCCAACACACCCTCGGCCCGGCCCAGCATGCCACCAAGATTAATATGCCAGGTTTCCAACTCCGACTGATCCATACCTGAAAAATCGTCCTCGAGGGCGTCTTCGAGCACCTTCTCCATACGCCTCAGCACCCCTACAAAGCGGTTGAACCGCTCCGCCAGTGACACTGACAGTTGACGCAATTCCTCGGGCACCACCCCGTGATCAAAGCGCACCTGCGGATCCTCGCGGCTGGCCTCGGGATCGACATCCTCGAACAACTGGGCCACCTGTTGCTCCGCGCCCTGCAGTCCCAGCACCATCTCGTCCACATCCGCCGGCAATGCGTTCAGCAGGCGCTCGAGATTATCGAGCGGTGTCAGTACCGGCGCCGCCTGGGCGAAGGCCTTCTTGCAGTCCTGCAGCCAGCTCATCGTGGTATGCAGCCGGCAGAAGCTCGCAAAATGCGACAGTGCCTTATCCGGCAGGTGATGCCCTTCGTCAAAGACATAAATACAATCGTCGGGGTCGGGCAGAATCGCGCCGCCACCCAGGGCCAGATCCGACAGAGCGAGGTCGTGGTTAGTAACGATAATGTCGGCGTTTTGCAGCTGCTCCCGGGCCTTGAAGAAACTGCACTGGGAAATATTCGGACAGCGTCGCCCGGTGCACTGGGCGTGGTCCGTCGTTACTCCCCACCAGACTTCCTCAGCAATGGTATCCGGCCAATTGTCTCGGTCGCCATCCCACTGGCCGCGTCCGAGTGCGTCGATCATGGCGCTATAGACTGGCATAGCATCGGCGCTGGCCGGTGACGCCATTTCATCCGGGTACAGCGCCAACATGCCGGTTTCGCCCTGCCCTTCCATCAATTGGCGGTCAAGCTTAGACAGGCAGACATAGCGGCGGCGCCCCTTGGCCAGGGCAAAGCTGAAGGCGAGACCGCTGTGATGGCGAATATCCGGCAAGTCCTTATTGATGAACTGTTCCTGCAGGGCGATGGTGGCGGTGGCGACGACCAACCGCTTGCCCCGGGCTTGTGCCATGGGAATCGCAGAGACTGCATAAGCAATAGTTTTGCCGGTACCGGTACCGGCTTCGATCACGCAGACCGCCGGCTCAGTAGAGGGCGCTTCGCCGGGGGCGGGAATCCTGCCCAGGGCATTGGCGATTTCGGCGATCATCTGGCGCTGTCCCCAGCGCGGGGTGAGCTGTTTACTGTCCATCAGCGCCGTGTAAGCGACGCGGATATCGTCCTTGAGCTGGTCGGTCAGCAAGGGTATTGAATGGGCTCAGCCTGTTGCTGCTCCACCAGGTCCAGTTTGTTCATGACCACATTGGCGTAGATCGCCAGGGCAAAGGGACGGTGCGCCTCGGGCATGGCATTAATCCGGGCCTCAAACTCCGCTCGGGTACAGTCGCCGTCTTCGGAATAAAAGTCATCGGGAATTGCCGGGGCGAACTCGCCGTACAACATCTCGTAGGCATAGCGATTGGTGGGATGCAAACAGTACAGGTCAAAGACCTGGCGATCGATTTCCTGGGCAACATGATCGGCGTCTTCAAACTGTGAACCCAGAGGGGTGCCGAAGGACACGTGCACCCGGCCTTTCTGGCCGGCAATCCCCTGGCCGATGGAGGCGACATCTTCCTGCTCGCCTTTTTCGTAACTGCCATGCTCGGACAACTGGTGGAGTTCATTGGCCTTGAGCGCATCGCAAGGGTCCAGCTCATAGGATATCGCCACAGGCACGATACCCAGACCGGCAATGTGCTCACCGAAGCTCTGGTTGGCCTTGTCGCGGCTCATGCTCAGCATTTTGATCACTGCCGGTTCGGTGCGGTCGTGGCCGTCTTTGGCCCGCCCCTCACGCTGCGCCAGCCACACAGGGTTACCGTCGGCCCGGATGGAGTGGCGGATGTAGTTGGCCAGATTGCGCGACGCAGCCAGCAGTTCGCGCGGGCCACCGAGGNTGCGCTTGACGATAAAGCTTTTGTTCAAGCGCATCAGGTCGGATACCCAGGGTTTGGTCAGCAAATTGTCACCAATGGCAATGCGCACCGTCTGGTGCCCGCCCTGGTGCAGCGCGTAGTTGGTAAACGCCGGGTCCATGGCAATATCGCGGTGATTACTGATGAACAGGTAGGCGCGCGAGGGATCCAGGTTCTCCAGGCCGGACACCGTGAAACCGCCGGTGGTTTCAGCAATCATCTGCTCCACGTGGGTCTTGATCACCATCTGCATGTCGTGGATGTCCGCCACGCCTTTGAGCTGCTTTTTCAGCGCCATGCGCACCAGTGGACGGCGCAACATTGCGGGCAGGCTCGCCGCAAATCCACCGGCGCGTTCGCCGAGCAGATCGAGCAATTCGGGCTCTTTCAGCAGCCCTGCAAGTACGTCGGCAACTTCGTCGTCCTGGTAGGGGCGAATCTCTGCGAAGGGATCAGACAAAACCGGCTCCTCAGCCTGAAAAATAGCCGTAAACAATAACTAAAATTACCGCATGAGTCATGCTCGGGACTGACTTAAATACACCTTTCTGCTAACCTGCCGCGCGTATACCAATAACTAACCCTTTGTGGAGGAAATATGGACGCGGCAACCGCCTCACTGACCACCCTCGGCGCAGCATCCCTGCTGGTGAGCTACATTCTGATGATGATTGCTTCCTGGAAGGAAGATTACGCCTGGGGCCTGTGCACCTTGTTCCTGCCACCGCTCTCCTACCTCTACGGGCTGGCCCGTCTCGACAAGGCTGGCGAGGCCTGGCTGGTCGCTGTACTGGGCATGGTCCTGATCTGGTTCGGCCTCGGCTAGGCCCACCCTGTTACTTTCGGGAAGCATTAACGATACGTAATGTTTCCCGAAAAAACGCATCATAAGCAATATTTATTTCAATAAAATCAAAGATATAAACCAAAATTACCTGAATAGCAGCCAATCCGCGTTACCTCAATACCCAAAAAATTACCTTTTAGTAACACTCCAATTCGACCCCCTGGGCGTATAATTCGAACACTTGCGACGGGTTCGTATTGTGCATAGCACCACCCATTCCAGGTTCCATAGTGAAATATTGAGGTTATCAACGATGAAATTCATCAAAGTCGCGGCATTTGCCGCCCTGGCAGCTGCTTCTGCCAGCAGCTTCGCTGCAAAACCTACAAGCATTGTTTTCGACGCCAACAACGAGACTGCTGACGGCACTACGTTCGCCAGTTACTACGTGAAGTGCTCCAACGGCAAGAAGAAAGAACTGACTGCCTGGGACGGCCGCAAGAAGTGGTGTGTCGGCGATGCAGCCAGCGAAACTTGCGAGAAAAAGCAGATCAAGGCCGCCAAGAAAGCCTGTAAAGCTGCCTGATCAGCGTTCTGCTTTCCTGAAACGGGCCCTTCTGGGCCCGTTTTCATTTCTACCTCAGAGTAAATAGCGCCGCCGCAGTTCGGCGATCTCAGGGCTCCCCACGCCCAGCGCACTCTGCAGATAATGCTCCACTGAGTCATATTGCTCATCAATGCTGGCCAGCGCCATGGCCAGATAGTCTTCGTGCACCTCCAGCATGGGCCGCACCGCAGCCGCCTCCATGTGCTCCATGTCATACTTGGCTTGCAGACGGGCGATCTCACGATCCGGCAGGAAGAACCGTGAGGTCAGCATATAGTCGCGCATCACCACCTCCCTGGGGACACCGAGTGCCAGCAACATCATCGCCGCGGCGAACCCAGTCCGGTCCTTCCCAGCGGCGCAGTGCACCAGGAATCTTGCCTCATCGATAGCGAGAATCTCCCGGAACATGCGGGCATAGGTTTCCTGCTGCCCCTCGACAAAATCGCGGTTGATCTCGCGCATGAACTCGAACATCGCATCCCGGCCAAATGCCAGCTGACCATCGCCGCGCTGCTGCGCCTCTTCGATAAACCGCGAGTTACTGCCGGGTACAATCGGCAGACTGGCGATTTTCGGAGCCCGCTCTGGAGGCAGCCGGCTGGGATCACTGGCTTGCTCTTCTTCACGCCGGAAGTCACACACCAGATCAAGCTCAAGGGTGGCCAGCAGATCAATATCACGGTCAGTCAGGGCAGATAACTGTCCCGAGCGGTACAGGTAGCCCCACTTCACCTGGCGCCCGTCGCCAGTGCGATAACCGCCGAAATCCCGGAAGTTGGGCGTACCTTCCATACCTAGCTTGCGCTCAGTCGCCAAAACTTCGTTGCCATGCTCATCGCGCAGGCGGAAAAAATGGCGGCGACCATGGGGCAGGCCAGAAACACGGGCCCGCTGCTGCGAGTGGACATCTATGTCGTGGGGCACTTCGGCCAGCAGCTCAATCATCACCGCGGCATCCGTGGATTCGGTGTCCCACTCCAGGTGGTAGTCGCCGTCGGCATCGCGCCAGACATGCACTGCATCGGGTATCAACATATTGCTACAACTCTTAATAAGGGGAATGTGCCTGCGCTAGTGATCGCGATAGGCAAATACAGCTTTCAGCAAGGTGCGCACCAGGGTTAACTGATTGTCCAGCGCCGCTTCACTGAACGGGTCCTGACCCAGCAAATCCCGGTACATCGGCGCCATAGTGACATAGGACATCACCAGATTGTTAAACCCCATCACCGCCCAGGGCTGCAGGCCCAGATGGTGTAACTGACCAAACTGGTCGCCGACGTCTGGGCGAGCGTCCATAGGCTGAAACATCGGGCGGAACAATCGCTCGATGATTTCATTGGTGTGAGGGCCTCCGGAGAGTGCCGCATGCTGGAGCAGGCGGGCCAGATTGGGGTTGGCGTGGTGCTGGCGAACAATCATCTCCAACCACTGCATGACCCGCTCCTGGTCCGGCACCTCCTGGGACTCCAGTGCGGCCAGGGGCTGGCTGAATTCCGTAATCAGCCGCTCCAGCACCGCCTGATACAGCGCCTCTTTGTTGCGGAAATGGTTATACAGACTGGGCGACCGGATACCTACGCGGTCCGCCACGTCGCCCAGCGATGTGGCCCGATAGCCCTTTTCGGCAAACAGGTCTTCGGCCGCGTCCAGAATACGCTCTGCGGTCGTGGGGGGCACTTGTGGGGGGGCTGCTTCAATTGACATGGCGGCGATGTATACTCGGCTTGTCCGGCGCTCAGATAACAACTAATAGCCATTAGTATACTCATAGGACCGAACGGATGACACAGCAGCCACCCAAGCAACCTGCCAACGGCTCCGAGAAAAGCACTGACGGTATGATGTCCAAGCCCGGGCGCAAGGGCTTTGCGCGGCTGATAGCGGCCACTCGCTACTCCTGGCGGGGCTTTAAAGCCGCCTGGCTGAACGAGGAGGCCTTCCGTATCGAGGCCTCTCTGGCGCTCGCATTCATCCCCATGGCTTTTGTCCTGGGTCAGAACATCGCCCACCAGATCGCCCTCATTATCACCTGTGGCCTGGTCATTCTGGCCGAGGTCATCAACACGGCCATCGAGTCGATTGTCGATCGCATAGGCCCCGAACACGATCCACTGTCGGGCCAGGCCAAGGACCTCGGCTCCGCCGCTGTTTTTGTGACCTTGAGCCTGTTTTCATTCGTCTGGTTAATGAGTACTTGGCATTATTTCCGGGGGGGCTGAATCCGGTTGACAAGCGCCACCCTAATGTGAATAATCGCGCCTCTTGAATTTTGACCCCCAGAGGACATCAAAGTGGCCAATTCTCCACAAGCTAAGAAGCGCGCTCGCCAGGCAGAAAAGCGTCGCGTCCACAACGCCAGCCTGCGCTCGCTGGTTCGCACCAACATCAAGAAGGTTATCGCCGCTATCGACACTGGCGACGCCGACCAGGCCAAGGCTGCTTACGCCGCGGCTGTACCCGTGATCGACCGCATGGCCGACAAGGGTATTATCCACAAGAACAAGGCCGCTCGTCACAAGAGCCGTCTGAATGCGCAGGTGAAAGCACTGTCTGCGTAATTCTTGCGAGTTACAAAAAAGCCGGCCCTTGGGCCGGCTTTTTTTTGCTCTACTCTAAGTGGGGACAGACTACGTTTTTTTGCTCTGAATTGGGGCATGGTCACGCTCTTGTAGAAGCGTGGTCTGTCCCCATTTAGTGTGCTCTCTTCTAAAAAAACGTGGTCTATCCCCAATTAATGACTTGCCCCCCTTTAGCTAGGCGGCAGTCTCGGCCTCGTGTGAGGCGTGCTCGTCCTTAAACTGCTCCACCATACTCTGCTCGTAGGCCTGGGCTTCGCCGGTGTCCAGCGGGCGTTCCAGTGACGCCCAGTCAATATCGCCATCGGTGGCCAGGTTCTCGTACTCAAGAATACCCAGTTCCTCGAACTTGGGCCGAATCTCGTCAGTGAGCAATCCGATTCGCGCCAGGTTGGGCACCACGCGCTGGAACAGCAAGTTGCGGAATGTCGACATGACAAAACCATCCAGCACACGGCGGCGCGCGTCTTCCACATCCCAACCAAAGTGAGCGAATACATCGGTCATGATGAGGCGCTCGCGGCTGATGACACAGGCCTCATAAGCGAACTGGGCGCGCTCATTGCGCTCCTCCTCGGAAAGGGTCTTAACGAACTCCTCCAGATAGTTCACGCCGAAGGTGACGTGGCGGGCCTCATCGCGTACTACCAGGTAGACCACGTCCTTGAGCACCGGATCCGGCGTGGTTTCCCGGGTGGTGTTAAAGGCCGACAGGGCCAGGCCTTCGATGACGATCTGCATGCCGATGAACTTCATGTCCCAGCGTTCATCGGTGAGAATCTTGTCGATGATGCTCTTCAGGTGCGTATTTATTGGGTACATCATGCCCAGGCGCTGCTGCAGGTACTTATTAAACACCTCGACGTGGCGGGCCTCATCGAAGGTTTGAGAACCCGCGTACAGCTTGGCATTCAACGTCGGGGCACAGGAGCACAGCTGGGAGGCCACCAACAACGCACCCTGCTCGCCGTGCAGGAACTGCGACAGGCTCCAGGCGCTGGTGTGCAGCCAGAACTCTTCTTTCTGCTCATCTGACAGCGCCATATAGGGCGGATAGTCGGTGAGATTCATCAGATCTGCCTGCTGGGCAGCATCAAATTCCGGCCAGGGGCGATCCCAGTCAATATCGATCTCGGGATCCCAATTTAGCTGCTTGCCCAAATCGTAGAGTTTCTTGATCCGATCGTCCTGCACGGTGTAATTCCAGTTGTAGGCACCGGTCAGGGGAGTCTGGAAAATCTCGGCAATATGCTCGACGTCTGCTGAGGTCAGCACTTCTTCCATATCCGGCGTGATATCCGGATTATCGGCACCGGCAAAGGTCTGAATTTTGCGTGGCGCATTGTCGGTCCATTCTATCTGCATTTGGAATCACCCTCGTTATCGTTAATCTCGCGATCAAATATCGATCAAAGTCCCCATTCCAACAAGGTGAAGTATTGTCAAATTGAGGTCATATATGGCCAAATAGGGCCATGCCCAAACACACAACACCCGCCCAATACGCTCTCATCCTCATCGACATGGTCGAGGACAGCACGGGCGAACGCCAGCGATTACTCCACGGGACCAGCATGGCTGAGGGCGACTTCGCCAGCATCGGTGCCCGGGTGGAAGACCGTGATTTCATCACCTTGGCCAATAACGCCCTTGCACTCACCGGCGACCCGGCGCTAGGGCTGCGCCTGGGCATGAGCCTCAACCTCGGGGCTCACGCCATTCTGGGGCAGGCCTTTATGACCTGCCGCGATCTGGGGGAAGCCGTCAACCTGTTCCTCAAATACCACCATCTGCTCTCCTCGAACCTCAGCCTGGCCTACTCGGTCAACGAGGGCTGGTGCTCACTGGTCAGCGTGGACCGCCCCCAGGACCTGCCAGAACAGTTCTCTTACGAGATGCTGTTTGCCGCGATGCTCAATACGCTGCGCGGCCTGATCAACGACCCGCAGATGCAGGCAGAGGTGGACTTCCCGTACCCAGAACCTGCCCACGCCGAGCATTACTATCGGGTATTTGGCGACGGCGTGCGCTTCAATTGCGCGCAGCCCGCCCTGCGCTTTCGGACCCAACTACTGAACCGACCACTACCCGCTTCCAACCCGGCACTGCGCAATCTCTACGAGCAGGAGTGCGCCCGCCTGCTGGCGGATCTCGAGGGTGAGGAATCGATTGAGGAACAAACCCTGCGGCTACTGCGCAAGCTGGAAGGCCAATATCCACAAATGCCCCAGGTAGCGCACATGCTGAACCTCAGCCCTCGCACCTATCGGCGGCGCCTGCAGCAGGAACAGCAGTCGTACCAGACCCTGCTGGATCAGGTTCGAGCCGAGCACGCCACCCACTACCTGCTCAATTCCCGCCTGCCGATGTCAACCATTGCCTACATGGTCGGGTTTAACGATTCTTCCAATTTTCGCCGCGCCTACGCCAAGTGGACCGGACGCGCACCGGGCGAGGTAAGACGTGGCGAGTAAAGCCCTGGCTGTACACATGGGCGCCGAAGCGGCGGCGCAGATTGAACAGCAGGGCTGGACACCCGAGCTCTTTTCTCTGCTGCTGGGTGCTTCGGGTGGTCCCAAGTGTTTTATTCTGAGCCAACTGGATAAGTTTCTGTTCAGCGATTTCCTGCAGCGCACCGATCGGCCACTGAGCACGTTGGGCTCCTCGATAGGTTCCTGGCGCCACGCCTGCCTGGCCCAGGACGACCCTGCTGCTGCGGTGGATCGCATGATTCATCACTACACCTACCAGCGCTACCAATCCGCCAAACCCGGGCCGGCAGAAATCAGCGCCTGCAGCCTGGAAATCCTTGAGGCGGTGTTGGGTGATAATGGCGCCAGTGCCATTGCAGAGCACCAGCGTATTCGCAGCCACATTGTCACCGCCCGCGGCCGAGGTGCCACCGGCAGCCGCTCCGGCGCGCTGCTGGCTACCGGCATGGGGGCTGCAGCACTCGGCAATACTGTCAGTCGCCAGCTGTTGCGCCACGCCTTCCAGCGCGTGGTGTTTCACAGCGGGGCCAGCCCTGCAGCCGGTTTCACGTTCTCGGATTTTGACACCCAATACACCGCCCTGGAGGCCGCCAACGTCGCACCGGCACTGCACGCCAGTGGCTCCATTCCATTCGTGCTGGCAGGTGAACTAGACATTACCGGCGCTCCACCGGGGCAGTATTGGGATGGCGGCATCATCGACTACCACTTCGACCTCGATCAATACTGTGGCGACGGGTTGATTCTCTACCCCCACTTCAGTGCCAGCGTGGTACCCGGCTGGTTCGACAAGTTCCTGCCCTGGCGCAAAGCGCCCCTGGAGAAATCCAGGCGGCTGGTCTTACTTTGCCCGGACGAGACGTTTGTGGCAGGACTGCCACACGGCAAAATACCCGATCGTTCGGACTTCAAGAGCTTCAGCGAGGAGAAGCGCATCACGTACTGGCAGGCGTGCGTCGAAGCCGCACGGGCCATGGCAGAGGAATTTGCTGAACTGGTTCAGGGCAGCGACCCCCTGGCAGGGGTGCGCGTTTATCGCTAGCTGACGTGCTCGTCGAGGTAGCGCTGCACTTCCTTGCGCAGCGTGGATTCAAACATGGAGGTGAGCAGCCCCAGTTTGACCGACACATCGATCAAGTCGTCGTGAAATGACAGCTGGCCATCGACGCCCGCGCCTTTAATACGGACCTGGTCGCCATCCCATCGCGAGCGCACGCCGTGCTCACGAGCGAGGCTTTCGACCAACCCCTCAGCGGCAGCGCGTACGTCTTCCTTGGGCATGGTATAGGGTTTGGTTATGCGGAAACCGGCCATTGATCACCTCGTTTTCGCCCCAGTATAGATCAACCGCCTAAACGGGGCATCCGTTACCTAGGCCCGAAACTGGCCATGCTCCAGAGTATAAGTCAGGCCGACATTTTCCTTGGCCTCCAGCACGGCAATCAATTGCGCGTCTTCGGTATAGGCAACGGTGCGTTTGCCACCCGGCAGATCAAATACAGCAATACCGCGCCAGGGTTCGCTCCCCTGATAAAGCACCGTGTATCCCGCCACGCTGCCCTCTCCACTGGCGTCTGCCACCAGTTCACGGATATCAGAGGCGGCGCGCACGGCATCGGTAACATCATCGAAGCCCCAGGCCTGCTCGCCGGGCGTGGCAGACCACAACGCCACCCCCTGCTTGGTCAGCATGCCGCTCACCGTTGTCACCAGGCCAATTTCATCAGGCTGCTCGCGCAACAACTGCGCCATGCGCACCGTCGCCTGGTAAACAAAATTATTCAGTGGTCCACCGCCGAATGGCATGGCGCCCGTGACGCTAAGATCACCTTCACCGGACATGCCAAACTCGTGGAGTTGGGAACGCACAGCCATGGGAAAGCAGGAATACAGTTCACGCAGCTCAATATGGTCGAAGTTCACTCCGGAGCGCTGTGCCGCCGCCTCACCCGCCAGGTGGAAGCCAGGACAGCCGCCCAGGTCACCGCGACTGGCCACCACCGACATAAAGTTTGCCTCGGCAAAGGCCCGCGGGAAGATCCACTGCGAACGCGGAATACCCAGCGCTTCTGCCCGGGCAACACTGCACAGGATGAGGCCCGCGGCCTGATCGACATTCCACTGGCTATTGTGCAGCTTGCTGTAAGGAAAGCCGAGCATCCGATTGGCCGGGCTTGGCTGAGCAATGTCGTCGGCGGCGACCGGCGTCTCGCTCCAGGCATCGGGGTTACTTGCCGCAATTTCACTGAAGCGCTGGTACATGTCTCCCATTTGAGCGCGGTGTTCATCGGGAGTCAGCCCCTGCTTGAAGCGCAGGGCGCTGTCCATGATTGCGTAGTAACCCACCGGCATGCCAAGTCCGGCGGCCGACTCCACCTCCGACCAGATCTCTGAATCTGGCTCGAGTACCACATCCGGAGTCGCCTGTTGCGCCGTTTCACTGACCTCGGCACCGGCCTTGACGGCACACAGGGCGCGATACTTGGCTTCGCCACCGGTGACCATTGCCACCGAGATTTCGCCGCTGGCAATGCGCTGGCAGGCACGCGTGATCAGGGTTTGCTGTGATACACCTATTTTTGCCAACACCGTGGTGGCTCGGTCTGCCCCCAACTCTTGGGCCAGCAACCGCCCGGGGTCGGTATATCCCCAAATCCCCTCGGTAACAGCAATTTCATCGACCTCGGTCAACAACGCGTTACCGCCAGCGTCTGCTGCAGCATCGCGCAGGGCGCGCTCCATCAGCGCTATGGCTTCATCAGCTTTCTCGTAATTAGCTTCTTTCTGCTGAACGGCAGCTACGCCAACCAGTACCGGAGTATTTGGATACATCTCAGTCCTTGATAAACGTGGATGCGTACCATTGCAGCATGGCAATTTTCTCGTCGAGCGTCTTGTCGGGCTCCATCTCATAGACGTTGCGGAAACCGATGACGACATCGGTCACCCCAATTGATTCAAGGCGCGCGATGCCTTCGTCGGTAAAGGCATCCTGCCCGGTGGTATAGAACCGGAAGGGCTTGTCTGCGGTGCCGTACTCGTCGCGCAACTGGTTGATGCGGCGGATGTAGGACTCCACCTGTTCAGTATCGGCCCCGGCACACATCCAGCCGTCGCCGACGCGCGCTGCCCGCTTCAGCGCGACCTCTGCGTGTCCGCCAATCATCAGCGGCGTCGGGGTGCCCGTCACGGGGCACATTTTATTGGCTGGCATCTGAATCATCTCACCGTCATAGCCGAAGAACTCACCGCTCTCCAGGCCACGCAGGATATCGATTTGCTCATCGAAACGCTTACCGCGCTTTTCCCAGAGCACATCGCACACCGCAAAGTCCTCTTCCCAGGGGCTGATGCCAATACCAAAATCAAAACGGTTACCTGACAGTGCCTGGATGCTCTGTACCTGCTTGGCCACCGGCGCAACCTGGCGCACTGCAAGCTTGTAGACAAACGTCGCAAAGCGGATGCGCTCGGTCACCGCTGCCATACCGGCTACAGCAATCAATGATTCCAGAAAGGGCACGCTCTCCAGGAATTCCCGCGAACCATCCTTGTTGTAAGGGTACTTGGAGCTGGCCTCTTTCGGATAACAGATACTGTCGGGTATCACGATACCGTCATAGCCTGCTGCTTCTGCAGCCCGCGCCATGGGGAAGTAGTGATCGGGGTCGCACATGCCTACCTGAAGGCTGAATTTCATGGTATTACTCCTGTGATTGATTCGCTGCGCCCTACTCTATCCCGGTTGCGGCTAGCGGTCAGTGACGCCTTGAAATTTCCGGGCTTCGGCCTCAAATACTGAACCCAATACCCGCTACCTGTTTACGCCCCAGGCCAGGTTTCGGGTTCACTTATCGCCAGAGCGACTAAACTAGACCCATGAACGACAAAACCCTGCCAAGCCGGGACCGCGCCCAGCGCTTCCTATTCGAAGAAACCGATATCCGCGGAGAAATCGTCCAATTAGACGCCACTTACCGCGACATTCTGGCCATTCATCAGTACCCGCCGGGGGTCAGCAGCCTGCTCGGTGAATTCATGGCCGCAGCGGTATTACTGGCCACGACACTGAAGTTTGAAGGCAAGCTCATCCTCCAGGCGCGTTCAGAGCGGCAGATTCCGCTGCTGATGGTGGAGTGCGATAGCCAGCTGCAGGTACGCGGTATTGCCCGCGGCGCCCAGGAAGCCACCGCCGACAATTTCGAACAGTTGCTCGGAGAGGGCCAGCTCGCAATTACCATCGACCCGTTCTCCGGCCAGCGTTACCAGGGCATCGTACCCCTGCAGCACTCTCTGGCAGCCAGCCTCGAGAATTATTTTGAGCAATCGGAGCAGTTGGGCACCCAATTCTGGCTCAGCGCCAGCGAAGACAGCGCAGCGGGCATGCTGCTGCAGCAGTTGCCCGCCCAGCTGGTCACCGACGCGGCGGAACGCCGAGCCCACTGGGAGCACGCGACCACGCTGGCCAACACCTTGAAAGACGAGGAATTACTGACCCTGGCAGCCCCGGAAATCGCCCATCGCCTCTACCACGAAGACCCGCTGCGATTGTTCGAGCCGCTGCCAGTCACTTTCCACTGCAGCTGCTCCCGCCAGCGCACCCTGAATGCCCTGGCAAGCATTCAAACCGCGGAAATTGAATCCCTGCTGGAGGAGCTTGGCACCATTACCATGGATTGCGAATTCTGCAACCAGCAATATCAATTCGTTCGGGAGGATCTGGACGGTATTCTTGGGGATAGCGACCCTGTCGTACATTGATCTTCTTTATGGCGACAATCAGCTATTTCATACCGTCTGGATTTCGCAAATGGGAACGATTCTGACATAATTAGCGCCCCGAAATAGCCGCAACGAAGGCCGAAACACTGATTTCGGCCCGTAAACAGGATACACAATGACCGCCACAACCGAGACTCCGCAAGAGTTCACCGACCTTGCGCCAGCCCTGCTGATTGAACAAGCGCTTCAGCGCGGCGAAGGCACCCTCACCGACACCGGCGCCCTGCTGGTCACCACCGGCAAACGCACTGGTCGCTCTCCGGCTGACCGCTTCACCGTACGTGAGCCCAGCACCGAGGAAAGCATCGACTGGGGGAGCGTTAACCGCCCCTTCGACGCCGACAGATTCGACGCTCTATGGGACCGCGTTGAAGCCTACCTCGCCGAGCGCGACCGCTTCGTCTCCCACCTCCATGTGGGTGCCCACGACGACCACTACATCCCGGTAAAAGTCACCACCGAGACCGCCTGGCAGAATCTGTTCGGCCGCAATATGTTTATCCGTCCTGAAGCAGGCAGCTACAACGCTGGCCGCAAAGAGGAGTGGAGCATTCTCAATGTCGCCAGCTTCGTCTGTGAGCCCGAGCGCGACGGCACCAATTCCGATGGCGTTGTCATCGTCAATTTCGCCCAGCGCAAAGTCCTGCTGGCAGGCATGCGCTACGCAGGCGAAATGAAGAAGTCCATGTTCGCGGTGCAGAACTTCCTGCTGCCCGAAAAAGACGTCATGCCCATGCACTGCTCCGCCAATGTCAGCGAAGACGGCGACACCACGCTGTTCTTCGGCCTGTCCGGCACAGGTAAAACCACCCTGTCTGCCGACCCTGACATGTACCTGATCGGCGACGACGAGCACGGCTGGGCCAAAGGCTCTGTCTTCAACTTGGAAGGCGGCTGCTACGCCAAGACCATCAATCTGTCACAGAAGAACGAGCCGATCATCTGGGATGCGATCCGCTTTGGCGCCATCGTCGAGAACGTAGTCGTCGACGGTGGACGTCACGCCGATTACGATGACACCTCCCTGACCGAAAACGGCCGCTGCTGCTATCCGCTGGAACACGTGGAAAAGCGCACTGACACCAACGCCGGCGGCGAACCTAAGTGCGTCATCTTCCTGACCTGTGACGTCTCTGGCGTACTGCCTCCTGTATCGATTCTGTCCAAGGAAGCAGCTGCATACCACTTCCTGAGTGGCTACACCGCTCGCGTGGGATCTACCGAGCTGGGTGCTGAAGCGGGTATCAACCCGACCTTCTCCACCTGTTTCGGTGCGCCCTTCATGCCTCGTCCGGCCGGCGACTACGCCGAGCTGCTGATGAAGCGCGTGGAAGATTTCGATTCACAGGTCTACCTCGTAAACACTGGCTGGACCGGTGGCTCAGGCGCACCCGGCGGCAGCGGTTCACGCTTCCCAATCCCGGTCACCCGCGCTGTTGTACACGCCTGCCAGAGCGGCGCTCTGTTGGGCGCTGACACCACTCACATCGACACCCTGAACCTGGATTTCCCCAAGGAGATTCCTGGCGTCGATGCTAAGTACGTCGACCCGAAAGCGTCCTGGGGCGACGATGCAGCCTACGAAGAACAGGCTGCCAAGCTGGCCGGCCTGTTCAGCGAGAACATCAAGAACTTTGATGTCTCCGATGCAATTATCGCCGCGGGCCCCACAGCTAGCTAAGCGAGAATTCACAACCATCGTTGAAAGGCCCGCACTTGCGGGCCTTTTTATTTTTAGCCAATTGAGCTCCGATTCAAGAAGCAAGTGCCTGAGCAGGAAAGGCCTCCCGACGATTTCGCAGACCGCTACCTGCCCCTACCCCTCAGCCGGTGCCTGAACCCCGATTAGTATGTTTATTCTAATTTTTCGCCGTAACCTGTGATTGTTCAGGCGGATAATCCGCCCATACCACTATGAAGGAGTGACACCATGGCTGAACAGATCACCATCGAAGATGCAGTTGAAACTGTAAAGACCGCTGCCAAGAAAGCTGCCCCCAAGCGCAAGGCTCCCGCCAAGCGTAAAGCGACCGCTAAAAAGGCACCTGCCAAGAAGAAGCCTGCAGTAAAGCGCAAGCCTGCTGCCAAAAAGCCTGCTGCCAAGAAAGCAACGGCCAAGAAGTCTGCACCGAAGAAGGCCACTCCCGATTTTGCAGCGCGTGCCAAAGAATCTGGCCGCAACGCATTTCTGGCTAGCCTGGGCTTCTACGGCAAGGCTTTCGATCAGGTTCAAGAGCAGTTCGACAACCTGCAGAAGCAGCTGGAAGAGCGTCGCAAGAATGCAGAAAAGACCTACAAAGAACTGGTAAAGCGCGGTGAGAAGGTCGAGAAGGAAGCCAAGAAAGCAGCCAGCGACATTGAGCTGCCCAAGTTTGAGCTGGAAAGCCTGACCGATCGCAAGAAGCTGGACGCTCAGCTGGACAAAGCCAAAGCGCGTTTCGAAGAACTGAAAGAAACCGTTAACTTCAAATCCGCTGCCTGATTTCAGGTAGCGGTTCCATCCAGGACCACTTATCCCTGGTCTTCCAGGGTGTTTTTTCGGGGCTGCAATTGCAGCCCTTTTTTTATGCCTGATTCCTGGCCTGTTCCACCCCGTGCGCTCGAAGAGAAAAACCATCGCCACGAGGGTATACTTGGCGACCCAACCTCTCTATTGCGGGACACAAGCCATGAGCGACGACAAAAACAAAGTGACCGACAAGGCGGGTGAAATCGCCAAAAACATCTGGCTGGCCGGCGTAGGCGCCTACGGCAAGGCCGTGGACGAAGCCCAGGACAGCCTGAAGAAGGCCACCCCTACCCCGCCCAAACTGTTCCGCGATCTGGTCAAGGCCGGTGCGGAACTCGAAGAGGAGGCCCGCGAAGCCCGGGCCAACGCCCGTAGCTCTGTGGAGGAGCGTATTGCCAGGGTCCGCGACAACTTTGCCATGGCCCGCCCCGCAAAGGCCGAGGATATCGAAGACCTGCATCGCAAAGTCGATCAGCTCAGCCGCAAAGTCGACGCCTTAACCAAACTGGTCAAGGCCCAGGCCGAGCCGGCCAAAAAAACGCCGGCAAGAAAGAAAAAGGCAGCGGCCAAAAAGCCCGCCGCAAAGAAAGCGCCGGCGAAGAAGACAGCCGCGCGCAAGAAAGCACCTGCCAGGCGCAGCAAAGGTTGATCTTTCTTCGTAGATGAAAACCCGCGATCGCATCCTGCACACCAGCCTGAAGCTATTTAACGAAGAGGGAGAAGAGCACACCACCACGATTGATATCGCCAACGAAATGGATATCAGTCCGGGCAATCTCTATTACCACTTCAAAGGCAAAGATGAGCTCATCGCGGAGCTGTTCAACCAGTACGAGCTGGCCCTCTCGAGCACGCTCACAGCACCCATTGAAAGCCCACTGAGCGCTGGCCAGGGCAACATCGAGGACAACTGGTACTACCTGTATGTGGTTATGGAGGAGATGTACCAATACCGTTTCCTGTACCACAATCTCGACAATCTACTGCAGCGTTATCAAGACATCCGACGTCGCTTCAAGCGACTCATTCAGCTAAAAAGAGCCGCCCTCTACGCGATTTGCCAGGCACTTATCGAGGAATCAGTCATCGAGGTGAGCGAGCAACAGGTACTGGGACTGGTGGACAACATGACCCTCAACCTGACGTTCTGGTTCAGCTATGACAGCCTGCTCCAGGAGGGCCGGGAGCCTGCCATCACCATCCATCAGGGCGTGCTGCAGTTGCTCACCATGGTTGCCCCTTATCTGGGCAACGACCAGTTGGGCTTTTATCGCGACTGTGAGGCCATCTACCACACGATGTTGGAGCAGGAAGCCTAGCGCTGCTTCTCCAGCAGAATGACGTCGTCGCCCTGAAATTCCAGACTGGCGTCGCACCGGGCAGCCCACCACTGCCAGGTGGTAACACTGAAAAAAGCGACGTGGGTGGGGTCATTCTTGTAATGCCACCCTGCAAAGGCATCGACATCGCGTACCAGCTTAGTCATCACCCCCAGCACCCCTCCTGGGCGCAGACACTTCCATAATCGGGCCAACTCATCCCCCGGGACGGCAAGATGTTCCACCACTTCAGTCGCACAGATAAAGTCATACTGTTCGCTGAATACACTCTGGTCAGGGTAGTAGTAGAGATCATAGAGGCTCATGCTGTGCCCGGCTTCGCTGAGAATGGCGGCTAGTGCCGGCCCGGGACCACAGCCAAAATCCAAGCCATTAGATGATACTGCCAGACGCTGCAGCAATGGATCGGCAAGGCGTACCAAAAAACGTCGGTAGCCCGGATCATCGACAGCGTTTTCGTGCAGGTCATACTCCGCTTTCTCTGCGCTGGCGTCGAGGTGATACTGCAGTGGCACAAACACCAGTTCACAGGTATTGCACTGCAGATAGTCGCGGCGCCGATCGCGGTAATAGTCACGCGGCGCAGCATCGCCACAGAGCGGGCAATGTATCTGGGCCTTCATCTGCTATATTCCCTCTGCAACATTGCAAACACCCCATTACCAGGAGTTATAAATGACCGTTCAAACAGGTGACAAAATCCCCGCCGGCACACTGAAAACCATGGGCGCCGAAGGGCCCCAGGATCTCAGCACCGACGACATCTTTGCCGGCAAGAAGGTGCTGATGTTCGCCGTACCCGGTGCCTTCACTCCAGGCTGCACACTCACCCACCTCCCCGGCTACGTGGTCAACGCCGACAAAATCAAAGCGGCCGGCATCGACACTATTGCCTGCATGGCCGTCAACGACGTATTCGTTATGGACGCCTGGGGCAAGTCTCAAAATGCTGAGCACCTGCTGATGCTGGCCGACGGCATGGGGGAGTTCACTGCCGCCCTGGGCCTGGAACTTGATGGCAGCGCGTTCGGCCTGGGCACCCGCAGCCAGCGTTTTGCCCTGATAGCTGAAGACGGCGTCATCACTCACCTGAACGTCGAACCGGGTCCCGGTGTCGATGTCAGCAGCGCCGAAACCATGCTGGCACTGCTGTAAATCAATCGTCCGCGGGCGCCGTGCTCACGGTGCCCGCGAGCCGTTTGCGATCGGCATCCGTGGCCAGCTCACCCGTCTCATAGTAGTGCTTCATACCTGCGGCAACTTGCACGAGCTGCTTCTCCATGGGGAACTTGATGAGGTTCGCGCCCAGCCAGCGACCCACACCGCCCAGGGGCATTAGAAACTGTAGCGCTAGATTGACTCGGGTCTGCTCAGGCCCTTCCTCACCGAGCGCATAGACAAAGCGGGCATCGCGAAACGGCGGCATGGGCTTGCTGCCCTTGTGCAGACGAATCACAAAGCCACTCCCCTCATTCCATTCAATAATGGTTTCTTCGAGATAGGTTTTGCCGCTGTATACACGGCGGTGTGCACCCAGGCCACTGCTTTGGGCAGAGACAATTTCGGTAGCTGTGAGGCGAGGCACATAGTAGTGGGCCGCCGAAAAGTCCTCGAGTCGGGCCCAGGCCGCACTCAGCGGCACGTCAATAACCGTGGTCACCGAAGCTTGTTGCAGTGGAGCATCAGGCTGCATGCGTCGCCTCCTCCAAATCAGCGTTTCTGACCAGGGCACCAGCGGCAATAGAGAACAGGCAATAACCGACAAAGAACCAGAATCCCGATTCCAATTCCGCGTCCATGGTCAACAGATCACCCATCTCGCCCGACGCGCTGCCGGCCATATAGGCAACCAGTAATCCCATCACAAAGACGTCCGCCATCGACCATTTGGACAGCGTCGCGTTCAGCCACAACAGCGGCCCGCGCCACTCGGCACGGGGCAGGACCAGGGCGCCTGCCTGCAGGCACAACTTGAATACGGGAATGACCACACTGAACAGGACAATCAGCAGGGCGACAGCGAGATTACCCGTGGCGGCGAGCTCCTCCACCGTACTCCAGATCGAGCGAGTTGTCGCATAGGCCTGGAGCTGGCCCTCAATGCGATCGAAACCAAGAAAACTGGAAAACATGGCCAGCATCTGGCGCGATTGGGGGTCGGCGTCCTCGCCGGCAATCAGATCTATGCCCAGTTCAGCAATCATGGACTTCTCGATCGTCCCGGTGAGCGTCAGCACGGGCTGAGTGACGCCCGGATATAACAGGGCGATGGAGATGACGATGGCGGCCAGCGCCAACAGGCGACGAGAGAGTGGCATGTATTTGTCCTGAGCGTTATCTAAGCGCGCATCATACCGCAATGCGCCTAAGTGAGCCGCAGGTAGCAGACAGTAGTTATGACCACCGCGCCGAGCAGGTTCAGGGCAAACCCTTCCCGCGCCATACGGGCGGTGGTGATCATCCCACTGCCGAACACCACCGAGTTGGGCGCCGTAGCCACCGGTAACATAAACGCGCAACTTGCACTCATAGCCGCCGGCACCATCATGATTTCCGGCGCCAGGCCAACCCCCACCGCGCCCGCGGCAAGCACCGGCATCAACAGCGTCGTGCTCGCGGTGTTCGAGGTTGTCTCGGTCATAAAAGTCACGACCAGCGCGATCAACAGTATCAGCAGGAACAGCGGAATCGCGTGCACATCGCTGAACAACCCACCCATCAGCTCGCTGAGGCCAGAATTCACAAAGCCCTTGGCCAGACAGATGCCCCCGCCAAACAACAGCAACACACCCCAGGGGATTCTGACCGCGCGCTCCCAGGTAAGCAGCGCACCGCCCTTGCCGTTGGGCACAATAAACATGNCCACCACCGCCAATAGGGCCACAGAGGCGTCATTGGCCTGCGGCAGATCCAACCAGGTACGCCAACCGCCAAAGGGCTCGCTGCGGGTAATCCAGGCCAGCGCAGTCAGACCAAACACCAGCAACACGCGCCTTTCTTCCGTGCGCCAGCGACCAACCTCAGGAAGATTCACCTGTAATTCACCGCGCAGATTGCGGGTGAGATACAGCGCCATGAGCGGCACCATCAGCAGCACCACCGGCACCCCCCAGCTCATCCAGGTCGTAAAGCTGATAGGGTCGCCACCCGTCTCTTCGTAGACCTGCATAAAAATCAAGTTGGGCGGGGTACCAATAGGGGTACCAATACCGCCGACACTGGCCGCATAGGCAACGCCGAGCAACAACGGCACGGCCAGTTTGTCCTTGTTCGGTGCCGCGTCCAGGACGGCCAGCACCACCGGCAACAACATGAGCGTCGTCGCCGTATTCGAAATCCACATGCTGAGCAACGCGGCAGCGGCCATAAACCCAAGCACCAGTCGAGTGCCACTGTCAGCACCGACCAGCGTGACCATACCGAGCGCAATACGCCGATGAGCCCCGGCATGCTCCATCGCCTGGGAGAGCAGGAATCCGCCCAGCAGCAGCAGAATAATCGGCGAGCCATAGGATTGACCCACCTCCGCTGGCGTCAGTATCCCCAACAGCGGCAGTACAGCCAGTGGCAACAGCGAAGTGACGGGTATAGGAATGGGCTCAAACACCCACCAGGCGATACACAGGGTCGCTACAAAACTGACCACAGCAATATCGCGATCATAGCCCGCTGCGTTCAACGACAGCGCCGCTACCAGCGCCACCAGTGGCCCTACCCAGAGCGCCCAGTTACGCATGTTGAATTCCCCGCCCATGCTCAGCCGATGGCCGCATGTCTGTCCCCATAGTGTCTTATACTGTGTGGCTGGTGACGCTAGATCTTCACGTCCTAGCAGGCCCAAACCTCTGTCTGCACCTATCCTGTCGTAACCGCTTTGCACTGTAAAGCGCTGGCTCACCCCAACCAAAGTCCCTACACTGGAGGCCATGGAAAATTCGACCCCCAGCGGCCTGATAGACACCTTTGGCCGCAGCGTAGACTACGTGAGACTGTCGGTGACCGACCGCTGTGACTTCCGCTGTGTGTACTGCATGGCAGAGGACATGACCTTTGCCCCCAAGTCCGAAGTCCTCAATCTGGAGGAGCTGCACAGCATTGCCAAGGCGATGACCGACATGGGGGTGCGCAAAATTCGGCTCACCGGCGGTGAACCGCTAATCCGTCCCAATATCATGTCGCTCATCGAGCGGCTGGGTGCACTGGAAGGCCTCGATGAACTGGCACTGACAACCAATGGTTCGCAGTTACAGCGGCTGGCCCCTGCCTTGAAATCGGCCGGGGTAAAGCGGATTAACATCAGCCTGGACAGTCTCAGCCCGCGTAAATTTCGCCATCTCACCCGCCACGGCAACCTCGACCAGGTCATTGCCGGCATTGATGCGGCCGTTGCCACGGGGTTCGACGGAATTAAGCTGAACGCGGTTATCCTCAAGGGCCGCAATGAAGATGAAGTGCTGGACCTGGTCGCATTCGCCCGTGAGCGCGACATTGATATAGCCTTTATTGAAGAGATGCCCCTGGGCCGCATTGTCGAGCACGATCGCGAAATCACACTCTGTAGCAGCGATGAGATCCGGCAACAGATTGAGGCGCACTATGCGCTAACCTCGCTGGGCGATCCAACCGGTACAGCAGGGCCTGCCCGTTACTACCAGCTTGGCGACAGGCCCAGCCGGGTGGGCTTCATCTCGCCGCACAGCAATAATTTTTGCCACCTGTGTAATCGGGTTCGCGTCACCGTTGAGGGGCGCCTGTTACTCTGCCTCGGCAACGAACACTCGGTCGATCTGCGCGAAGTACTGCGAGCGGATCACTACAAGGCTGACCACCTCAAGCGGGCTATTGTTGACGCCATGGCGCTCAAACCAGAGAAGCACCACTTCGACAACGCAGGCGAACCGCAGATACTGCGTTTTATGAATGTCACCGGCGGCTGACCGCAGCGCCCCACGAGCACAACTACCGAGTCGGCCACTGCCTCGCTACAATGGCCGACCGCAACCAGGAATCGACAAGCGTGCACACTCAAGACTTTCCCCAACTTGCCTCCGTAGAAAAAATACAGGAGGGCTTTGAATCCTTCGGCTATATCTGTTCCGACAAAATCGCAACAGCCGTATTCCTGGCCTTCCAGCTGCGCAAACCTATTCTGGTCGAAGGCCCGCCCGGCGTCGGCAAGACCGAGCTCGCCAAGACCACCGCGCAGTTGCTGGAAACACCACTCATCCGGCTGCAGTGCTACGAGGGCCTGGATGAAGCGAAAGCCTTGTACGAATGGAAGTATGGCAAGCAACTGCTGTACACGCAGGTTCTCAAAGAAAAACTGGGCGACCTTCTCCAGGGTGCTCAGGGGCTGGCGGAATCTGTAGAACGTCTGCACCAATTCGGCGACATCTTTTACTCGGAAGAATTTCTCGAGCCCCGTCCGCTACTCAAAGCCATGCAGCAAGAGCGCGGGGCCATCCTGCTTATCGATGAGGTGGACAAATCCGACTACGAATTTGAATCATTACTGCTGGAAATACTGTCCGATTACCAGATATCCATTCCGGAAATCGGCACCGTCAAGGCGCGCACCTCGCCCATGGTGTTCCTGACCAGTAACAACACGCGGGACATCTCCGACGCCCTGAAACGACGCTGCCTGCACCTGTACATTCCCTTTCCTACCGTCGAACTCGAAGAGCGTATTGTGCGCAGCCGGGTACCCGATGTGGAGGAACACCTGCGTCACCAGCTCGTAGAGTTTGTCCACTCTCTACGCCAGCTCGACCTCAAGAAGATTCCCGCTATTTCCGAAACTATCGACTGGGCCCGCAGTCTGCTGCTACTGCACGCCGATCAATTGGAAGAAGAGTTGGTGCGCTCCACGCTTAACGTACTGCTCAAATTCGAAGACGACATAGAATCCACCGACGGCGAGCTGGGTAAACTGGTGCGCGAGGCCAGGGAGTAGTCCCAGATGCCGGCCAATCTGGTAAACTTCATCCAGGTGCTACGCAGCCACGATGTCAGGGTATCGCCGGCCGAAACCCTGGATGCCATGCATGTCGCCACCACGCTGGGTTACCGTGATCGCATGCGCCTGCGCGATGGTCTTGGTATGGCACTGGCCAAAACCCCGGCGGAAGAAGCCGTCTTCAACCGCTGCTTTGACTCCTACTTTAACCGCGGACTGGCCGACTTCAGTCTCGACCCCGAGGACAACCCGGGCGAAGAGCAGGCAGAAGCCGGTGAACAGGAGCCCGGCGATGCTGCTGAGGCAGATCCATCGACCTCTGACGCCGCGGCACTGGAGGCAGCTGCGCTAAACAATCCCGAGCTCGCAGCGGTGATGAACTCAGACTTGATGCAGGCGCTGCTCAATAACGATCGCAACGCCCTGACCATGGCCATCACCCAGGCGGGTGAAGGGGCAGGTCTGCAACAAATTCAGATGTTTACACAAAAGGGCCAGTACACCCGCAAGATGCTGGACGCCATGGGCGAGCAGCAGCTGCGCGGCGCAATTATCGAACTTGAGCGCGCCGCTGACCCGGCGCTTGCCAGCCTGCAACGCTATCGGGACCTGTTGCGCGAACAGGTGCGCGACTTTGTGGACCGCGAATACCTGCTGCATGCAGCAGGTCGTAACCAGCAGTTCATGGAGGACGTCCTCAGCAAAACCCGCCTGAGCAATATCGAACACAGCTACCTGCATCGAGTACACGAGCTGGTGCGCAAAATGGCCCGCAAACTGGCGACCAGACACGCGCGCAAACGGCGACAGTACCGCCGCGGTCATCTGGACATGCCACGCACTATGCGCAGGGGCATCGCCAACGATGGAGTCATGTTCAACACCTACTGGCGCCAGGTAAAACGCGAGAAACCACAACTTCTCGCCATTTGCGACGTCAGTGGTTCCGTGGCGGCGTATGCCAAGTTTCTGCTGTTATTCCTGTATAGCCTGCAGGATGTGCTGCCCAAGGTGCGCAGCTTTGCCTTCTCAGGGCAGCTGGGAGAAGTCAGTGATTTGTTTGATGAGCACCCCGTGGAAAAAGCCATCGAGATCGTGAACTGGAAATACGGTGGCGCCACCGACTACGGCAAGAGCCTAGAAGATTTTGCCCAGCTGGCCCTGGATGACATCAACAACAACACCACGGTGCTTATTCTCGGCGACGCTCGCAACAACAATGGCGACCCCCGGATCGATATCATGCGATCTGTGTATCAGCGCGCCAAGCAGGTCATCTGGTTAAACCCTGAGTCACGTCGCGCCTGGGGAACTGGAGATTCCGAGATGTTTCGCTACTTAAGTGCTTGTCATTTCTCGGCCGAGTGCAATAATCTCAAGCAATTGGAACGTGTCGTAGACCAGCTGCTTAAGAGCACCCGATAACGCTATGGCTTTCATCTGCAAGGAGTGCAGCTTCCGCGGAGTGAGAAGTGGTCACGGGGGCCAGTGCCCTGCCTGCGGTTCTTTCAATATCCAGAAGCAACAACCACGCACCAAGACACAGGAGCCGCGACCTCGTTGGCGAGTGTATTTGCTCGTGGTGCTGTGGGCCGTTTTACTGGTCATGATTGCTGGGAAGCTAGTCAACTGAAACTGAGCGAGAACAAGATACCGCTGCAAGTGTCGCTGCAAAAGGCCGTGACCCGTAGTTTTGCTGTACCCGAACCGCCGGGCCAGAGCGCCCCCGCGCTGGAGTGGGATGAATTGCTTGGCTACCTGCGCGCCATAGACGACTTCAATCTGCCTCCGCTGGATGCCCTGCTGGCACAAACCGACGTTGTCGGCGACCCGGCCATGCCTAAACCGGCAGAGTGTGCCGTACTGCGCTGGATTGAGCGCGTGTTCCAAGAGTGGGAGCAGTCTTTCCCACTGGAATGGGAGCTAACCCACAAGCTGCGCGCTTTCAAACCGGCAGTGGCAATGGCCTCCCTCAGTGAAGAAACGTTTTTCCGCCCCGGACAGCACCCGCTGCACCAGATGCTGGACGCGATCCACAGTGCCGCGATTGGCTGGCAGGGCGACCTGGGGCGCATAGGTCAACCCGTCACCAACCTGATCGACAAGGCCATTGCCGACGTGCGCGGCTGCCTTGACCAGGGCGGCGACATGGCGGCCATTGCCAGCCAGATTGTCGCGGAAGCGCAGCGCCTGCGTGCCCGCGCCGAAAAACTAACCGAGCGCACCATCGCTGCAGAGCACGGCCGCTTGCGCGCTGCCATGGCCAAGACCATTGCCGCCGACCTGATTAACGGACAGCTACTGAAATACACTGCGCCCAGCGAGCTGAACGCGTTTATCAGGGGACCCTGGTACGACAGCGCCCAGCTCACCTACCTGAAATTTGGCGACCAGTCTCAACAATGGCGCGATTTCGAGGCCACCACGGGCCAGCTCCTGCTTGCCATGCATCCGCTGGCCCCTGCCGGGGACGATGCCCGCGAGGAACGGCTGCGACTGGCCCGCATTCTGCCCGCAGAACTGCGTCGATTACTGCTCAGCATTCAGCATGAGGACGATCTACTGCAGCGCGAAATGGCAGCCTACGAGTACCTACTGCAGCGCGTCGCCCAGGATCGTCCCCCGGAACTTTCCCACCTACTGACAGTAGACTCGGGCCAGCCCGCCGCAGCCATTCCCAAAATGACAGCGGGCGTCGCAGTCGGCCAATGGTATGAGGTCTGCAGTGACACGGATGTATTCCGCCTCAGATTGGCCATGATCGAAAGTGGCGAAGTACTCCTATGTAATCTCAGTGGTGCAAAAGCACTGTCTATGCCCATGGCTGACTTCAACGCCAAGGTGGGCTCAGGCGACGCCCAGCCACTGGCAACCGGTGCCGCCTTCAGTCGCGCGGTAGCCGCCGCTGCCGGCATTGACTCGGACGCCGCCCTGGACCGCCTCCTGAACCCTGACGCCGCTCCGACCCCAAGCGAGACCGATACCTCCACTACCACCACTAACAGCGGTGTCCCCGATCTCCCCATCGGCACATGGCTTGGCTTTCACGACACCGATACGCCGCTCCTGGCCAAGCTGGCACTCCACGACAAGGTGCGGGGCATACTCATCTTTGTAAATCGCCAGGGCATTGAATTGCGCCGGCTTGACGAGCGCGAATACCTGGCGCTCATTGAGGCCGGCCAGATTGATATCCTGGAAGCCAGAAACAACTTCCGCGAGCAAGTTGAAAGAACGCGCGCGCAATTGCAGCAAGGTCAGGGGTGAGTGAGCTATGGGCTGGACTGAACGAAAGCATCAACGCCTGCCCATGCAGAGCAGAGTGTTTATCGAACTGGAGGCAGCGCCAGTTGGCAGCGGCGAAGATGCCACCATTGCCATATGTAAAACCCTGAATGTGTCCAGTGGCGGCCTGATGGTGGCACTGCAGCACGAGCTCCCGGTAGAAGCCTTTCTGCAAATTGGCGTCGAACCACCCCCAAGCGCGACCGGCAGCGACGCATTCTACCTGCTGGGGCAAGTTCGCTGGTGCAAACCAAGCGACGACCCCGACTACCCCTGGCTGGCGGGTTTCTCTTTACAGCAGGCGGAAAAGTCAGACATTCAGAGCTGGATAAGCCTGATTACCGCCATGGAACCGGATCACTAGAACAGTCTCCCCGGCCCCCGGTTATCTGCTTCGGCGTCTTCCGGTTCACTGGTGACACTGCGGGTCACCGCCACCTCCTCCATTGAGGTTGACGTTTCAAACACCGGCGGTGGCTTTGCCGCGCCCGTTGATGCAGGGGCAAGCGGGGGTATGAGTGGCTCTTCCAGCGATGGTTCAATCACCAGATCTGTCCCGGCATACGACTCCGTCTCAAACACCAACTCCTCGCCGCCCTCGTTGTCGTCGGCAGCAACATCCAGGCTCAATGACTGGGCCTCTTGCTGAACAGTGCCAAGCGGTCCACCGGGCAGGGGTGCCCTACCCTCTTCCTGGACAAATTTGATTTTCAATCGCAGATTATTCGGTGAATCAGCGTTGCGCAGCGCTTCTTCTTCAGTAATTCGGCCCTGCTGGTAGAGCTCCAGCAATGCGGCATCAAACGTCTTCATGCCAACGTTGGCTGACTTTTCCATCGCCTCTTTGAGGCTCTCCAGCTCGCCGCGTAAAATCAGGTCAGCAACTAGTGGCGTACCCAGCAGGACTTCAACCGCTGCGCAACGACCTCCCTCTAACGTGGGAATCAGGCGCTGCGACACAAAGGCCTGCAGGTTAAGAGACAGGTCCAGCAGCAACTGGGAACGACGCTCTTCAGGGAAAAAGTTGATAATGCGCTCCAGTGCCTGGTTGGCATTATTCGCATGCAGCGTAGACAGACAGAGGTGCCCGGTCTCGGCAAATGCTATAGCGTGCTCCATTGTCTCGCGATCACGGATTTCTCCTATCAGGATGACATCCGGGGCCTGGCGCAGGGTATTCTTCAGGGCATTGTGCCAGGAGCGCGTATCCACCCCCACCTCGCGCTGGTTTACCAGGCTCTTTTTATGGGTGTGCACAAACTCCACGGGATCTTCGATGGTGACAATATGGCCCGCGCTATTGGCATTGCGGTAATCGATGAGTGCGGCCAGCGATGTGGATTTCCCCGAACCCGTCGCGCCCACAAACAGCACCAGGCCACGCTTGCGCATCACAACCTCAGGAAGAATCGCCGGCAGCCCCAGGTCCTGCCACTGGGGGATATCGGCAACGATATTCCTACACACCATGGCCACTTCATTGCGCTGCACAAATATATTCACCCGGAACCGGCCAAAGCCCGGGATCGACGTCGCCAGGTTCATCTCCAGCTCGCACTCGAACTCTTCACGCTGAGTGGCGTCCATCACCTCGTAGGCGATGTCCTTGATTTCACCCGGCTGCAGAATGCCGCTGGCAATCGGCCGCAACTGGCCTTCAAATTTGCCACAGGGAGGCGCCCCGGTACTCAGATAGAGATCGGATCCATTCTCATGGGAAAGGATTTTGAGCCATTCGACAATTCGCATTTCAATCCCTGATTGCGCACTCGATGCTCTTACTCTAGCAGTTTGCCCGCCCGCCTCCTACCGTCCCATACGGGGTAGTTGGCGAGCACCACTGCCTGGGATTAGACTATACAAGCGTATAGTTAATAACGGGGAGACACTCAATGGACAGCGAACGCCCCACGCCACTGGTGGACGACATCGGCGGCACCCGTCGCAAACTGGAAGCCTGGTTCAGTGAACGCCGCGGCACCGACATTACGATTGGCGACCTGACCACCCCCGAAGGCACCGGCATGTCCAACGTAACCCTGTTGTTCGATATTGAGTGGCAAGAACACGGCGAGCGGCACACCATGCCCTGTGTCGGTCGCCTGCAGCCCGAAATTGAACGCCCGGTGTTTCCCGACTACGACCTCACGTTGCAGTATCAGGTGATGGAAAGCGTTGGCAGGCTCAGTGATGTGCCCGTACCGACACTACTAGGCCTGGAGACCGACCTCACTGTACTGGGCGTACAATTCTACGTCATGGCCCACACACCGGGACGCATTCCGCCCGACATGCCACCCTACAATATGGACGGCTGGCTCATGCACGAAGCCAACCAAGAGCAGCGCGAAACCGTGTGGTTCGCCGCCGTCGACGCCATGGCAAAATTCCACCAACTCGACTATCAAGCGTTGGGCTTCGAACACCTTGGCCAGCCAGGCGTGACCCCACTGCAGCACCAGTTAACGTACTGGCAGAACTACCACGACTGGGGCCTGGAGGGGGCACAACATGAGATTGGCCAGCGGGCGCTTAATTGGCTGCGAGCGAATCAGCCCGCGCAGGAACCCACGGTGCTGTGCTGGGGCGATGCGCGCATTGGCAACGTCATTTTCACTAAGTCCCTGGACGGCGTTGCGGCCCTGCTCGACTGGGAAATGGCCGTGCTCGGCAACCCTGTGCAGGACATCGCCTGGTACAACTTCCTCGATGCCGCCTTCGCCGAAGGGCTGGGATTGCCGCGGCTGGAGGGACTGCCATCCTACGAGGAAACCGTCAGACGCTGGGAGCAGGCATCGGGCTTCAGTGCTGAACACTACGACTACTACCTGATTTTCGCCGGCGCCCGTTTTGCGCTTATCCTCTCGCGTATCATGCTGGCGACCGGTCAGGATGGCGAGGTCCAGGGCAACTTTGTCTGCCAGCTACTGGCGCGCCATCTCGACCAAGTCGGCGCCTGAGCCGAGAAAGCAGCCTTGCGCGGGGTTCTGTACTACCCTGGCAATGAGGGCTAGAATTGGCCCACTCGAAGATCGGCGCCACCCCGATAGCACCGCTCTCTTCCCCGCACAAGGAGTTCCCGTTGTCCTCATTTTTGCAAGCGCAAGTCACCCAACTGGCGCAACCCGAGCGCAAGCAGCTACTCGGCCAGATCGGCAGGGGCATTGAGAAGGAAAGCCTGAGAGTCAGCACCTCCGGCAAGCTCTCCCAACAACCCCATCCGCAGGCACTGGGCTCGGCGCTGACCCACGGCTCGATTACCACCGACTACTCGGAAGCACTCCTGGAATTTATTACGCCCGTTAGTGCAGATATCGATCAGAGCCTTGCGCAACTGTCGGACATCCACGCCTTTACCTACCGCAATATCGACGAGGAGTTGCTCTGGTCGACGTCCATGCCTTGCGTGGTTGGCGGTGACGACAGCATTCCGGTCGCCCGCTATGGCAGCTCCAACGTCGCCCAGATGAAAACAGCCTATCGCTATGGGCTGGGGCATCGCTACGGTCGGGCCATGCAGACCATTGCCGGTATCCACTACAACTTTTCCATGCCCCATCGCTACTGGGAGCTGGAATGGGAAGCCGCGGGCAGCCCCGGCAAGCTCAAGCATTTCATTACCGAGCGCTATCTTGATCTGATACGAAATTTTCGTCGCCACGCCTGGCTATTGGTGTACCTGTACGGTGCATCACCAGCTCTTTGCCCCAGCTTCCTGCAAGGGCGCGAGCACACCCTCAAGAAAAGCGACGACGGCAACAGCCTGTATCTGCCCTATGCCACGTCGCTGCGCATGGGCGATCTCGGCTACACCAGCAACGCCCAGTCCGGCCTCAGTATTTGCTACAACTCGCTCGACAACTACGTCGAAACGCTGCGCACGGCCATTACCACTCCGCACGCGGAGTACGCCGACATTGCCCACGGTGAGAACGGCGACTATCAGCAGCTGAATGACAGCCTGCTGCAGATCGAGAACGAATTCTACAGCCCCATCCGCCCCAAGCGTGTGGCCAACTCGGGAGAAACGCCCCTGTCAGCGCTGCGCCGTGGGGGCATCCAGTACATCGAAGTGCGATGCGTCGACGTTAGCCCCTTCGCACCTCTGGGCCTGGACGCTGAACAAATCCGCTTCATGGATATTTTCCTGTTGCACTGCCTGCTGACCCCCAGCGATGCCTGCAATGAGAATGTCCAGAGAATACAGGCGGCGAACCTCACTGCCGTCGTCAATCGCGGCCGTGACCCTGAACTCATGCTCGAGGGTGATGACGGCCCCCGCGCCCTCAGTGATTGGGCCCAGGCCCTGCTGGAAGAGATGCAGCCAATTGCTGCCCTGCTCGACGACGTCCACGAGACCGTCGACTACAGCGAGTCCATGGCCACCCAACAGGCCAAGGTCGAGGACCCTGAGCTCACCCCGTCGGCACGGGTGCTGCGGGAGATGCGCGAGAAGAACCTGCCCTTCTTCCGTCTCGCCATGGCGTACAGTCAACAGTGGGCCCAGTACTTCCGGGAGCTGGAACTGGACGAAGATGCAGTGGCGCGCTTGCAGCAGGAGGCCGACGCTTCCCTGGTTCGCCAGGCGGAGATTGAGGCGACTGACGACATCAGCTTCGAACAGTACCTGCGCAACTTCTACGCCCAGTACCAACTCGTGTAGCGCCTTGAATCACCTGGCGCACTTCCACCTCGCCTGGCCTGACCGGGCGCTCGTGGTCGGCGGCCTGGAAGGGGATTACCTCAAAGGGCCATTGCCGGATGACATTGATGCAGGGCTACGCCGCGGCGTTCGCCTGCATCGCCTTGTCGACGCCTATACGGATCATCACCCCACGATTGCGGCGCTGCGCGCAAAGTTTCCGCCGGAGTTGCGTCGCTTTGCCGGAATTCTCACGGATCTTGCCTTCGACCACTACCTGACAAGACACTGGGAGACATACTCAGACTTAAGGCTCGAGGACTTCACCCAAATGACTTACCTGAGCCTGCAGGAGCACCGCTCACTGCTCAGTCCGCCAGCCCGGCGCATGGCACAGCGCATGCAGGACTACGACATTCTGAGCGCGTATGGCGACTGGCATGCAGTACCGGCCAGCGCCAGCCGCGTTGGTGAAAAGCTGCGTCGCGGCAATCCGCTGACGGCCACCGCCCCGGCCCTGGAAAAGCTCAGACCCGAGCTCGAATCTGCCTTTCTGGACTTCTACCCCAAGCTACTGGCCTATGCCGGCCAACAGCGCAGCGATTTAGCCGCCGACAACTGACCCACCTCACCGTAGTCACAGCCCCGTGGCTGTGGCAGACTTTCACTGAACATGCAAAGGATAAGTGCCATGCCCAATGCCAGCCCGGACCCCCAAGTACAATTTGCCGCAGTGGAGGAACTCCTCACCCGATGGCTGAAAGAACGCCGCGAAGTCCTGGGCAAATACACAGAGATCGCGGTCGCGATCGATGGCGTACTTGGCCCCGATGGTGTCGCCACCCGCCAGGCAGCGCTTTGCCAGATTCTGGTGGACTACGTGTCCGTCGGGCACTTCGAAGTCTTTCACGAATTGCTGGCCGAGGCCGAAAGCTTTGGCGACGGCACCAGCTCACTGGCTCAGAATGTTATGCCGGCCATTGCTGACACCACTGAGGTGATCATGGCCTACGATGAAAAATATGGGGAAAGTGTGGGTACGGAGAAGAAGCTGAAGCGCGACCTCTCCGCCCTGGGTGAAGCACTGGAAGCGCGCTTCGCCCTGGAAGACCAGCTCATTGCCGGCCTACACAACAGTCACCGGCGTCAGGCAGGCTGACGCCGGAACAACCGTTTACTCCGCAGCCGCCTGGCTGGGAATAGAAATCAGCTCAACTTCAAATACCAGCGCTGCGTTGGGACCAATCATCTGGCCTGCACCACCTGCGCCATAGCCAAGCTCTGGCGGAATGTACAGCTTGTACTTGGAGCCAACAGGCATCAACTGCAGGGCCTCAGTCCAGCCGGCAATGACCTGGCCAACACCAAAGGTTACCGTCTCGCCACGCTTGTGTGAGGAATCGAACTCAGTGCCATCCACCAGAGTACCGGTGTAGTGCACTTCAACGGTGTCCTCAGCACCAGGCATTTCGCCTTCGCCGGCTTCAATCACTTCGTACTGCAGACCAGACTCTGTCACTACCACGCCTTCACGGGCCTTGTTTTCCTCAAGGAAAGCGACCGCTGCAGCCAGGTTGGCGTCAGCCAGTGACGCCTGGGCAGCCTGCTGCTCGGCCATCATTTTTTCCTGGAAAGCCTGCATTTCGGCGGCGATTTCTTCTTCGCTCATGCGACCTTCAGCACCGCTAATACCGTCGCGGAAGCCCGCAACAAACGCCTCAACATCCAGGGGCATAGCGTCCATGGACATGCGCTTACCCAGGCCAAAGGCCATGCCGTAGCTCAGGCGGGACTCAGCACCTTCGAGGGTGACTTCCGCAGCGGGCGCAGCTGCAGCGGCACCTTCGGCGGCGGGTTCTTGTTGATTACACGCTTGCAGGCTGACCACGCCGGCCAGCGCAAGAGGCAGTGCATACTTCTTCATAGAATCATTCCGTTATTTGTTGAAAAACCGCGATCGCGATGGCGGAATACTATACTACCCGCCCCCAGCCAGTACCAGCCCCTGTGGGCTGGCAGGTAAGCGGGCACCCGCGTAGAATTCGCGGCCTTATGATCATCCTCAAAGACATCGAATTACGCCGGGGTAGCAAACTGCTCCTCGGTGACGCCTGTGCGACTATCCAGCCTGGCCAACGCCTGGCATTAATCGGCGCCAATGGCAGCGGCAAATCCAGCTTGTTCGCCATGTTGCTGGGTAAATTGCACCAGGACCAGGGCGACATTGAAGGCCTGTCCACGCTTCGCCTGGCTCATATGGCTCAGGAGGTGCACGCTACCGACCTGCCCGCCGGCGAATACGTCTGGCGCGGCGACCAACAATTGGCCGACCTGCTCGACCGCCTGGCAGCCTGCGAGGCACGCGAGGACTTCACCGCAGCGGCCCGTATCCACAGCGAACTTGAAGCTATGGACGGCTACAGTGCGGAGCGTCACACGCGGCTGCTGCTGCAAGGGCTGGGCTTTGCTGACGAGGCCTATGAGCGCCCGGTCAGCGACTTTTCCGGCGGCTGGCGTATTCGGCTGAATCTCGCCCGCGCACTGATGACACCTTCAGACCTGCTATTGCTCGACGAGCCAACCAACCATCTGGATCTCGACGCCACTATCTGGCTACAGCAGTGGCTGCAGCAGTATCCGGGCACCCTGCTGATGATTTCTCACGACCGCGATTTCATCGACGCCACCTGCGAACGCATTCTGCATATCGAGCAACAACAGTTGCAGAGCTACAAGGGCAATTACTCGCAGTTCGAGGCCCAGCGTGCAGAGCGACTGGCCAATCAACAGGCCATCTTCGAGAAACAGCAGCGCCGGATTGCCGAAATTGATGCGTTTGTCGCCCGTTTCCGCTACAAGGCGACCAAGGCTAAGCAGGCCCAGAGCCGACTCAAGGAACTGGAGCGCATGCAAACAGTCGCCCCGGCCCACGCTGACTCACCCTTTGACTTCAGCTTCCCGGTGCCCGACAAGTTCAGCGATCCCCTGTTGCGGCTGGACGAGGCCAGCCTGGGCTACGGTGACACGCGCATTCTCAACCAGGTCGAGCTGCAATTGCGCCCGGGTAGCCGCTACGGCCTGCTGGGACGCAACGGCGCGGGTAAATCCACTCTGCTCAAATCGCTGGTCGGCGAGCTTCCGCTGCTCGCGGGTGAGCGCAGCGCGGGCGAACACCTGCGCATTGGCTACTTCGATCAGCAGCAGCTCGAGGCCCTCGACATGGAGGCCAGTCCCACCCAGCATATCCAGCGACTCAGCCCGGACGTGCGCGAGCAGGAGATTCTCAACTTTCTCGGCGGCTTCAATTTCCGCGGCGACGCTGCCACCAGTGCCGTCGCTCCTTTCTCAGGAGGCGAAAAAGCCCGTCTGGCGCTGGCCATGGTCGTGTGGCAAAAGCCCAACCTGCTGGTGCTCGACGAACCCACCAACCACCTGGATCTGGAGATGCGCCACGCTATGGAAGTAGCGCTGCAGGCCTACGAGGGTGCGCTAGTTCTGGTGAGCCACGACCGCCACATGCTGCGCAACACCGTGGAAGAACTGCTGCTGGTTCACGACGGCTGTGTAGAGGAATACCGGGACGATCTGGAAGGCTACGAGAAGTGGATTCTCAAGCAGCTGCGAGACGACAAACCCGCAACCCAGGCCAGTAGCGCCAATGAGCCTAGCGCCAAAGAGAAGCGCCAGCAGGCCGCCGCCCAGCGAGAGCGACTGCGGCCTCTCAAAAAGCGACTCGACACGGTGGAGAAGGACATGGCCCGGGTTGAACGCGAACTAGAGTCGATCCAGCAACAGCTCGCGGATACCAGCCTGTATGAGGTGGCGCGCAAAGACGATTTGGCTGCACTACTGGCGCAGGAGGCCGATCTGAAACCACAGGCTGAGGCACTGGAGATGGAATGGCTGGAGCTACAGGAAGAACTGGAGCAACTTGAAGCCAGCTGAGCTCGCCTGGAGGCTGGTCTAGCGCGGCGATTCAGCTATCGCGCCCTTTCAATTTTCCCGCCTCGCTCTGGGTGCGCTTGTAGTATTTGCCCAGCGCGGTATCGACATTGGCGGCGATTAATTGGCTGCGCATTTCGGTGCCCGCCGCCCGGCGCTGAAAAAGGGGTTTTCTGTCCAACAGACGCACTAAACGCTGCTCGGCATCCAGCAGCACCCAATCTCCGACCACCATCTTTGGCATATCCTTGTGCAGCGGCACGGTCAGTTGGAGATCCTCAGTGGCCACCTGCATCTCGCTGCGGTGAAAGGCGACTACCCGTACAGGTACTGCATCCTCCCACTCATCGAGGCTCAATTGCTGTTGAAAGCGGGTCTACCAGCCCAAACCCGCCAGAGTATCCTGCCCATTCATTGTGCTATCAGCCTCAGTTTTTCCTCGCGGGAAAGCTGTTTGATCGCCGCTTCGCGCTGTGACGCAGCGCTCCGGTCAACCGCTTCGGCTGACCACACTAATTGCACCGGCCTGCGTCCCCGGGTATATTTCGGCCCGCCAGCAAGCTCTCCATTGTGTTGTCGCAGGCGCCGCTCCAGGTCGCGGGCAATGCCGGTATACAGCGTGCCGTCACTACAGGCGAGAATGTAAACCTGCCAGCTCAAGCCAGGGCGAGCACTTCTTTGACACAATCAGCGATGCCGGTATACGCCTCCGACACCTGGCCGGCCAGCATATAGGCCGGCGTCGTTACCATTTTCTTGGCGGCATCAACACGAGCCTCTGTGACCGGACAATCCAGATGCACGCCGCCCATCGCCGTAATCGCCGCCGCGGTATCGGCATCATTACCAATGGTGCACTCAGTGCCTGCACCGCAAATAGCCGCCGCCATGACCGGCGCAATGCAGATCAGCCCGATCGGCTTGTCAGCCTGCTGAAATCCCCGCGCAACGGCCAAAAAATCCTCCTGAACTGACATCTGCGCACCTTCCACCGCAAAGTCACACAGGTTCTTGGCAGCACCAAACCCGCCCGGAACCACCAGCGCATCGTAGTCAATCACATTCAGTTCGGTCAGCGGTTTGATATTGCCACGGGCAATCCGTGCCGCCTCCACCAACACATTGCGTGTCACTCCCTCCACCACTTCACCGGTGAGGTGATTAATCACATGCAACTGCTCGCGGTCGGGCGCGAAACACTGGTAGCTCGCGCCCTGCTGCTCCAGACTGAGCAGGGTCAACACTGCCTCGTTAATCTCGGCGCCGTCGTACACGCCACAGCCGGCGAGAATAACCGCTACATTTGCCATTGTTGTTTCTCCAATAGTTACCGCTTAAAAACCTTACTTTAGCAGCTAAGCACCGCGATTGAAGCGGTGATAGCGCTCCACGATATCGAGCAGTTTCTCCGGCTTGCGCGCCTTGCGCCACTCACCGGCGAGGAATTTGTTGCCCTCGGACAGCGTGGGATAAATATGAATAGTGCCGAGAATTTTGTTAAGTCCCAGGCCGTGTTTCATCGCCAGCACAAACTCGTTGATCAATTCAGCCGCATGATAGCCAACGATAGTGGCACCCAGAATACGGTCACTGCCTGGCTTGGTCAGCACTTTCACAAAGCCCTTCGCCTCGCCGTCGGCGATGGCGCGGTCGAGATCATCCAGATCGTAGCGGCTGACCTCGTAGGCAATACCCTGAGCCTGAGCATCGGCCTCATTCAGGCCCACCCGGGCAACCTCGGGGTCGATAAACGTCGCCCAGGGCACCACCGAGTAGTCGACCCGGAATTTGCGAAAGCGCCCAAACAACGCATTGACCGAGGCATACCAGGCCTGGTGGCTGGCCATATGGGTAAACAGGTAGGGGCCCGCAACATCGCCCGCAGCATAAATGGAGGGCACTCGAGTGCGCAGAAAGTCATCCACATCAAGATGACCGGCCGGATTCAGCTCAACGCCAAGCGCTTCGAGACCCAGGCCCTCGACATTGGGACTGCGGCCCACCGCCAGCAATACGGCATCGAAGGCGATGCTCTCGCCGCCTTCGAGCCGGCACACGCCTGGCGCAAACGCCTCGGGCTGTTTGCCCAGGTGAAGTGAAATACCCTCTGCGGTGAACGCAGCTTCGACCACGTCAGAGACCTCGCTGTCCTCGCGCGGCAGCAGGCGAGAGCCGCGGGTGGCGATACTCACTGATGCGCCGAGGCGGGCAAAGGCCTGAGCCAACTCACAGCCGATGGGGCCACCGCCCAGCACCAGCAGGCGTTCGGGCAACTGTTCCAGCTCCCAGACGGTATCTGAGGTCAGGTACCCCACGTCCTCAAGCCCGGGAATATCCGGCACCCGGGGCCTGCCACCGGTGGCGACGACAATGTTTCGCGCGGCAATGCGGTCGCCGTTCACCTCCACTTCCCACGGAGATACAAGCTGGGCCTCGCCCTGAACACAGTCGACACCAAGACCGGTGAAACGCTCTACCGAGTCGTGTGGTTCGATAGTCGCTATCACCGAGCGCACCCGGCTCATGACGTCTGCAAAGCGCACCTGAACGTCCATCGGCACCAGACCAAACTCGCTGGCGCGCTGGGCATAATGGGCCATGCGCGCCGAGCGAATCAGCGCTTTGCTGGGCACGCAGCCGGTGTTCAGACAATCGCCTCCCATGCGGTCGCGCTCGACCAGGGTCACCTTCGCTCGCACAGTAGCGGCAATCAGGGCCGAGACGAGCCCGGCGGACCCGGCGCCAATCACCACCATATTGGTATCGAACGACTTCGGTTTATCCCACTTGGCAAGCGCCCGGCGATTCTGCAGTGCATTGAGCGTCCACCGCGCGAGCAGCGGGAACACGCCCAACAGGGCAAAGGAAATCAGCAGCGGCGCAGACACAATGCCGGCCAGCGAATCCAGTTGCCCCAACTGGGTTCCCGCGTTCACGTAGACCGCCGTGGCCGGCAACATGCCCAGCTGCGATACCCAGTAATAACGCCAGGTGCCAATGGGTAGTAAGCCCATGGCAAGATTGATCACGAAAAACGGAAACAGCGGCACCAGGCGCAGGCCAAACAGGTAGAAGGCACCGTCTTTGGCAAACCCCTCATTCACCGGCCGCAACTGCTGCCCAAAGCGCTGCTGCACCCAGTCTCGCAGTAGCGTGCGGGAGATCAGGAAGGCAATAGTGGCACCGATGCTGCTGCCAAAAGACACCAGCACCAGGGCGTACCAGAAGCCGAACAGCGCGCCGCCCGCCAGGGTCATGACCGCAGCCCCGGGTATCGACAAGCCCGTCACGGCCACATAGAGGCCGAAGTATAGGGCGCCCGCGAGGAGCGGATTGGCCGCGTACCAGCTCCGCAGTTCACCCATTTTGCCCTGCACCCAGGACAGCTGCAGGTACTGCCCCAGATCCAGGCCGAACCAGGCTATGAATGCCGCGACAATAATGCCCAGCAACAGTTGTTTTTTATTCAAGACGCCCCCATAAAAATCGCAAGAGATAGCCAGCTGTGTTTATAACATAGGGCAATTAGAGCATTCCGAAAAACTCTGGATGCACTGCTTGTGCCGCTACGGGTGGCTGGCTATGATGACCGACGTCAAAACTACGCGGGGCCAGGCCTCGCAGATCAACCGGAGAACACAATGTCAGACCAGATCGTACACGTTACCGACGCATCCTTTGATGCCGAAGTCCTCAATTCCGATATCCCCGTGCTGGTGGATTTCTGGGCCGAATGGTGCGGTCCCTGCAAAATGATTGCGCCCGTGCTGGACGAAATCGCGGCCGAGTACGAAGGCAAGCTGAAGATTGCCAAAGTAGACGTGGACGCCAACCCGGAAATTCCGCCCAAGTTCGGCATCCGCGGCATCCCCACGCTGATCGTCTTCAAAGGCGGTAACGCTGAAGCGACCAAAGTGGGTGCCCTGTCCAAGTCACAGCTCACCGAGTTCATCCAGGAAGTGGTATAACCCGCGATGACCTCTCGCACGGCGCCTTCATCCAGACCCGCGCGCCGTGCGATCAATCCCCAGGCCATAGCGCGCGACGCGCTGCACCCCGGCCTCGCTGAGCAGCTGCTCAGCACCAAAGACATCATCGCCCACTTTGCCAGCGACCAGCACCCCTACGCTGACCGACTCCGCAAGAAGGCCTACGAATCGCATCTCCAGTTGCTGCAGATCGAATTGCTCAAGGCGCAGCGCTGGGCCATCGCCACAGAGCAGAAAATCGTTATCCTGTTTGAGGGCCGCGATGCCGCCGGCAAAGGTGGCACCATCAAGCGCTTTATCGAGCATCTCAATCCGCGTCACACCCACGTGGTCGCCCTGAACAAGCCCACCCCCGAGGAACAGGGCCAGTGGTATTTCCAGCGCTACATCCGCCACTTTCCCAGCAACGGTCATATCGCGCTGTTTGATCGCAGCTGGTACAACCGCGCCGGGGTCGAGCGGGTAATGGATTTTTGCACTCAGGAGCAGTATCAGGAATTTATGCTGCAGGCGCCTGCACTGGAACTCATGATGGTTAGCAGCGACATCCACCTGTTCAAGTTCTGGCTGACCGTTGGCCAGGAGGAGCAGCAAGCGCGGTTCAATGAACGTCGCCAGGATCCGCTGAAGCAGTGGAAGCTGTCACCTATCGACGAGGCGGCCCAAAGCCGCTGGGATGACTATACCCAGGCAAAAGAAGATATGTTTTTTTATACCGATACGGCCCACGCGCCCTGGACGATTGTGAAATCCTCAGACAAAAAACGCGCCCGCATCGCCTGCCTGCAACACTTTCTGAGCTCACTGGAATACCCGGAAAAGCGTGACGATTTGCTCCATATGGACCCGCTTATCGTCGGTCAGAGCGAATACGCAATCGGCTAAAAAACGATCTAAAATAGCTATAGACGCCCTTACCGACCCGTGCTACATTTTGTGCCTGTCGCACATTTCTGTGCAGCAATAATAACTCTGCTACTCAACTTTTTAGCTTCACCCGGCCGGCAGCAGCCGCGCGCATGTTTCTAATTCTTTTTCCTTTCACGCCTCTATTGCATCGCATTTATGAATCTTACTGATCTGAAGAACAAACCCACCCAGGAACTCATCGATATTGCCAAGGAGATGGGCATTGAAAACATGGCCCGCTCACGGAAGCAGGACATCATCTTTGCCATTCTCAAGCGACACGCCAAAAGCGGTGAAGATATCTACGGTGACGGTGTATTGGAAATTCTCCAGGACGGCTTCGGCTTCCTGCGCAGCGCTGACAGCTCTTACCTGGCTGGCCCCGACGACATTTATGTCTCGCCGAGCCAGATCCGCCGCTTCAACTTGCGCACCGGCGACAGCATTTCCGGCAAGATTCGCCCGCCGAAAGATTCCGAGCGCTACTTCGCATTGCTCAAGGTTGGCGAGGTTAACTTCAGTAAACCTGAACAATCCAAGAACAAGATCCTGTTCGAAAACCTGACGCCGCTGTTCCCGGATGAGCGCCTGACTCTTGAAAAGGGCAACGGCAGCTCCGAGGACCTCACCGGCCGCATCATCGACCTGGTGGCCCCGATTGGTAAAGGCCAGCGTGGCCTGTTAGTAGCACCGCCCAAGGCCGGTAAAACCATCATGATGCAGAACATCGCCCAGGCGATTATCAGCAACAACCCTGAGTGCTACATCATCGTACTGCTGATCGACGAGCGTCCCGAAGAAGTGACAGAGATGCAGCGCTCTGTCGGTGCCCGCGGTGCCGAGGTCGTTGCGTCGACCTTCGACGAGCCACCCTCGCGCCACGTGCAGGTGGCGGATATGGTTATCGAAAAGGCCAAGCGCCTGGTGGAGCACAAGCGTGACGTGGTGATCCTGCTCGACTCCATCACCCGTCTGGCACGCGCGTACAACACGGTTATCCCCTCGTCCGGCAAGGTACTGACCGGTGGTGTAGACGCCCACGCCCTGGAACGCCCCAAGCGCTTCTTTGGCGCCGCGCGGAACATCGAGGAAGGCGGCAGCCTGTCCATCATCGCTACCGCCCTGATCAATACCGGCTCCAAAATGGACGAGGTGATTTACGAGGAGTTCAAGGGCACTGGTAACATGGAACTGCATCTGGATCGCAAGGTGGCTGAAAAGCGCGTGTATCCCGCAATCAACATCCGCTCTTCCGGCACTCGCCGCGAAGAACTGCTGACCGGCGATGAAGAACTGCAGCGCATGTGGATCCTGCGCAAGCTGCTGCACGGCATGGAAGATCTGCCCGCGGTGGAATTCCTGATCGACAAGCTCAAGGACACCAAGACCAACGACGAGTTCTTCCTGTCCATGAAGCGCAAGTGACGTTGCCCACGGCAATGTCTTCCCTGCGAAGGCAGGGATCCAGGGGTTCTGCAGTCATAGATCATCTCGAACCCGACAATTAATCAAAGAGCCGGTTCAATTCCCGATGAATACTTGTTCTTTGTCCAAAAGGCCACTGAATTCCCGCCTGCGCGGGAATGACGGGGAGCAGCAATGAAATACAAAGACCTCCGCGACTTTATTGCCGAGCTTGAACAGCGCGGCGAGCTGGTGCGCATTACCGCGGAGGTCGACCCTAATCTTGAGATGACGGAAATCGCCGACCGCACCCTGCGGGCCGGCGGTCCGGCGCTGCTGTTCGAAAATCCCAAGGGGTTCGACACACCGGTGCTGGCCAACCTGTTCGGCACCGAGCAGCGGGTGGCACTGGGCATGGGTGGAGAGAATGTCACCGCCCTGCGCGAGATCGGGGAGCTACTGGCCTATCTACGCCAACCGGACCCCCCCAAAGGCTTTCGAGACCTGGCCGACAAGGCCCCTGTGCTCAAAAAAGTCCTCAACATGGGCCCGAAGATTGTCCGCAACCCACCCTGCCAGTATCACGCCAAGCAGGGCGACGAAGTCGATCTGTATCAACTGCCGATCCAGACCTGCTGGCCCGGCGATGCGGGCCCGCTGGTCACCTGGCCGCTGGTGATTACCCGCGGTCCCGATAAGGAACGCCAGAATCTCGGCATTTACCGCATGCAGTTGATCGGCAAAAACAAGCTGATCATGCGCTGGCTCTCGCACCGCGGTGGCGCTCTGGACTATCGCGAATGGCAATTGAAGCACCCGGGCAAACGCTACCCTGTGGCGATTGCCCTGGGCGCAGATCCGGCCACGACGCTGGGAGCGGTAACGCCTATTCCTGACCCGGTGTCTGAGTACGCTTTCGCCGGCCTGCTGCGCGGTTCCAAAACCGAGCTAGCAGAGTGCTTCACACCACTATGCAGGGAACACGGCCTGCAGGTACCCGCTAGCGCAGAGTACATACTCGAAGGCTATCTGGAACCCGGAGAAGAGGCCGACGAGGGCCCCTTTGGCGATCACACCGGCTACTATAACGAAGTCGAGCGCTTCCCGGTGTTTACCGTTGAGGCGATTACGCACCGCGAAGATCCCATATACCACAGTACCTACACTGGCAGACCGCCCGATGAACCGGCCGTACTCGGCGTCGCCCTGAACGAAGTCTTCGTGCCGCTGCTGCAGAAGCAGTTTCCCGAGATCGTGGATTTCTACCTGCCGCCCGAGGGCTGCTCCTATCGGATGGCCGTCGTCACCATGCGCAAGGAATATCCCGGCCACGCCAAACGGATCATGCTCGGCGTGTGGTCATTCCTGCGCCAGTTCATGTACACCAAGTTTGTCATCGTCACCGATGAAGACGTGAATGCCCGCGACTGGAAAGACGTGATCTGGGCCATGACCACGCGCATGGACCCGCAGCGCGACAGCGTATTCATCGAGAACACCCCCATCGACTATCTGGATTTCGCGTCACCTGTGGCTGGCCTTGGCTCCAAGGTGGGCTTTGATGCGACCAACAAGTGGCCAGGAGAAACCGACCGCGAATGGGGTGAGCCGATTGCCATGGACCAGGCCGTGAAAGACCGGGTCGACGAGCTATGGGACGAGCTGGGCATCTCCTGACCGCCCCAGCTCGACAGACCTCACAAATCCAACAACAAGACCTCGACCTCATCACCAGGGGCAACCGTTGTCCCCACAGGAATGACCGCCAGGGCATTGCTGTAGCTGACAGAACTCAACACGCCTGAACTCTGGTTGGAGAAGCGCTTTGCAACCAGGCCAGTGCTGTCTCGCTCGACAATCACCCGCAGGTAATCCTGCCTGCTACCGGCGCGCTTGACGGCAAAGTCGGCCCGCGCCACCAGCGATGGTGCGGGCGCTTCCGCCAGGCCCTGCATACGCTGCAGAAAAGGTCTTGCCACCAGTTGAAAGGTGACAAATACCGATGTGGGGTTGCCGGGCAGCCCAATAAACGGCGTGTCACCGATGCGGCCAAAGGCCAGGGGCTTGCCGGGCTTAATGGCGAGTTTCCACAGCGACAGTGCACCAAGGCGCTCTACCTGTCCTTTCACGTGGTCTTCTTCGCCAACGGAAACGCCGCCAGAGGTGATGACCACATCGGCGCGCTGTGCCGCAGCCTCCAGGGCATCTCCGGTAGCCTCAGGGGTATCCGCCACCATGCCACCGTCGACAAACTCCATACCCAGCGAACGCACCAGGCCCGCCAGGGTATAGCGATTGGAATTGTAGAGCTGACCCGGAGCGAGTTCGCCCTGCCCGGGCTCAACCAGCTCATCGCCGGTCGACAGCACGGTCACGCGCAGCGGCCGGTACACCGCCACCTGCGCACGCCCGACCGAGGCCAGCAGGCCAAGGTCCTGCGGCCTGAGACGGCGGCCGCGCACCAACACGGTTGCGCCGCGGGCAATATCCTGGCCGCGAGGGCGGACATTGGCCCCCGCCTCGAGGGGATGATGAATACGCAGCTGGCCTTCTTCCTCAGTACAGTTTTCCTGCATGGCCACAGCATCAGCGCCGGGAGGGATCTCAGCACCGGTAAATATTCTGGCTGCCGTACCCGGCTCAAGTTGTTCACCTACCTGACCCGCCGCGATACGCTGCGCGACCGGCAATAATTGTCCCGCATCAGCAGCGCGCAGGGCATAACCGTCCATGGCAGAGTTGTCATTGAGCGGCACATCTATCGGCGAAGCGACATCTTCCGCCAGGGTCAGCCCCAGGGCATCCATAACGCAGACATACTGAGGTTGGGGCGGCACAGGTGCCTGGCTGACTACCTGGGCCAACGCATCAGCCAGCGGAGTCAGGCCGCTCAAGCGTGCTGGCTCCTGACGCGCAATACACCGACAAAATTACAGGGGCGGTAAGTCGAATCGAGTTGGTCGCGGATCAGGCCGCCCCAGGCAGTGCGACAGGCACCGGTGGAGCCCGGCATACAGAAGATCACCGTGTTATTGGCCAGGCCCGCGAGTGCCCGAGACTGGACTGTGGAGGAACCGATTTCCTCATAAGACAGGGCGCGAAACACTTCGCCAAATCCGTCGATGGACTTATCGAACAGCGGCGCAACCGCTTCCGGAGTCGAATCACGCCCTGAAAAGCCGGTACCGCCGGTCACCAGCACCGCCTCAATGGCATCATCGGCAATCCAGGCCGAGAGTACCGCTCGAATCTGGTAAATATCGTCGATCACTATCTGCTTGTCCCGCAGCGCGTGGCCGGCGTCGCCCAATGCATCCACCAGAAATTGTCCGGAGGTGTCATTTTCATCGGTACGGGTGTCCGAAACTGTCAGCACAGCCACACCCAGGGACTGGGGGCTGTCGTCGGTGGCCTTGGCCATGGAGAGAACTCCTTATGCTTGCTGTTCGTAGTATTGCTTGACCATATCGCCGATCGTATTGCGCCAGGGCAACTGCTTGATCGCGAAGGTATTGCGGATTTTGCTGCACTCCAGAGAGCGGTTGAGACTGGGAGCATCTTCCGACAATCGCTTCAGTTCCACCGGCTCAGGGCTGACGTCGCTAAACTGCATAGCCGCGGCCAGCACGGATTCGGCGAATTCGTAGTAGGTCGCCGTCTCGGAGCTGCAGTAGTGGAAAAAGCCCCACAGTTCAGCCCCCCTGCTGAGCTGGTCGATAATCGCCGAGACCACCCGGGCGCCGTCATCCGAAGACACCGGGCAACCGCGCAGGTTGTTATCCAGCACCAGCTGCTTGCCGCGGCGCATATCCCCCAGCATCTGCGTCACCAGGTTGGGTCCATCACTGGCGAAGACCGGCCCCAGCCGCAGAATAAGGTGACGGTCACAATTCTCTCGCACGACCTGTTCAGCGGCAGCCAGTAACGGGCCCACCCCCTCCTCGCTATCGGGAATATCGTCTTCGTTGTACATGCGGTCGAGCTTCCCGGAGAACACCCGGGCACTGGACACAAACAAATGGGCGGCGCCATCACGCTGACAGCACTTTGCCACCCAGTGACTGCGTTTCAGATCGAGATCGCCAATCTCCTGACCACTGTCAGCCACCGCTTCAATACGAATATCCACTACCAATTCTGCGTCAACGCGGCGAATGGCCTTCTTGGCCTGGCGCTCACTTTTCCAACGCGATGCCGCCCACGTCACACTGGTGACCTCGTGCCGCCCCTTGTAAGCGAGAAATTCGCCGAGGGCACGCCCCAGCGGGCTGTCAGAACCGAGAAGAAGAACGCGCAAAATGTAACAACTGTCGTGAGTATGGAAGCCTGAAAGGTAACATATTTGCCGGCCAGTGGGCGTCGCGGCCGGTAAATTTGGAAAAAGTACCGGTGGGAGCCCCCAAAACCCAAAAAGGCCGCTAAATGCGGCCTTTCAAGGGAGCGAAACACGGTTTCGTCAGAACGGAATATCGTCGTCGAAATCGCCGAAATCCTGAGGGGCAGGTTGTGCCGCGGAAGCCGGCGCGCTCTGCGGCACTGCCGCGGCGCCACCGGATTGTCCTTGCGGTGCCTGGCTGAAGCCACTGTCACCGCCGTAACCACCCTGTTGACCACCGCCAGCACCGCGGGGGTCGAGCATCTGCATTTCGTTGACGACGATTTCGGTGGTGTAACGGTCCTGGCCGGACTGATCCTGCCATTTCCTGGTTTGCAGAGAACCCTCCACATACACCTTGGAGCCCTTTTTCAGGTACTCACCGGCAATTTGGCCCAGACGATAGTTGCCCCGATCGCGGAACACGACCCGGTGCCACTCGGTGCGCTCTTTCTGTTCGCCGGTCTGGCGATCCTTCCAGGTCTCACTGGTGGCGATGCTGGCGTTGGTCACTGCCCCACCGTCCGGGAAGAAGCGGGTCTCCGGGTCGTTACCCAGATTGCCGACGATGATCACTTTATTGACTCCGCGTGACGCCATGGAGGTTCCTCTCAATACTGGTAAAAAGATTATTTTTGCGAACGCAGGACTATAACAATCCCCTGCCGTGAAAGCGACCGCCGCCTGTCATCAAAAGGCGGCGTGCGCCTAGTCTCTCGCGGGCGCAGAAGCCGCCAGGTTCACGCTCGCGAACCCGGGCAGTGACAGCATCCACCAAAGCCCGCCCAGCGCCACGCAGGCGGCAAACAAGGCCGACTGGCCACCGGTTTGCAGCAGCCAGCCACCGGCCGCGCCACCGGCAAAAGCACCGAGAAACTGGCAGGTGGAGAACACGCCCAACGCGGTTCCCTTGCCGCCGGGGAATACAGCCTTGCTCACCAGAGATGGCAGCGTGGCTTCGAGGTAGTTGAAGCCGATGAAAAACACCCACAGGCCAAGGTAGATCGCGAGCGGCGCCGGGGTGCTCGCCATCAGGCCCAGTGCGCCTACCACCAGCGTAATTGCCACCAGAAAGACCTCGCGGAGCCTACCCTTGCGCTCGGCGAGTATCATCAATGGCACCATACCCAGCAGCGACAGGACGAGAGCCGGTAGATACACCTGCCAATGACTGTCTCGCCCCAGNCCCGCCACATCGCGGAGCAGCTGGGGCACCACCAGAAAGCAGGCCATCAAGACAAAATGCAGGCAGAACACCCCAAAATTCAGACGCAGCAGATGGGTATTGGCCAGGCTGCGTGCCAACAAGGCGCCGCGCAGGCCAACCTCATCGTGCTGCATGCCCCGCGGCGGCGTGGGTACCAGTGCTACCACAATCAGGATACCGCCAAGCGCCAGTACCGAGGTGAACCAGAACACCAGCGACAAACCACCGGCCGTGGCCAGTACAGGCCCCAGGATCAGCGCCAGCGCGAACGACATGCCAATACTCATCCCTATCACCGCCATAGCCTTGGTGCGCTGCTCATTGCGGGTCAGGTCTGCGGCCAGAGCCATGACAGTGCTGGCAATGGCACCGGCTCCCTGGAGCGCGCGCCCGGCGATAATGCCGTAAATATCATCGGCCATCGCGGCCAGACCGCTGCCGAGGGCAAACACCAGCAGGCCACCGATAATCACCGGTTTGCGACCGATGCGATCGGATAACCAACCCAAGGGGATCTGCAACAGCGCCTGACTCAAGCCATATATACCCAGCGCCAGGCCAATGGCAGTGGGCGATACTCCCTCCAACCCCTCGGCATAGAGCGCAAGCAGTGGCAGGACCATAAAGAGGCCGAGCATACGGAAACTGTAAAGCAGCGCCAGGGAGCTGACGGTGCGCCGCTCCTGTTGGCTCATGGGGTGTTCAGTAATCATGGGTTGGTGGCCAAAAAACAGAGCTCAATGATAACAGTTCCCAACTACTCTTTGCATGCCCAGTACCGGTAGCAGTACACTGATCCGTTTCGGTTTCACAGCGGTATCAAGGCCCAGACATGGACACTATTCACGTTCGCGGCGCACGCACGCACAACCTTAAGAACATCGATCTGGACATCCCCCGCGACAAGCTAGTGGTGATTACGGGTCTGTCTGGCTCGGGCAAGTCATCACTGGCCTTCGATACCCTGTACGCGGAAGGGCAGCGACGTTACGTGGAAAGCCTGTCCACCTATGCCAGGCAGTTCCTGTCAATGATGGAAAAGCCCGACATGGACCACATCGAAGGTCTGTCGCCAGCGATTTCGATCGAGCAGAAGTCGACCTCGCACAACCCAAGGTCCACCGTGGGCACCATCACCGAGATCTATGATTACCTGCGTCTGCTGTTTGCACGGGTGGGAGAGCCCCGCTGCCCTGAGCACGGGCTCAGCCTGCAGGCGCAGACGGTGAGCCAAATGGTGGACAGCGTGCTGGCACTGCCAGAGGGCAGTAAACTGATGCTGCTGGCGCCCGTTGTCCGCGACCGCAAGGGTGAGCATCTGCACGTGTTTGAGGAACTTCGCGCATCGGGCTTTGTGCGCGCGCGCATCGACGGCATCGTCACCGACCTGGACGACGTGCCAGAGCTGGAGAAGAATAAGAAGCACCGCATTGAGGTGGTGGTAGACCGATTCAAGGTCCGTGCTGACCTAGGCCTGCGCCTGGCCGAGTCCTTCGAGACCGCACTCGGCCTCACTGACGGCCTGGCCTCCGTCTCGTGGATGGACGGCGAAGGCGACGATATCGCCTTTTCGGCTCGCTTTGCCTGCCCCACCTGTGGCCATAGCATCGACGAGTTGGAACCACGCCTGTTCTCATTCAACAACCCAGCAGGGGCCTGCCCGAGCTGTGACGGCCTGGGTGTCAAACAGTACTTCGACCCCGAGCGTATTGTCCTGCACCCCGAGGCGAGCCTCGCCGAGGGCGCAATTCGCGGCTGGGACCGGCGTAACGTCTACTACTTCCACATGCTCACGTCGCTGGCTGAGCACTACGGATTTGACATCGATGCGCCATTTGAATCACTGAGCAAGAAACATCGCCAGGTAATCCTGCACGGGTCGGGCAAGACTGAGATCGCCTTCGCTTATGTGAACGATCGCGGCGACGTGTTCAAGCGCACCCATCCCTTCGAGGGCATTATCCCCAACATGGAGCGGCGCTATCGCGACACCGATTCGAACTCTGTGCGCGAGGACCTGGCCAAGTTCCTGACCACAGCCCCCTGCCCCGACTGTGGCGGCACGCGCCTACGCGAGGATGCCCGCCACGTATTCGTGGATGAGCGAAATTTGCCGGCCATTACCGATATGTCTGTGGGTGAAGCTGAGGACTACTTCAATGCACTGGAACTGGAGGGTCGCGAAGGCGAAATTGCCGACAAGATTCTAAAGGAGTTGCGCGCCCGATATCGCTTCTTGGTCGACGTAGGCCTCAACTACCTGACCCTGAACCGTAGCGCAGAGACGCTGTCAGGCGGCGAAGCCCAGCGTATCCGTCTGGCGTCACAGATTGGCGCCGGGCTTGTCGGCGTCATGTATATCCTCGACGAACCCTCTATTGGCCTACACCAGCGCGACAACGAACGCCTGCTCAACACCCTGACGCACCTGCGTGACCTCGGCAACACCGTGCTGGTGGTCGAGCACGATGAGGACGCGATTCGCACCGCCGACCACATTATCGATATTGGCCCCGGCGCCGGTGTGCACGGTGGGCAGGTAGTCGCGGAAGGCCCGATGAAAGCCATTGTGGCCAATAAAGCGTCCCTCACCGGTGACTACCTCTCCGGGCGACGCAAAATTGAGGTACCGAAAAAGCGGACCGAAGCAGACCCGAAGAAACAACTGGTCCTGTCCGGTGCGCGCGGCAACAACCTGCAGGACGTCACTCTGGAGGTGCCGGTGGGATTGCTCACCTGTGTCACCGGCGTCTCAGGTTCAGGGAAATCCACGCTGATTAACAGCACGCTCTACCCACTGGCGGCCACCGAGCTCAACGGCGCCACGACCCTTACCCCGGCGGCCTACAACAGTATCGAGGGCATGGACCATATCGATAAATGTATCGACATCGACCAGAGCCCGATCGGCCGCACACCGCGCTCCAACCCGGCCACGTATACCGGCATTTTCACGCCCGTGCGCGAGCTGTTCGCCGGCACCCAGGAAGCGCGCTCACGCGGCTACAAGCCGGGACGTTTCAGTTTCAACGTGAAAGGTGGACGCTGCGAGGCCTGTCAGGGCGACGGCGTGACCAAGGTGGAGATGCACTTCCTGCCGGACATCTATGTACCCTGCGACGTGTGCAAGGGGAAACGCTACAACCGTGAGACCCTGGAAATCCGCTACAAGGGCAAGAACATCAACGAAGTGCTCGAGATGACCGTGGAAGACGCGCTGGAGTTTTTTGAAGCCGTGCCCGCCATCAACCGCAAGCTACAGACACTAATGGATGTTGGCCTGTCCTATATTCGCCTGGGCCAGGCTGCGACCACGCTTTCTGGCGGGGAAGCCCAGCGAGTCAAGCTATCCCGCGAGCTCTCCAAGCGCGACACAGGCAAAACCCTGTATATTCTTGATGAACCCACTACCGGCCTGCACTTCGAGGACATCAAGCAATTGCTGGAGGTGCTTCACCGCCTGCGTGACCACGGCAACACCATGGTCATCATTGAACACAACCTTGACGTGATTAAAACCGCCGACTGGATTATCGACCTCGGCCCCGAGGGTGGCTCCGGCGGCGGCCAGATCATCGCCACTGGTACGCCCGAAGAGGTCGCCAAGACCAAGGGCTCCTTCACCGGCCAGTTTCTCGCCCCCATGCTCAAACCCAAACGGGGCAAAAAGGCCGCCTGAAGCCATGAAAATTTTGGTCGTCGACGACGAGCCCCTGGCGCGCGAGCGGTTACTGAGACTAGTGGCGCGCCTGCGCCCCGACGCAGACTGCCTGGAGGCCAGTGACGGGGAGGCCGCACTGCAACTAGCCAGGCAACACTTGCCCGAACTGATTTTGCTCGACATTCGCATGCCCGGACTGGGCGGTATCGAGGTTGCTGCGGCACTGGCAGAACTGGAAGCCCCGCCAGCTATCGTGTTCTGCACCGCCTATGACGAATACGCACTACAGGCCTTCCAGCAGCAGGCCGTGGCCTACCTGCTGAAACCGGTGCGCGAGGCCGACCTGGAAAAAGCGCTGCTANCCGCAGGCAAGGTCAACCGCCTGCAACTGGCGGAGCTGAATAGCCTTGGCAGCGGCGATATCGAGCTGATTTCCAGCCAGACCCACCGGGGTGTCGCCACCCTGCCACTCAAAGATATTCGCTGTTTCGTCGCGGAGCACAAATACGTAACCGCGCACACACCCGCTTCACAGCTGGTGCTTCAACATAGCCTGCGGGATCTTGAAGAGATTTACGGTGACCGATTTTTACGCGTCCACCGCAATACACTGGTAGCAACTGCCCATATTCAACGCCTGGAAAAAAGCGATGAAGGCAGCTGGTGCGTGGTACTGGGTGGCATGGACGACAAACCGATTATCAGCCGCCGCCATTTGAGTGAAGTCAAAGCGAGAGTCGCGAACCCCGAGTAGGGTTTACTTGGGCTTCAGCGACCAGTCACTGTGCCCTGGCGTCGCCGCGTGGTCGTCCGTGGTACCATCGCCGAGAATCCCTGAGTTAGCGACTTTGATATAGGCCTCAAGGCGAGCCTGAGCCTGTATTCGGTCGCCAAAAGGCCCCTCCGTCGTACCCTCGCGGGTCGCGAAAAACCACTGTCCATTGTGCTCGAAAAAGCGATCTGAGCGAAAAAAGCTCTTCTCTTCCTGGTCGCTTTTGCGTCGTTCTGTCATGGCCGTTTATCTGTCGCTGAGAGAGTCAGTGAATACACCTCAAACTGTAGCACAAGCACCCGCCAACCCTCGGTCAAAAAACGTGACCCAGCGCACGTTTTGAACCGCACTGGACGACTGGAGCAAGCCCGGTCATGATGATGCCAAACCCTCGAACGAAGGAATTGGCATGTCCGCAGGCCTGCCCTCGCAAACAGACCCCACTGGCAGTGACGCCAGCGAGGGCGGCGCACTCTTTATTCCCAATCTGTGCAGCCCCCATGCGGTGCTGTTTATGGTACTGCTCACCGAGCTCATTGTGATGGTCCATGTACTGGCGAGCAGCAGCCTGCGGGGCTTCGACTGGCCCCTGCTGGCCGGCGGTTCAATGCTGGCGCAGTGGATTGTACTGCTTAGCGGTGCCTTGCTGTGCTGGCTGCGTGAACCCCTCTCCGGCTTCTCGCTCCCCATAGCCACCATCCTGTGCCTGATCATCATCAGTCTGGTCACTGCGTTGAGCAGCTATCTCGGCCAGACCCTGCTGGCGCCGCTGACAGAGGTGCCCCGGCAGGTCAGCTGGATTGTGCGCAACGTGGTCATCGCCAACGTGCTAGGCGGTATAGTGTTGCGGTACTTCTCCCTGCAACAGCAATTACAGATCCAACAACGCGCCGAGTTGCAGGCCCGCCTGGACTCGCTGCGCGCCAGAATCCACCCGCATTTCCTATTCAATACACTAAACAGCATTGCCAGCCTCATCGAAACCCGCCCGGAGCGGGCCGAACAGGCTGTGGAGGACCTGGCCGAGCTATTTCGAGCCAGCCTCAAGGACAGCAACAATCCCACGACCGTGGCAGACGAGCTGCATCTGGTCGATCTTTATCTGGCGATTGAAAAACTCCGTCTAGGAGGCAGACTGGAGGTAACCCGGGAAATACAACCTGACTGTCTCCCGGTTGCCATGCCATCACTGCTGCTGCAACCGCTTGTGGAAAACGCGGTTTACCACGGCGTGGCAGCGATTCCCGCGGGTGGCGAAATAGCCATCCGCATCTGGTGGGAGAACCACTGTCTTCACGCCCGCATTGAGAACCCTACCCCCATTAAAGCACCGGCCTCTGAGGGAAATCAGGTGGGCCTGGCCAATGTGGAGCTGCGCCTGAAGGCCATGTTCGGCGCCAGCGCCACCCTGGTCGCCAGCCACGCCGCCGGAAGGTTTGTCGCCGAACTCCGCTACCCCACCAAAAAAAGTGATTAAAATCACATTTTTCCTTTGATTCCCACCGCTTATCGCGGTTTCTTACCGTTTATCAATAAGCATATTGCTTGTCTTAGGCGAGTTTCTAAACTACGCGTCGGGGGGAGTACTTTTGGAGTGCGAATTGCTCAGAACAAGAAGACAACAACGCGGCTTTACCCTAGTCGAGCTCATGATCGTACTGGCAGTGCTAGCAGCGACGCTGTTGCTCGCCGTGCCGGGACTGCTAGATCTGATCCGCAACAATCAGATGGTGACTGATGTCTACGCATTGCGGGCCACACTGAGCAACGCCCGCTCAGAGGCCATGGCGCGTCGCGCCAGGGTGGTTGTATGCCCGACCAATGACGGAACCAATTGCCTCGCCACCGGTGACTGGGGGGGCGGCTATATGAGCTTCGTGGACATGGACGCCAATACAGCGCCTGATCCCAATGATCCCAACGAAGAACGAATCCAATGGGAGCCCCGCGAACGCGCCATGAATATTCTGTACAGCAATTCGGAGCAGGCAGTAATTTTCAACCCGCGCGGCACTGCGCTTGATTACGAAGGCACCTTCGAATTCTGTGACGAGCGCGGTGCTGATGGTGCCCGCGCCCTCATCCTCAACGCGGTAGGTTCGGTGCGCTCTGCCACCGACACCAATGCCAGCGGCACAGTGAACGACCATGGAGGCATTGATGTCACCTGCACCTGATCTGAACTCTGTCCTACGTCAGCGCGGCATGACGCTGATCGAAGCGCTGATCGCGGCGGTTATTCTCGCGATTGGCATTCTGGGCATTGTCAGCCTGCTCGGCATTTCCAAGGTAGCTCAGCACGACACCGTGCAGCGGACCCGAGCGGTGTCGCTGGCAGATGACTTGCTGGAGCGTATTCGGCGCAATCCGGAGGGAGTCGCTGAGTACACTGCCCACAACCCCATGAACGGTGCAGCTCCGACTGCCATTGGCACAGATTGCAGCACAGTCAGTTGTTCTGCTGTGGACATGGCCAAGTACGACTTGAATGAATGGGAGAATTTGCTCGCAGGTTCTTCCGTGACCGTTCCCGACCCGAATGGCAATCCCGTCAGCACCGCCTTACTGCGCGATGTCTCTGCCTGCGTTAACGTCACCACAAACACCGGTATGACCAATACGGGCACTATCGACGTCATTATTCAGTGGCGCGGTCTCAGTGAGACCTTTGACGGAGCTACCGATGACACCATCTGCGGTACCGACTGGAATAGCGACGATAAGCCCTACCGCCGCCAGGTAGTGATTAGCAGCTTTATCTTTGATGAGGGCGATATGTGATGAGCAACCGCCAACAACAGGGCTTTTCACTGATCGAGTTCATGGTAGCGATGTTGCTCGGCCTTATAGTGATTGCCGGCGCCGCCTCAGTCTATCTCGCTTCGAAACAATCACTCACCGAGGGTGACCAGGTAGCGGGCATTTCAGAGAATGGCCAGTTTGCCCTGCAAATGATCAGCTATTCCGCTAAGCATGTCGGCTTCTTCGGCGGTGCTTACTTCGAAGATATTACCGAAGACGGCTCGTTAACCGACGTTACCGGTGACTGCACTGGCCCCGCAGCTGCCTACGATACCGAGCAATCGCTGGTGGCAACCACCGCAACCAGCGCCACCGTGTTCGGCTGTATCACCGACGCGCTGCCCGGCAGCGACGTACTCGTCATCAAAAACGTGATTCCAGATCCGATCGCCGCAGACCCCAATGACGCCAGCGGGAATACATTCCCGATTGCAGACATAGATAGCGAAACCACCTACCTCGTCACCAACAACGAAAACGGCATCTTGGTAGATGGCGCGGATACCATGCCAGATATCGCCGTTGGTTCGGCCTACGCTATGGCCAATGCCTGGCCATACAATGTCGAAATATATTATGTACGCAACAACCCTGCGACCCCCAACACAACGCTGAGCCGTAAGGTCTTGACCTGGAATGGTTCGGAGATGGCAATGAATGAACCTCCCCAGGATCTGGTCCAGGGAGTTGAGAACATGCGTTTTCTGTTCAGCTTCAACACAGGTATAGACGGTACTGCGGACACCATGGCCGCGGATGATCCCAACAATGTGGGCGCTTCAGGCTGGGACCAGGCTACTTCCATGCAGGCCTATATTCTGCTGCGCGCCGAAAACGATGACTACGATTACACCAACGACAAGACCTACACCCTGGGTGATCGCGTGATCACGCCTGACGATACGTTCCGACGGGTACTACTGCACGCAGATATCACCCTGCGTAACCCCAGAATTATTCTTCGCGGAGCAGGCACATGAAGACCTCCCCCCATCGATCACAATCGGGTATCGCCCTAGCTATTGCGCTGCTGTTTCTGCTAGTCGTGACCATTATCGCCATCACCGCCGCGAACAACAGTGCCCTAGGCTTGAAGATGTCTTCCAACATGCAGGACTCTTATCGCTCATTCCAGGCCGCGGAAGCAGGCATCTATGGCACGTTGGCACTTGCAGGCTCCGGCGCCGCCACAGAGCCGTTTGATCGACGCTCATCCGTCACGGACCCCTTTGCGGGCCTGACCACGACGCATCCACTGCGCAATATCGCCGACGATCCCAATGATCCGACAACGAGCAATGTCGAAGTCGAAATTTCCCTGATGGGAATGGATCGCACCTGCCCACGCCCACCCTCCACCACCGGCGGCAGCAGTATTGGCGTCTTCGATTGCGATTACTACCAGATTCGTTCGGAGCACGAGCAGGAAGGCCGTGCACGCACCCAGGTGGAGCTGGGTGTCGTTAAAACCGTGATCGGCGGTGGCTGATACTTCCATGAACACAACTCGACAAAACTCTTTGCAGCTATTCAAAGGCATCGGAGGATACCTCGATGATTAACCGTAATATCTCCACCCTCGGGCAATTCGCCCGAGGCGCAGCGTTGACCTTCCTGGCAGCCAGTCTAGGCACCAGTGCCGATGACACTGAGATTTACAAATCAGAATTTGATGCCGCCTCCGGGGCGCGTCCGAAGGTTCTTATTGTCTTTGATGACTCTGGAAGTATGGGCACACAGGTAACAGGTGAGCGGCCACCGTATGACCCTACTGCCTCTTATGATGGCGGTGCACCGGATGGGCGGATTTACTGGGCAACACGGGATGCCAATGGCGAAGTTTCTGCGCCTGCACCTACCAGTAATCAGTATTTTTCCGCCAGCGCCAACCGCTGTGATGCATCATATAGTTCACTGGATAGCTTCGGCCGGTTTACACCAGAGCGCGCCCTGCGCTGGGTCGACTCCTCTATTGAAGAAGGACAGTGCACCTACCAGTGCCCGGAAGGCACAACCTACCGCAACCCCCCAGGCCCCAATAACGCCGGCTGCTATACGCTTACAACAAGCACAGACCCCGTACAGGCATTGGTCAGACAGCGAAATGACGGCAATAACAATTGGTGTCCAAATGGCATGATCTATGTGGACCCTCCGGGTTCAAACAACGACGCATGCTATGCATGGGAAGACACTGGTCCCGGTGTCACAGGTTATGTCTATCGCGAGCCCGACAGCAGCAACAACTGTTCATCTGGACTTACGCGATTGATTACCGGCGAACCACACTACAGCGATGGCACCAGAGACGATTGCTACGAACGGGTGACTACTGGCCCGGTTTATGAAGAAACCTGGACCTGGTCAGGCCCTCAAGTGCAGGTCTGTGATGAAGACACTGTCGTGCCGGGTTCCTGGGAGGACCTGAGCACCAGTTCATCTTCGCGCACCACAAGTCACGTCGAGTGTCGCAATGATGTCGTCGACGCAAACCCGGCGAACGGCACCGGGCAAGCCGACGGCTACCCACAGGACAATGTCCCAAATGGCAGTGAATATGGCGACGCGATCGACAACAATGTCGACTGGGGCGACGAAGCACTGACGTTTTTCACCTCTCATTATATTGATTACCTGAATGACGACAGTCTGATCATCACCCGCTCACGCCTGGAGATCGCCCAGGATGTGATTGGCACCATGATCGAAACAAATACCAGCATCGATTTTGGACTCATGGAGTTCAATCGCAACGCCTATAGTTCAATAGGCGACGAGAATGTCTATAACGGAGGTCGAATCATTCAGCGCATTAACACTGATATGACAGAGACCCAGCGCGAAAACCTTGTCACGTTGGTTGAGGGTATTCAGGCTTCGGGAAGTACCCCGCTGTGTGAATCCTTCTATGAGGCCTACCGATATATAGCCGGCGAGGCTGTGCTATGGGGCAACAGCAGAGCTCCTACCAGCAACTATGCCACCTCAGACAATGCCCCCAAAGATTCCTCCGCAGAATCCGGGGGCACTTACGTACAACCCAGTACCAATTGTGCCTACACTTATGTCATTCTCATGACAGATGGAGCGCCTCAGAATGATATCTCGGCCAATTCGTATATCAAGGCATTGACCGGCGCTTCCTCGTGCAGCAGCTATCCATTCGCTGGCCAGGGGAACAAGGAAAGCTGCATGCCTGAACTCGCCGAATACATGGCGAATAACGACCTCGACGGTGATTCCACCAACGGCGACCAATACGGCATTACCTATACCATTGGCTTTGCAACCGAGCAGCAGCTACTGCAGGATACTGCCGAGAAAGGTAAAGGCGACTATTATACGGCGGAAAGTGCCGAGGAACTCGCCAACGCCTTCCAGGGTGCGCTGGTAGGTATTCTGTCACGCGAAACCACATTTACATCACCTGCCGTGGCGGTAGATACCTTCACTCGAACCCGGAGCCGCAACGAAGTGTTTTACGCGATGTTTGAACCCGGGGCGACTGTGGACTGGATCGGCAATATCAAGAAACTCAAGGTCAAGATTGACGGCGACGATGCAGTCATCGTGCAGGCGGATGGCACCACTCCTGCGCTGGACTCGACCTCTGGTGACATTCTGGATACTGCCACGACGTTCTGGAGTCCCGGCGGCGACGGCGGCAAGGTCAACAAAGGCGGTGTCGGTGGTCTGCTCGCTGCGCGAGACCCCGCAACCCGCTCTATCTACATAAATACCGGCGACGGCGGCGAATTACAGGCATTTAATTCAACCAACATTACTGCCACCAGCATGGGTGTGGAAAGCACGACTGCGCTCTGGGCGCTTTTCGGGGCAGCGACCAGCGATGCATTTGAAAGGCAGCTGAACTGGGCCCGTGGTTACGATACCTACGATAAGGACGACGACCCCACAACGACGGTACGGAACTGGATACTGGGCGACATTCTGCACAGCCAGCCTCTGGTTGTGAACTATGGCGCACGCACCGCTAACTTCAGTGCCGACAACCCGGATATGCGCATTATCTCCGGCACAAACAATGGATTTGTGCACATGTTCGGCAATGGCGACGGTCAGGAAGACTGGGCTTTCTTCCCCAAAGAGTTAGCCAGTATTCTCCCAGAGCGCCGTCGCGACCAGTTGTCCAACGACAACATTTACGGCATGGACCTTACTCCCGTCTCCTATACCTACGACGCCAACGGCGACGGCTCCATCAAAGCGGCTGACGGCGACAAGGCCTGGGTCTTCCTTGGCATGCGCCGCGGCGGCAAAGCCTACTACGCACTGGATATCACTACCCCTGATTCACCGGACTTTATGTGGCGAATCGGTTCTGATATCAGCGGTTACTCGGAGATGGGACAAACCTGGTCGGAACCCACCGTCACTAAAATCCCGGGATACGTTGACGATGCAGGTAACTCCAAACCAGTGCTGATCTTTGGCGCGGGTTACGCGATCAACAAGGACAACACTGGTCTGGGCACTTCAGACTCCGAAGGTCGCGGCATCTTTATCGTCGATGCTGCCACCGGCGCGCTGGTATACAGCATCACCCCGGCAGCCACCAGCGCGACCAATTTGCAGGAAACTGGCCTGGTCCATTCAGTACCGGGTGACGTGACCGCCTTTGACAGCAATGCCGACGGCCTGACCGATCGCATTTACTTCGGTGACACCGGCGGCAACATCTGGCGCGTCGACCTCGCGGGCAATGAATTACCCGATGCCAGCAACACCTACTGGCAGATAAATCTGCTGGCAGCGCTGCGCGGCATCAACAATGCCAACGACAGGCGTTTCTTCAACGCCCCCGATGTTGTGCGAATCCGCGAGGATGGCGTAGCCATTGATGCGGTGATTATCGGCTCCGGCGACAGGACCAACCCCGTCGCCACGGATGTACAGAATCGTCTGTACGTGTTGCGAGACGAGGGCACCGCTGTCTACTCGACCACACGCCCCGCGGTGGCCGCATGTGGCGCTGATCCAGCGCCCGCCGACTTCCGCTGCAAAATGCCGCTGAACGAAGGCAAACTTTACGATATTACCTCCAATGCGCTGAACTCCGATGATGAATCTACTCGCAATACAGCCGCCGCCGCACTGGAGAGCAAGAACGGGTGGATGATGAACCTCAATGGCGCTGGTGAAAAGAGCCTGGCCAAAACGCTGACCATCAATGGCACTGTGTATGCGAGCACCTACACACCGTCGAACCTGGTAAGCGACATCAATATCTGTGAGCCTCAGGCAGGTACCGGTCAGATGTACATCGTTGACCTATACGACGGTGATCGCAGCACCGTTATCCTGGGCGCGATTATCCCTGATACACCTTCACTACACTTCTCGGAAGACGGATCAATCCGTATTCTCCTGCCGCCAGGTGCACCACCGACGTCAGTCAACCACCCCGGCACGGTAGATTGCTCGGGCGGCATTTGTGATATTGACGAGACGCTGCGTCCACCGTACGGCAACTACTGGTACCAGGAGGACTACTAAGCATGGAGATTTCGCTACAGCGCATGAGGCCGCAGCAGGGCTTCACACTGATTGAAGTCATGATTGTGGTAGTGATCGTAGGGATCTTGCTGGCTGTTGCACTACCGTCTTACCAGGAAGCTCTGCGCAAAGGGCGCCGAGCTGACGGGATCGACAAGCTGCTGGAGCTAGCCAACCGCCAGGAACAATTCATGCTAGACCGCAGCACCTACACCGCCAATCTGGCAGATCTCGGCTACGATGCGCCCTTTGTCTCCGATGAAGGGCACTACAGCATGACAGTTGCCGCCTGTGCCGGCGGCAGCATTGATCGCTGCTACACCCTAACGGCCACGCCCACTGGAACATCACCCCAAAATGGCGACGAGCGGTGCTTTGCCTTTACTCTGGATTCAACTGGCGCGAAAACTGTGGCAGAAGAGGACGGCTCTGATGCCGCCGCTAATAACTGCTGGTAAGCCAAGGAGAAGAAAAGATGAGTTACTCCAAAATGTTCATGATCAGCCTGTGTCTCACAGCGACCGCAGCCCTTGCACAAGCACAACAACGGACTTTCCCGGTCAATAACTACGATTGCCAGGTCATTACCTCTACAGGCGCTCGCGCCCTGCTAACGCTTCAGGCCAATACCCTCGAAGAAGCCGAGAGCAATGCATTGGGCAATATGGCCAGCACCATGCTGGAGACGCAGGANCCCGCCGTTGAAGTGACCGAGTGTGTCGCCGCGGGGGATAGCTTTAGCGATCTCAGCTTCGACAGCTGGCGAAACTCCCTGCCACGCTAATATCCACTGTTCTAGCACCTACAAAAAAGCCGGGCATAGAGCCCGGCTTTTTTATGCGACCTGTAACAGCCGCTCTTACAAACGCCCTATCGGGCCGAGGAATCAATCCTCGTCGTCGTAAGCCTCAACCTGGGGGCGATCCACCAGCTCAACGTAGGCCATGGGAGCCTTGTCGCCAGCGCGGTAGCCGCACTTCAGGATGCGAATGTAACCGCCGGGACGAGACTCGTAGCGCGGGCCCAGTTCATTGAAGAGCTTGCCGACGGTCGCCTTGTCGCGGGTGCGGTCGAAAGCCAGGCGGCGGTTAGCCACGCTGTCTTCTTTGGCCAGGGTGATCAGAGGCTCAGCATAGCTGCGCAGCTCTTTCGCCTTGGGCAGGGTGGTTTTGATCAGCTCGTGCTCCACCAGTGAGTTGGTCATGTTACGGAACATGGCCTTACGGTGGGAGGAGTTGCGATTCAGTTGACGTCCACTGTGACGATGACGCATTTTTCCAATCTCTCTATTAAGGTGCTATCTCAGCACACTGCTATTCAGTTGACCGGGGAGCTTAGACGCTCAGTACCCGGTCGTCGTTTTTCAAGCTGGCGGGCGGCCAGTTGTCCAGGCGCATACCCAGGGACAGACCACGTGAAGCCAGTACATCCTTGATCTCGGTGAGCGACTTCTTACCCAAGTTCGGGGTTTTCAGCAGCTCAACCTCAGTGCGCTGCACCAGGTCGCCGATGTAGTAAATGTTCTCTGCCTTGAGACAGTTGGCGGAGCGAACGGTCAGTTCCAGATCGTCCACAGGGCGCAGCAGAATCGGATCTACTTCGTCCTCTTCCTCAACAGACTCAGACTCAGATTCGCTCTCCAGGTCAACAAACACGGCCAACTGCTGCTGCAGGATGGTCGCGGCGCGACGGATCGCCTCTTCCGGGTCGATAGTGCCGTTGGTCTCCAGGTCCAGGATCAGCTTGTCCAGGTCGGTGCGCTGCTCTACACGAGCCGCGTCAACCACGTAGGACACGCGATGTACTGGCGAGAAGGTGGCGTCCAGCTGCAGGCGACCAATGGAGCGGGTCTCCTCTTCCGGATTCTCACGAGAATCGGCGGGAGAGTAGCCGCGGCCACGGGCCACAGTCAGCTTCATGTTGATTTCGCTGTCGCCATTCAGGTGGCAGATCACGTGATCCGGGTTGCGGATCTCGATGTCGTGGTCCACCTGGATGTCGCCGGCAGTTACTGCACCCGGGCCTTTCTTGGTCAGGGTCAGCTCTGCTTCATCCTTGCCGTTCATCACCAGGGCAACGCCCTTGAGGTTCAGCAGGATTTCGATAACGTCTTCGTTAACACCTTCGATTGCACTGTACTCGTGCAATACGCCGTCGATCTCCACCTCGGTGATTGCACAACCGGGCATGGAAGACAGCAGGATACGGCGCAGGGCGTTACCCAGAGTGTGGCCAAAGCCACGCTCCAGGGGTTCCAGGGTTACCTGGGCGCGAGTAGCGTTCTTTTCATCAACGTTGATTACTCGCGGGGTCAAAAATTCAGTCACTGCACTCTGCATACGGGGCACCTTTGTAGGTTAATTCCTAACGTGGATTACTTGGAGTAAAGCTCGACGATCAGGTTTTCGTTGATCTCGCTGGAGAGATCTGCACGATCGGGTACAGACTTGAAAGTACCTTCCAGCTTGTCAGAGTTAACTTCGATCCACTCGGGTTCGCCGCGCTGGGCAGCCAGGGCCAGGGCAGACTGGACGCGCAGCTGCTTCTTGGCCTTTTCACGCAGGGACACAACATCACCTGCTTTTACCTGGTAGGAAGCAATGTTCACTACCTGGCCGTTTACCAGGATCGCTTTGTGCGCTACCAGCTGGCGCGCTTCAGAGCGGGTAGAGCCGAAGCCCATACGGTAAACAACATTATCCAAACGAGATTCCAGCAGCTGCAGCAGGTTTTCGCCGGTAGCGCCTTTCAGGCGGGCGGCTTCCTTGTAGTAGTTGCGGAATTGCTTTTCCAGAACACCGTAGATACGACGTACTTTCTGTTTCTCACGCAGCTGTACACCGTAGTCAGACAGGCGGCCGCGACGGGCGCCGTGCTGGCCGGGCTGGGTTTCTGCTTTACACTTGCTTTCGAGTGCGCGCACACCGCTCTTCAGGAACAGGTCAGTTCCTTCACGACGGGAGAGCTTGCACTTGGGTCCAATATATCGAGCCATGTCTAGTTCTTCCTCTGAGCGCTGTTATACGCGACGTTTCTTGGGCGGACGGCAGCCGTTGTGGGGGATCGGTGTAACATCGGTGATGTTGCTGATCTTGTAACCACAGGCATTCAGTGCACGTACGGCAGACTCGCGACCGGGGCCGGGGCCTTTAACTTGCACGTCCAGATTCTTCAGACCGTATTCCTTGGCCGCTTCACCGGCGCGCTCAGCTGCAACCTGGGCAGCGAAGGGGGTGCTTTTGCGAGAACCACGGAAACCGGAGCCACCAGCGGTAGCCCAGCTCAGGGTGTTGCCCTGACGGTCAGTGATAGTGATGATGGTGTTGTTGAAGGACGCGTGTACGTGCGCGATACCGTCGACAACAGTCTTGGTGATTTTCTTACGAGTGCCTTTGGCACCTGGCTTCGCCATGTCGTTTTCCTACTTTAATATCAACACTGCACTCGGTGCAGCTACACTAAAAAGGATTCGCTGTGAGTGGGCCGAGGCCCGAACCCGTTAGGGTCGCTCCTTACTTGCGAATCGGCTTACGCGGGCCCTTACGGGTACGCGCATTGGTCTTGGTGCGTTGTCCGCGCAGCGGCAGGCTGCGACGGTGACGCAGGCCGCGGTTGCAGCCCAGGTCCATCAAACGCTTGATGTTCATGGAGACTTCCCGACGCAGGTCACCCTCGACGGTCATCTCAGCTACTTTGCCACGCAGTGCATCCATGTCTTCCTCGGACAGATCGCCGATCTTGGCGTTCTCTGCAACACCAGTAGCGGCGCACAGTTCCTTGGCAGTGGTGCGACCTACACCGTAGATGTAAGTCAGTGAGATAACAGCGTGCTTGTTATCAGGTATGTTGACACCGGCAATACGAGCCATCCAACTTTCTCCAATTAATCTCTTTTTCGCTTAACTGCGGTTTACGCAAACCACTGATTTTCTTCGGTTTTCCGAAAATTAGCCAGTGGAGCGCGCGAAAGGCGCAGCATTCTAGCGATATCGTTACTAAAAATCAACTACGCCGGGAATTAACCCTGGCGCTGCTTGTGACGCGGATCGGTGTTGCAGATTACCCGCACCACACCGTTGCGGCGCACAACCTTACAGTTGCGGCAGATCTTCTTTACTGATGCACGTACTTTCATCGTTACTTCTCCGTATCATCCGGCGCTTAGCGAACGCGACCGGAACTACCAATATTTTTCAGGTTGGCCTTTTTCATCACCGAATCGTACTGGTGAGACATCAGGTGACTCTGCACCTGGGCCATAAAGTCCATTACAACGACAACCACAATCAACAGTGAGGTGCCGCCAAGGTAGAACGGCACGTTGGCTGTTACTACCAGGAACTGAGGAATCAAACACACAATGGCGATATACGCCGAGCCAAATACCGTCAGTCGAGTCAACACGCCGTCAATGTAATTGGCGGTCTGCTGACCGGGGCGAATACCAGGTACAAATGCACCGGACCGCTTCAAGTTGTCAGCTACTTCTGACGGGTTAAACATCAACGCCGTATAGAAGAAGCAGAAGAACACAATAAACACCGTGAACAACAAAATGTTCAGCGGCTGGCCGGGGCCAATCGCCACGGCAAGGTCTTGCAGCCAATCTGCGCCATCACCCGAGCCAAACCACTGGGCAATAGACGCCGGGAACAGCAGGATGCTGCTGGCGAAAATAGCCGGGATAACACCTGCCATGTTCACCTTCAGGGGCAGATGCGAGCTCTGCGCCTGGTACATCTTGCGGCCTTGCTGGCGCTTGGCGTAGTTCACTGTGATGCGACGCTGGCCACGCTCGATGAAGATAATCGCAAAGATCATCACAATCGCGAATGCCAGAATGCCCAGCAGCAGCAGAATGTTCAGCTCGCCCTGGCGCGCTTGCTCCAGAGACTGGCCGATAGCCGCGGGCAGGCCCGCTACGATACCGGCGAAGATCAACAGTGAGATACCGTTGCCTACGCCCTTTTCTGTAATCTGCTCACCGAGCCACATCATGAAGACTGCGCCGGTTACCAGAGAAGTGATTGCGATCACATAGAACAACATCGATGTGTCGTAGCTCATTCCCTGATTGGCCATACCCACGGTCATACCAGTGGCCTGGATAATAGCCAGCACTACCGTCAGGTAGCGCGTGTACTGGCTGATTTTACGGCGGCCAGACTCGCCTTCTTTCTTCAGCTGCTCCAGTTGGGGCGTGACTGCCGCCATCAACTGCATAATGATCGATGCAGAGATGTAAGGCATGATGCCCAGCGCCAGGATCGACATACGTTCCAGGGCGCCACCGGAGAACATGTTGGCCAGACCAAGGATGGTTCCCTGGTTCTGGTTGAACAGTGCCTGCAGCTGGTTGGGGTCAATTCCCGGAACGGGAATATGAGTCCCGATCCGATAAACGATAATTGCCAGTAAGACAAAACGAAGGCGAGCAAAAAGCTCGCCCATGCCTGCCTTATTTACTGAGGGCGCCTGTCCCGCCATTTAGTCCTCGATCTTTCCGCCAGCTTTTTCGATGGCTTCGCGGGCACCTTTGGTGACCGCCAGGCCTTTGATCGTAACGGCCTTGCTCAGTTCACCTGACAGGAAAACACGAGCGCGGGTTACGTTCTGCTTGACCAGGTCGGCAGCCTTCAGGGCTTCCAGATCGATCACTTCAGCTTCTACTGCATTCAGCTCACCCAGACGGATCTGCGCAGTAGTGCGCGCGATGCGTGAGGTGAAACCGTACTTGGGCAGGCGCTTCTGCAGGGGCATCTGGCCACCCTCGAAACCGGGGCGAACACTGCCGCCGGAACGAGACTTCTGACCTTTGTGGCCACGGCCAGCAGTTTTGCCGTAACCGGAGCCAATGCCGCGGCCAACGCGCTTGCTGTCTTTCCGAGAACCCGGGGCGGGGCTCAGGGTATTCAGTCGCATTACTTCTGACATGATTTAGTCCTCAACCCGTACCAGGTAGTTAACTTTGTTGATCATGCCGCGAACGGAAGGAGTGTCTTCCACTTCTACGGTATGACCAATACGACGCAGGCCGAGGCCAGCAACGCACGCCTTGTGGTTCTTCAGGCGACCGTTGGTGCTCTTAACCTGGGTAACTTTGATCATTGCTTTTGCCATGACGAATCAACCCAATACTTAGTTCAAAATTTCTTCGACAGACTTGCCGCGCTTGGCAGCAACGTCTTCGGGAGCAGCCATATCACGCAGGCCATTAAAGGTTGCGCGAACCACGTTCACCGGATTAGTGGAGCCGTAGGCCTTGGCCAGTACGTTGTGTACACCCGCGATTTCCAGCACGGCGCGCATCGCACCACCGGCGATAACACCGGTACCTTCAGATGCAGGCTGCATGTAAACCTTGGAAGCGCCGTGGGTGGCGGTTACAGGGTACTGGATAGTGCCGTTGTTCAGCTCTACCTGGATCATGTTGCGACGGGCAGCTTCCATTGCTTTCTGGATCGCAACAGGCACTTCGCGCGCCTTGCCACGGCCGAAGCCAACTTTGCCATTGCCATCGCCTACTACAGTCAGTGCGGTGAAACCGAAGATACGGCCACCTTTAACTACTTTAGCTACGCGGTTGACCTGTACCAGCTTCTCCTGGAGATCGCCTTCGGTCTGCTGCTGCTTTTTCTGGTCGTTAAAAGCCATTTACTCGTACCCTTAGAATTCCAGTCCACTTTCACGTGCGGCGTCGGCGAGAGCCTTGACGCGGCCGTGATACTTGTAACCTGCGCGGTCGAAGGCAACTTGCTCGATACCTGCAGCCTTGGCGCGCTCTGCAACCAGCTTGCCTACGGCGGCAGCGGCGTCAGTATTGCCAGTGGCGTTCTTACGCAGTTCAGCGTCCAGGGTAGAGGCGCTGGCCAGTACCTTGTCACCTTCCGGTGCAATCACCTGGGCATAGATATGCCGAGGAGTACGGTGCACGCTCAGGCGGTTAACACCCAGGGTACGCATACGGGCGCGAGCGCGACGTGCGCGACGCAACCTTGAATCATTCTTTGCACTCATCTCAACTTACCTACTTTTTCTTGGCTTCTTTACGACGGACATACTCGTCAGCGTAGCGAATACCTTTACCCTTGTAAGGCTCCGGCGGACGGTAGCTGCGGATCTCGGCAGCTGCCTGGCCTACGGCCTGCTTGTCGATGCCCTTGACCACGATCTCGGTCTGGCTGGGAGTTTCCGCAGAAACGCCTTCGGGCAGTTGATAATCTACAGGGTGGGACAGGCCCACGGTCAGGTTGACTGACTTGCCGGAAGCTTTGGCACGGTAACCAACACCGTTGAGTACCAACTTCTTCTCCCAGCCTTCGCTGACGCCCTTGACCATGTTGTTTACCAGCGCGCGAGTAGTGCCAGCCATAGCTTTGCTCTTCTCGTCGTAGGCAATGGTCAAGACGTTGTCATCCTGAGATACCTGTACACCTTCGACCAGTGAAATGGCCAGGGTACCTTTACTGCCCTTAACGGAGAGGTCGCGACCATCGATCTTGACCTCTACGCCGCTCGGCAGTGATACCGGATTATTTGCGACTCTAGACATTGTGAATGCTCTTTAAATCTAACGTTAATAAATCAGAATACTGTGCACAGCACTTCACCGCCAACACCGGCAGCGCGCGCAGCGCGATCAGTCATCACACCCTTGGAGGTGGATACGATTGCAACGCCCAGGCCACCGCGAACGGAGGGCATTTCATCCTTGCCTGCGTAGTTGCGCAGACCGGGACGGCTGATGCGATCGATTTCAGCGATAACAGGCTTGCCCTGGTAGTACTTCAGCTCAATGGCCAGGCGGGGCTTGCCGGAATCGTTGGTTGCGTTGAAGTCAGCGATGTAACCTTCTTCCTTCAGCACGTTTGCAACAGCAGCCTTCAGCTTGGAACCGGGCATTTCTACACCAGTCTTGCCAGCCATCTGGGCGTTGCGAATACGGGTCAGCATATCTGACAGCGGATCTTGCATGCTCATTTCAATATCTCTCCGTTACCAGCTGGCTTTAACCAGGCCAGGCACATCACCGCGCATCGCTGCTTCACGCAGCTTGTTACGGCTCAGGCCAAACTTACGATATACCGCGTGGGGACGGCCGGTGAGCTGGCAGCGACGCTGCTGGCGAACCGGGCTAGCGTCACGAGGCAGCTTCTGCAGGGCGATCTGGGCGTCCCACTTCTCTTCGTCAGAGGCGTTCACATCAGCGATGATCGCTTTCAGAGTAGCGCGCTTCTGAGCGTACTTAGCTACCAGACGTGCACGCTTGTTTTCACGCGCAATCATAGATTTCTTAGCCATGAATAAAGCCTCTTAACCTTTCAGGGGGAAGTTGAAAGCACGCAGCAGAGCGCGGCCTTCATCGTCCGTACGAGCAGTGGTAGTGATAGTGATATCCATGCCGCGCAGGGCATCTACCTTGTCGTAATCAATTTCAGGGAAGATGATCTGTTCAGTCACACCCATTGCGAAATTACCGCGGCCGTCAAACGACTTCGGGCTGATGCCACGGAAGTCACGGATACGGGGAATCGCGATGCTGATCAGACGATCCAGGAACTCATACATACGCTCAGAGCGCAGAGTTACCTTACAACCGATGGGCCAACCTTCACGAACTTTAAAGCCCGCGATTGATTTACGCGCCTTGGTTACTACTGCTTTCTGACCGGAGATCTTCTCCATGTCAGCGACAGCGGCTTCCAGAACCTTCTTGTCGCCCAGCGCTTCACCAACGCCCATGTTCAGGGTGATCTTGGTGATGCGGGGAACTTCCATAACGTTATCCAGACCCAGCTCTTCTTTCAGCTGAGCTGCGATCTCGTTCTTGTACTTGTCTTGCAAAGTTGCCATTTCTATTACCTGTTAACCCTTGCGCTTAGCTGATCGCTTCGCCGCTGGATTTAAAGATACGAGTCTTGGTGTCGCCTTCGACCTTGAAGCCAACACGATCAGCCTTGCCGGTCGCAGGGTTGAAGATCGCCACGTTAGAAACCTGGATGGGCGCTTCTTTTTCCACGATACCGCCGGCAACTCCCGCCTGGGGGTTGGGCTTGGTGTGCTTCTTAATCATGTTGATACCAGCGACAATCAGCTTGTCGTTATCCAGTACCTTGCGAACCTTGCCGCGCTTACCCTTGTCCTTGCCGGCCAGGATAATCACTTCGTCATCGCGCTTGATCTTCAACATTTCTCTTTCCTCTCCTCGGCCTTAAATTACTTCAGGGGCCAGGGAAATAATCTTCATGAACTTTTCGCCGCGCAGTTCGCGAGTTACCGGGCCGAAGATACGGGTACCGATAGGCGCTTCCTGGGTGTTCAGCAGTACTGCGGCGTTATCGTCAAACTTGATCAGGGAGCCATCGTTGCGACGAACACCTTTCTTGGTGCGTACAACTACAGCAGTCATTACCTGACCCTTCTTGACCTTACCGCGGGGGATAGCTTCCTTAACGGTAACCTTGATCAGGTCGCCGACGCGCGCGTAACGACGCTTGGAACCACCCAGCACCTTGATGCACATCACACGACGTGCGCCGCTGTTGTCTGCGACTTCCAAATACGACTGTGTCTGAATCATCTCTTACTCCAAACTGCGGCTTCCGCCGCAAAATCTCTGCCCTGTGCCGGGATTAAACCGCGGCGGCGCTCTCTACTACTTCTACCAGCTTCCAGGTCTTGCTCTTGGAAATCGGGCGAGACTCGGCAACAGTTACTGTGTCACCGATGCCGCACTGGTTGTTTTCATCGTGCGCATGGATTTTGGACGAACGAGTGATGTACTTGCCGTATACCGGGTGCTTAACCCGACGCTCGACCAGTACAACAATGGTCTTGTCCATCTTGTTGCTGACAACTCGACCAGTTGCCGTCCGTGTACGTTTTTCTGCAGCTGACATACTTAGTTACCTGCCTTCTGTGTAAGTACAGTCTTAACGCGTGCGATGTCGCGCTGGTTCTGCTTGAGCAGGTGAGTCTGCCCCAGCTGACCAGTGGACGACTGCATACGCAGTTTGAACTGCTCTTCACGCAGGTCGAGCAGCTGCTTGTTCAGGTCCTCTACGGACTTTTCACGCAATTCGCTAGCTTTCATCACATCACCGACCGTTTAACAAATGTTGTGGCAACCGGAATCTTGGCAGCAGCCAGCTCGAACGCTTCACGCGCCAGCTCTTCAGATACGCCCTGCACTTCGTAAAGTACTTTGCCGGGCTGAACCTGGGCTACCCAGTATTCAACGTTACCTTTACCTTTACCCTGACGTACTTCCAGAGGCTTACCTGTAATAGGCTTGTCCGGGAAGACACGAATCCAGATTTTACCGCCACGCTTAATGTGACGAGTCATGGCACGACGAGCCGCTTCGATCTGACGCGCAGTAATGCGGCCGCGACCTGTCGCTTTCAAACCGTATTCGCCAAAGCTCACTTTGCTGCCGCGATGGGCCAGGCCGCGGTTACGACCCTTCTGAGTTTTGCGAAATTTTGTACGCTTTGGTTGAAGCATCTGCGTAACCCTTAATTAGTTGCTGACTTCTTCTCAGCGGCTTCTTCGCCACCGATCACTTCGCCTTTAAAGATCCAAACCTTCACACCGATGATGCCGTAGGTAGTGGAGGCTTCGTAGGTTGCGTAGTCGATATCGGCACGCAGAGTGTGCAGAGGCACACGACCTTCGCGGTACCATTCAGTACGCGCGATTTCTGCACCGCCCAGACGACCACCGACCTGGATCTTGATACCTTCGGCGCCCTGACGCATGGCGTTCTGTACGACGCGCTTCATAGCGCGACGGAACATAACGCGACGCTCCAGCTGCTGGGCTACGTTCTGAGCTACCAGCTTGGCGTCCAGATCCGGCTTGCGAATCTCTTCGATGTTGATGTGCACGGGCACACCCATCTTCTTGGTGAGTTCCTTACGCAGAGCGTCGACATCTTCACCCTTCTTACCAATCACGATACCGGGACGGGCTGTGTGGATGGTGATGCGAGCAGTCTGTGCGGGGCGCTCGATAACAACACGGCTCACGGACGCGTGCTCCAGTGCCTTCTCGATGTACTCACGCACCTCCAGATCAGTAATCAACTGCTTGGAGTAGTTCTTGCTGTCGGCGTACCAGATAGAGTTATGGTCTTTAACAATACCCAGGCGGATACCGACGGGATGTACTTTCTGACCCATGTCTTGGTCTCCTTAGCCTTCGCCGTCTGCAACTTTCACAGTAATGTGACAGCTACGCTTCAAAATTCGGTCTGCGCGGCCCTTAGCACGGGGACGCAGGCGCTTCATAGTCATACCTTCGTCAACGAAGACAGTAGAGACTTTCAGTTCGTCTACATCTGCACCTTCGTTGTTTTCAGCATTGGCGATCGCAGAGTCAAGAACCTTCTTGACAATGTGAGCTGCCTTTTTGTTGCTGAACTCCAGCAGGTTAAGCGCTTCTTCCACAGGCTTGCCGCGGACCTGGTCAGCGACCAGACGGGCTTTCTGCGCAGAAATTCGCGCGCCTTTCAGTCTTGCTGCAACTTCCATTTCCTAAACCTCGTTACGCGGCGCTTAGCGCTTCGCCTTCTTGTCTACGATATGGCCCTTGAAGGTACGAGTTACTGCGAACTCGCCCAGCTTGTGGCCAACCATGTCTTCGTTAATCAGTACAGGTACGTGCTGACGGCCGTTGTGTACGGCGATAGTCAGACCAACCATGTCCGGAGAAACCATTGAACGGCGCGACCAGGTCTTGATCGGACGACGATCGTTGCTTTCAAGCGCGGTTTCTACCTTCTTCATCAGGTGCAGGTCGATAAAAGGACCTTTTTTAAGTGAACGCGGCACAATCTCTTCCTCTAATCTCTTGTCAACCGTTACTTCTTACCGCGACGACGCACGATAAGCTTGTCGGTACGCTTGTTCTTACGAGTCTTGTAACCCTTGGTAGGCGTACCCCAGGGGCTGACCGGATGACGGCCACCGGAGGTGCGGCCTTCACCACCACCATGGGGGTGATCAACCGGGTTCATCGCAACACCGCGAACAGTCGGGCGAACACCGCGCCAGCGAGCGGCACCAGCTTTACCCAGTTTGCGCAGGCTGTGCTCTGAGTTGGACACTTCACCCAGGGTAGCGCGACAGTCAGCCAGTACCTTGCGCATCTCGCCGGAGCGCAGACGCAGGGTGGCGTATTGACCTTCGCGGGCAACCAGCTGAACGGAAGCACCAGCGGAGCGAGCCATTTGAGCACCCTTACCGGGCTTCAGCTCAATCGCGTGCACAACAGAACCCACAGGGATGTTGCGCAGCGGCAGACAGTTACCTGTCTTGATCGGAGCAGCGGAACCGGACTGCAGAACGTCACCCGCTTTCACACCCTTGGGGGCAATGATGTAGCGACGCTCACCGTCGGCGAACAACAGCAGCGCAATGTGCGCAGTGCGGTTCGGATCGTATTCCAGGCGCTCTACCTTGGCGGGGATACCGTCCTTGGTGCGCTTGAAATCGATGATACGGTAGTGCTGCTTGTGACCACCGCCAACGTGGCGAGTGGTGATACGACCGTTGTTGTTACGACCACCGTTGCGGCTCTGCTTTTCCAGCAGGGGCTTGTGCGGTGCTCCTTTGTGCAGATCCTCACTGACAACGCGGACGACGTGACGACGACCGGGTGAAGTGGGCTTACTCTTCAAAACTGCCATTGCGATCCGACTCCTTACTCAACAGTCGCAAAGTCGATGTCTTGACCCTGCTCCAGTCGTACATATGCTTTTTTCCAGGTCGGCTTGGTGCTATAACCGAAACGGTTACGCTTAACCTTACCCTTCACCTTCAGGGTGGAGACCTTGTCGACCTTAACCTTGAACAGCTGCTCGACAGACTTCTTGATCTCTGCCTTGGTTGCATCAACGGCAACCTTGAAAACAAACTGGTTGTTTTCGTCAGCTACGATGGCGGCCTTCTCGGAAACGTGCGGGCCTACCAGCACTTGGAATACGCGCTCCTGGTTCATCCCAGCATCTCCTCAAACTTCTTGACCGCGTCAACAGTGACGATCACTTTGTCGTGAGCGATCAGGCTGACAGGGTCGACACCGTCTACGTCGCGAACGTCAACCTTGTGCAGGTTGCGAGACGCCAGGTAGAGGTTCTCACCAACTTCAGTGGACACGATCAACGCGTTATCCACACCGTACTCGCCCAGCTGCTGAACCAGCATTTTGGTCTTGGGCTGCTCCAAATCCATGCTCTCTACAACAACCAGGCGATCCTGGCGAGCGAGCTCGGACATAATGGTGCGCAGCGCTGCACGATACATTTTACGATTCACTTTCTGAGAGTGATCCTGCGGCTGAGCCGCGAAGGTCACACCACCGGAGCGCCAGATCGGAGAACGGATAGTTCCCGCACGAGCGCGACCGGTACCCTTTTGACGCCAAGGCTTCTTGCCACCGCCGGAAACCGCTGAGCGGTTCTTCTGGGCACGAGTGCCCTGGCGTGCGCCTGCCAGAAAGGCAGTTACAACCTGGTGAACCAGGTCTTCGTTGTACTCTTTAGCAAAGGCAACATCGGAGACAGACAACTTGCCTGCATCACTGTTACCCGGCTTAACTACATTCAGTTCCACGTTAGAGACCCCCTAACCTTATGCCTTGATGGTGGGGCGCACTACGACGTCACCACCGGGGGCACCAGGTACGGCACCCTTAATGAGCAGCAAATTGCGCTCGGCATCAACACGGACGATTTCCAGACCCTGGGTAGTTACCTGCTCGGCACCCATATGGCCCGCCATCTTCTTGCCCTTGAACACACGGCCGGGTGTTTGACACTGACCGATAGAACCAGGAGCACGGTGTGAAATAGAGTTACCGTGCGTGGCGTCCTGCATGGCGAAATTCCAGCGCTTAACACCGCCCTGGAAACCTTTACCCTTGGACTTACCAGTAACGTCCACGATCTGGCCCGCTTCAAAACGCTCAACAGTCAGCTCAGAGCCAACTTCAGGCGCTTCATCTGCTTCTTCCAGACGGAACTCCGACAGGCTTGCGCCTGCTTCGACACCCGCTTTCGCGAAGTGTCCCGCTTCGGATTTACTCACTTTAGAGGCCTTGCGGCTGCCCGCAGTGACCTGAATTGCACGATACCCATCAGTATCGAGCTCTTTGATTTGAGTAACGCGGTTTGGAGAAACCTCCACTACGGTTACTGGAATGGATGCGCCGTCTTCGGTAAAAACACGAGTCATACCGGACTTACGGCCGACTAAGCCAATAGCCATTTTGCTAACCTCTCAGTGTACGGGGCTAAATACCCTCTATGGCCGCTTAAATTGGAACCTATTCCCAACTTAAGCAATTACACACCCGGGACAGTGATTTACCTGCCCCGAGCAGGTCTTGCTTACGATTTGTCGTTAGCCAAGACTGATCTGTACTTCTACACCTGCTGCCAGGTCTAGTTTCATCAGGGCGTCTACAGTTTTTTCTGTAGGCTCCACGATGTCCAACAGACGCTTGTGCGTACGAATTTCGTACTGGTCACGTGCGTCCTTGTTTACGTGCGGGGAAACCAGCACGGTGTACTTTTCCTTCCGGGTAGGAAGGGGGATAGGACCTTTGACTTGGGCACCGGTACGGCGCGCAGTTTCCACAATTTCCTGAGTCGACGTGTCGATCAGCTTGTGGTCAAAAGCCTTGAGACGGATACGAATACGTTGATTCTGCACCTGACCTAACTCCAATCAAATAAAAAACCAGAGGCCCGCAAAGGGACCCCCCGAAAAAGGAAGGCGAATTCTAAGGACCAGCCCCGGCAGTGTCAAGGCGGGTTTGGGATTATTTTAGGGGGAATTCGGGAAGGGGGACTTTTACCATTTCCCGGGGCCCAAAAAGACCACTACCGGCCACCACCAGCGCCTTCGAATCGCGGATCATGCATAAAAAAGGAGGCTCAAGGCCCTCCTTTATTCCAAACAGCTATAAAAATCACCCGCAGAAGTGCTTAGCCAGCACAACCCACACACCGCGTGGCCTCAGGGATTGCCCGCAGGCGCCCCTCCGCGATGTTTTCGCCGCAGTGCTCGCACTCGCCGTAGGTACCAGCTTCAATCTTGTCCAGCGCCATCCGGATATCGCGCAGGGATTGACGGGTTTCGTTGCCAATGGCGTCCACCACCTCGTCGCTCTCACGTTCCTGGGCCTGCTCCGCGGAGTCGCCTGAGTATTCGTGCGTGACGTCAGCCTTAATGCTGGCGAGGCGCCGCTGCATGGTCGCCAGGCGTTGCTCCAGTTCGGCGCGAAGCGTTTCGTTCGCCACGGTCAGGCCGCCGTGAGCATGCGGTAGAGCTCATCCTTGAGGTGCAGACGCCGGATCTTGGCCGCCTCCTCGGTGCGGGTCGCTACCGGGGTCACTGCATCTTCCATCTTTTCGATACTGGTAGTCAGCTCGTGGTACTCATCGAACAGGCGCCGAAAATGGGCATCATTCATCTTGAGTTCGTGGATGCGGTCATGCGGTTCAGGAAATTCGTGGTGCAGATCGTGGTGCTCAACAGACATTCGAGGTCCTCTGGGTTACCTACAGGGTTGCTTACCAGCGTATCGCTTTACCGGCGCAGGGCCATGATCCAGATCATTATAGTCACTCTGGCGCGGGCGCCAGCCTCTTGACGCGGCCCGCCAGAGCCAACACCATGGCAATACACACTTGCGGGAGCAGCGACTTGGAACGCCAGGAAGGTACGCATTCGGTCTTTATGGGCTATTTGCTATGGATTTTCGGATTCATTGGGGCCCACAGGTTTTACTACGGCAGACAGATATCGGGCGTTATCTGGTTTTTCACACTGGGCCTATTCTTTATCGGCTGGATTATCGATCTACTGCTTATCCCGGGCATGTCCCGCGATGCGGATCGCCGGTTTGTCCCCGGGCCCAAGGATTATGACCTGACCTGGATTCTGCTCACGTTCCTGGGCATCTTCGGTATCCACCGCATGTACATGGGCAAGTGGATTACCGGTGTCATCTACCTGTGCACCGGTGGCTTCTTCCTGCTCGGCGTACTGTGGGACTTCCTGACGCTCAACGAGCAACTCTCGGACGTAAACAACCAGTACTGATCCGGTTACGGCGCAGCCTCAGGCCGCGCTGATCAATGCAGCGACTTGTCCTTGCGGTGCTCATGGAACACGAACTCAAACACCTCGCGATAATTGCGCGCAAAGTGCACATTGATACCTTCACGCAGGTACTCGGGCAGCTCCTCAAAATCGCGCCGGTTGGCATGGGGTAGAATCAGCTCCATGATTTTGCTGCGTCGGGCGGCGATCACCTTTTCACGAATCCCCCCAACGGGCAGCACCTGGCCGGTCAACGTCAGCTCGCCTGTCATGGCCAGAGGGCGCTTGATACGCTCCTTGCGGGCCAATGAGACCAGCGCCGTCGCCATTGTAATGCCGGCACTGGGACCATCCTTGGGCGTGGCCCCCTCCGGGACATGCAGATGCACCATCGACATATCAAAGAAGTCGCGATCGCAACCATAGTCTTTCAAATGGGCAATCACATAGCTGTAGGCGATTTCCGCGGATTCACGCATGGTCTCGCCCAGACGCCCGGTTAATTTGAAGCCGCGGTTCAAGGTATGGATTTGCGATGACTCAATGGCCAAGGTCGCGCCGCCCATGGCGGTCCAGGCCAGGCCTGTGGCCACACCAAGGCCTCGCACAGGCTTGTCCGGCATGAAATGCGGCTTGCCCAACAGGTCGTCGATATCCTTTTTGCCAACCCGCAGCTTTTCCTCGCCCGTGTCGAGCATGCGCACAATCGACTTGCGCATAATCCGTGACAGCTGCTTTTCCAGGTTGCGCACTCCGGCCTCGCGACAGTAGGAATCAATCACATACTTGAGCCCGGCATCGTTGATTTTGAGCTGATCCTCTCCCAGTCCGTGACGCTCCAACTGCCGCGGCCACAGATGGTTGCGCGCAATTGCCAGCTTTTCTTCGGCCACATAACCGGACAGGCGGGTCACCTCCATCCGGTCGAGCAAAGGCCCGGGGATAGTATCCAGCTGATTTGCGGTACATATAAACAACACCTTGGACAGATCCACCCGCAGGTCGAGGTAGTGATCGAGAAACTCGCTGTTTTGCTCCGGGTCCAGCACCTCAAGCAAAGCCGACGCCGGATCACCCTGATAGGAAGCCCCGATCTTGTCGATCTCATCGAGCATGATAACGGGGTTAGATACCTTCACCTCTTTCAGGGCCTGCACGAATTTACCGGGCATGGCGCCGACATAGGTGCGCCGGTGGCCTTTAATCTCGGCCTCGTCACGCATGCCGCCCAGACTGAAACGACAAAACTCGCGCCCCAAGGCATCTGCCACAGAGCGGCCGATACTGGTCTTGCCTACTCCGGGTGGCCCGACCAGCAACATGATGGAGCCGGCGATTTCACCCTTGAATGAGCCTACCGCCAGGAATTCGAGAATACGCTCTTTTACATCCTCCAGGCCATCGTGATGCTCCGCCAGCACACCGCGGGCGTGTTTGAGATCGAGATTGTCCTCAGAGTGCACACCCCAGGGCACGGAAGTGGCCCAGTCCAGGTAATTGCGCGTCACGCCGTACTCGGGTGAACCGGTCTCCAGCACCGAGAGCTTTTGCAGCTCGTCATCGATACGCTTTGCCACCACCTCAGGCAGCTCCAGCCCGGCAATACGCTCCTCAAACATGTCGGCATCGGAGGTGCGATCGTCCTTGGAGATACCCAGCTCTTTCTGGATGATCTTTAACTGCTCACGCAGAAAGAACTCCCGCTGCTGATCGCTGACCTTGTCATTTACCTGACTGGTGATCTGCCCCTGCAACTCCGCCACCTCGCGCTCCTTGCGCAACAGCGTGAGGACCTTCTCCATGCGTGACCGCAATGGCAAGGTGTCCAATATTTCCTGGAGCTGCTCGCCCGAAGCCGTGGTCAGGGCAGCCGAGAAATCGGCCAGCAAGCTGGGCTGGTTGGGGCTGAAGTTGGACAAGTACTGCTTCAATTCCTCGCTGTACAAGGGGTTGAGAGGCAGCAGTTCCTTAATGGCCTTGATCAACGCCATGGCGTAGGCCTTGATCTCGTCCGAGTCTTTTTCACCCTGGCTGCGTGGATACTCTACCTGCACCAGAAAGGGCGGCTTGTCATTCAACCAGCGAACAATTCGAAAACGCCGCAGGCCCTGGGCCATAAACTGGCCGGGCTGGTCCGCCCCACCCGGGGGACGATGCAGGCGCACCGCGCAGCCGATTTCCGGGAAACGACGAATATCAATCTCGCCGTTCTCGCCCGGCGGCACATAGGACAGCCCGATCAAACGCGTGCCGGAATCGGCCACCGCTTTAAGCGTGGACGCCCACTCCTGCGGGTTCATGCCAACCGGCTGCACCTGCCCAGGAAAAAACGGACGATTCGGCACCGGCATCAAGTACAGGGTATCCGGGAGCACGTCGTCGGCTACCGCCGGTGCACCGGCGGCCTGTTCCGGTTCCAGTACTTCGGGTTCCAGCGCTTCTTCGTGCTCGTTCATGCTTGTCCTCAAGGCAATGTCTGTGACACAGATATGCGGGCACCAGTGCTGAATTCAAGCTTGTGACATTGGTCACCTGTTCGCGCAGGCGCACCGCGGCTATACTCCCCTGCCCTGAATTCTAGACCACCACAAGGAAGCCACCGTGCATATCGAGCAAATGTCGGCCGACCAATTACGCGCCCAACTCGACACCCTGGAAGCACAGTACCGGGCCCTGGCAGAGCGCCAGTTATCACTGGACCTGACCCGTGGCAAACCCGGCACAGAGCAGGTGTCACTGTCCGACGCCCTCGACGGTATTCTCGAAGGCGACTATCGCGCCAGCAACGGCACCGACGTGCGCAACTATGGCGGCCTCGATGGCCTGCCAGAGGCCAAGGCATTGTTCAGCACGGTGATGGGTGTGCCTGAGTCAGACATTGTGATCGGCGGTAACTCGTCACTGACCCTTATGTACAGCGTGATCGACTTCGCTCTCAATGTCGGCCTGCGCGGTGCTGAATCGGCCTGGGGGAACTCTGATGAACTGAAATTCCTGTGCCCGGTGCCCGGCTACGATCGTCACTTCGCCATCTGCGAACATCTCGGCATTGAAATGATCCCGGTGGCGATGGATGCAAACGGCCCGGATATGGACGAAGTCGAACGCCTGGTGAGCTCCGATCCTGCCATTAAAGGCATCTGGTGCGTGCCGCGCTTCTCCAACCCCACTGGCTGTGTATACAGCGAAGAGACAGTGGAGCGCCTGGCCAGGCTGGGCACTATCGCCAGCGATGACTTTATCGTGATGTATGACAACGCTTACGCAGTGCACATCATCGACGCGGATGCCCCCGAGCTCGCCAATATCAGGGACTACAGCGTCAAGCATGGCACTGAGTCGAGCGTGTTCCAGTTCGGGTCTACCTCCAAGGTCACCTTTGCCGGCGCGGGCGTAGCCTTCCTGTCCAGCAGTCCGGCCAACCTCGCGGCCTTCAAGCAACACCTGGGGTTTCAGAGCATCGGTCCGGACAAGGTCAACCAGCTGCGCCACGTTAAACTGTTGCAGTCACCGGCCGGCATCGCGGCCCATATGGAAAAGCACGCCGCACTACTGCGGCCTAGATTCGCCGCCGTACTGGCAACGCTGGAAAATGAACTGGGCGACACAGGCATGGGCGAGTGGCTGTCGCCACAGGGCGGTTACTTTATTTCCTTCAATACCCGTCCGGGACTGGCCCAAACCGTGGTAAAACTTGCGGCGGATATTGGCGTGGCGCTCACCCCTGCCGGTGCCACCTACCCCTACGGAAACGACCCCGAGGACAGCAATATCCGCCTGGCGCCCAGCTACCCCTCACTGAAGGACGTGCAGGCAACGGCGGAGGCCTTTGTGATCTGCGTGAAACTCGCCAGCATTCGTCAGGCGCTGGCCTGACCGCGGCGCCATCAAGGCGCCGCTTGTAGAATTCGCACCGAGCTCTCAAGTTCTGCGATAGACGCGTTCACCTGGCGCCGGAACGCGTCGGTGGAGCGCACCGCTTCCTCGTTGGCCTTCACCAGGCGATTGAGCTTGGCCATATCCAGATTGATGCGATTCAGAGTATCGGCCACCCGCTCGACTTCCGCCTGATTGGTCTTGGCGCTGTTCATCAAGCGGCTCAGGTCACCCGACACACTCTTAAGCTTGGCGAGGTCGGCCGCTGCACTGTTCACCTTTGACGACGTCGAGGAAATCGACGTTTCGTTCGCCGCAATCTGGGTGCCCTGCTTCTTGGTCGTCGCCTCCAGCTTACCCAGGCGCTCCTTGGACTTTTTCCACACATTGTCCCAGAGTTTGCGAACCTCTGAATCCAGTTCGCGCAGCTTGGCCGCCTGCACCGCCGCGTTCTGGCTCATGCCCTCGTCCGTATCAGACAGGCGAGCCTCCAAATCGGCAATACGCGTTTCGTGCCCCTGCAGGGCGTACTCGCTCTGCCGGAGCTGCTCCTGCAATTGCCAGGCCCAGGCACAGGCCACGGCCGCAACCACCAGCGCCACAACGGCAACCAGCTTGCCGAACATGCCACCGCCAGACGACGCTTTGGCTGGCGGGCGACTGCCACCGCCCGAACCCCCGGGCTTGCCGCGAGTGGCGCCCGGCGTGGGGCGGACCATGGTGTGTTCGTTATCGCGCGATGGCACGATAGAGGGAATGTGGTCGATATCGTCTCTGGACATTGGGAATTACTAACACGTCGGTCTTTACTGGAATTATACATAGGACCTGTTCGAGCAACAGGAATTCCATGCAATTGGTCCCGACTTTTAGTCGAATAAGGGCCAGAAAAAGAAAAAGGGAGCCGAAGCTCCCTTTCCCATCCACGCGGTGGATATCTGCGTGATTGCGCCTTAGCCGTTGAGCTGGGCCGCAACCTCATCAGCGAAGTCAACTTTCTCGACTTCAATGCCTTCGCCCACTTCGAAGCGGACAAATGAAGCCACTTCTGCGCCAGCGGCAGAAACCAGCTTGCCAACAGTTACGTCGGGATCTTTAACGAACGCCTGCTCCAGCAGAGAGTTCTCGGCCAGGAACTTCTTCACACGACCGCCAATCATCTTCTCGATAATCTCGGCGGGCTTGCCGGATTCAGCGGCCTGTGCGGTGTAGATTTCCTTCTCCTTGGCGACAACCTCTTCGGGCATATCCGCGGGGGATACAACCTGGGGGTTAACCGCTGCAACGTGCATGGCCACATCTTTGGCCAGATCCTGGTCGCCGCCCTTGAGCTCAACCAGTACCGCGATGCGGTTGTTGCCGTGCACGTAGGCACCAACAACACCGGCGTCAGCGTTAACCAGCTCAATGCGGCGTACACCGATGTTCTCACCGATTTTCTGTACCAGCGCTTCACGTGCTGCTTCCAGGTCGCCGTCCATCAGGGCGGCAACGTCAGTCTGCTTGGCAGCGAAAGCCGCATCGGCAACGCTGTTTACGAAAGCCAGGAAGTTATCGTCGCGAGCAACGAAGTCGGTTTCAGAGTTAACTTCAACCAGCATGCCGTAGCTGCCGTCTTCAGCCAGACGAGTCACAACAACGCCGTCGGCGGCGGTGCGGCCAGCTTTCTTGGCAGCTTTCATGCCGCTGGACTTACGCAGTTCTTCAATTGCCTTGTCGACGTCGCCGTCGGCAGCGGCCAGTGCCTTCTTGCACTCGAGCAGGCCCAAGCCTGTACGATCACGCAGTTCTTTAACCAGTTTTGCTGACATCGATTGTCCTCCTATGCAATCCCGGGTGATTGGATCTGAAAATAAAAACCCCGGCAGCGATGCGCCGGGGGAAATTCTAGGTGCCCGGCGTTACAGTTTCTGCAGCGCCGGGGCTTGAACTTACTCGGCGGCTTCTTCAGCAGCGGCTTCTTCGACGAACTCATCCTTGGTAGGAATCGCTTCGCCAGATTCAGCTTTGCCAGCCAGGCACGCATCAGCCACGGCAGTGACGTACAGCTTGATCGCGCGGATCGCGTCGTCGTTACCGGGGATAACGTAGTCAACACCGTCAGGGTTGGAGTTGGTGTCGACGATGCCGATCACGGGGATACCCAGCTTGTTGGCTTCAGTGATCGCGATGCGCTCGTGATCAACGTCAACTACAAACAGCGCGTCGGGCAGACCGCCCATTTCCTTGATACCACCGATGGAGCGCTCAAGCTTCTCCATGTCGCGGGTGCGCATCAGGGCTTCTTTCTTGGTCAGGCGATCGAAAGTGCCGTCGGCCTGCTGAGCTTCCAGGTCACGCAGACGCTTGATGGACGCGCGAATGGTTTTGTAGTTGGTGAGCATGCCGCCCAGCCAGCGGTGGCTGACGTAGGGCTGGCCGGCGCGTTCCGCCTGCTCTTTGATGATTTTGCCGGCGGCGCGCTTGGTGCCAACGAACAGAATCTTGTTCTTGTTACCCGCGAGGCCTTTCACCAGGTTCAGCGCTTCGTTGAACGCAGGAACGGTGTGCTCGAGGTTGATGATGTGGATCTTGTTGCGGGCACCGAAGATGTACTGGTCCATTTTGGGGTTCCAGTAGCGGGTCTGGTGACCGAAGTGGGCGCCTGCCTGCAGCAGGTCGCGCATGCTTACTTGCGACATAATAAATACCTTGTATTTGGGTTAGTCCTCCACATATCCCCGATTCCAAACCGCAGGCCAAGCCGTTGGCACCCTGGAACAGGTGTCGATATGTGTGTGTCAGTTAGTGCCCGATACCCTCTGGGCGACCAAAAATCAGCCACGCCGGGGCAACGAGGCGCGCTTTATACCACAGAGCGATGGGTGGATAAAGCGCTAAATCGTCGCAAATTCATGCCGCGTTACCTTTTGCGACCCCGATTCATGTAGAATGTGCCTCCTCTGGTCCTCGCCAAGCGCAGGTCGGACCCATATTTATTATATATTTCAATAGGTTGCAAATGGCAGTAAGTATCAAGACTGCGGACGAGCTGGAAAAGATGCGCGCCGCCGGCGCCCTGGCCGCCGAAGTACTGGAGATGATCCAACCCCACGTACAAGTGGGCGTCACCACCGGTGAGCTGGATCGCATCTGTCACGACTATATTATTGCCGCAGGAGCGATACCCGCGCCCCTGAATTACCACGGCTTCCCGAAGTCGATCTGCACGTCGGTGAATGACGTGGTGTGTCACGGCATTCCGTCGGACAACAAGAAGCTCAAGAACGGCGATATTGTTAACATCGATGTCACAGTGATTAAAGATGAGTACCACGGCGACACCAGTATTATGGTGGAAGTCGGCGACGTCGCTCCCCATGCAACCCGCCTGATCCAGATTACTCAGGAATGCCTGTACAAAGCTCTGGATATTGTCCGCCCCGGCACCACACTGGGCGATATTGGCGCCATCATCCAGGCCCACGCTGAGAAAAACTATTACTCAGTGGTGCGCGAGTACTGCGGCCACGGCATCGGCAAGGTATTCCACGAAGATCCACAGGTACTGCATTATGGCCGCAAAGGTGCTGGCCTCACGCTCGAAGAAGGCATGACCTTTACCATAGAGCCCATGGTTAACGCAGGTAAACGTCACACTCGCCTGAACCAGAAAGATGGCTGGACCGTAACCACCAAGGACGGCCGCCTGTCGGCACAGTGGGAACACACCATCGGCGTCACAGCAGACGGCTGCGAAATCTTTACCCGTCGCAGTAACGAGACTTTCTAAGGAATCCAGTGCCCTCATCCCTCGCCCCTCTGCCCACAGAACTATTTGACTCCACCGCTCTGCGCGACCGCCTGGGCGGCACCGATGCCATCGCCGCCTGCAAAGGCGCAATTGTTAAGGCCACAGAATACCTGCACCAGCAATTTCGCGAAGGCGCCCCCGTTGAATCACTGATCCGCCAACGCGCCGCTTTCGTCGACGCTTTGCTGGGCCAACTGTGGGAGCAAAACATCGGCGCGAACAGCGAGCACTGTCTGGTGGCTGTGGGCGGCTACGGGCGCGGCGAACTCCACCCCTGCTCTGACATCGACATTCTGTTACTGCTGGATGAGAACGCTGGCGACGCTGAGGCAAAGCTGGAGGGTTTCCTGACTCTGCTGTGGGACATCGGCCTGGACATCGGTCACAGCGTGCGCACGGTAGCGCAGTGTATTGAGAATGCCGCCGGCGATATCACCATCCTCACCAACCTGATGGAGGCCAGGGTGATTCGCGGGCCTCAGCGGCTGATGGAGGAAGTCCAACAGGGCACCTCAACCGAGAAGATGTGGCCAAGCCCGGCATTCTTCCGCGCCAAGGTCGAAGAGCAACGCAATCGCCACACCAAGTTTGCCGACACCGAATACAACCTCGAACCCAATGTGAAGTCCTCACCAGGCGGCTTGCGCGACATGCAGATTATTGGCTGGATTGCCGAGCGCCACTTTGGGGTGGAGTCGCTGGATCGCCTGACCGCCGCCGAGTTCCTCGAGCCGGTAGAGGCCCAGATCCTGCGCGATGGCCGCGATTTCATGTGGCGAGTGCGCTACGCCCTACACATGATTACCGGTCGCGAGGAAGATCGTCTGCTGTTCGACCATCAGCGCGAGCTGGCCCAGATGTGGGGTTTCGAAGATGGCGAGAAGCTCGCCGTCGAACAGTTCATGCAGGTTTACTACCGCTGGGCCCAGGCCCTGGGCATGCTCAACGAGGTTCTTATCCAGAACTTCGACCAGGACATACTCACGGCAGAAGGCGACCACAACATTCTCGAGCTGAACGGCCGCTTCCAGATGCGCAACGGTTATATCGAGGCGCGCAACGACAACGTGTTCTCGATCGACCCCTCGGCGATACTCGAGGTGTTCCTGCTCAGCGCACGCAACGATGCGATAAACGGTATTGCCGCGCCCACGATCCGCCAGCTGCGCAGATCACTCGACCTCATCGACGACAGTTTCCGCGCCAGTGAAATCAATCAGAAGATGTTCATGGACCTGCTGCGCTCGCCCTACAAGCTGACCCGCCAGCTCAAACGCATGGTTCGCTACGGCGTTATGGGGCGCTATATTCCCGAATTCGGCCAGATTATCGGCCAGATGCAGCACGACCTGTTCCACACCTACACCGTGGATGCACATACCCTGGAAGTAATTGAAAACATGCGTCGCTTCCAGATTCCCGAGTTCGCAGAGCGCTTCCCCGTGACCAGCCGGGTGACCGCGCGTCTGCCCAAGATCGAACTGCTATACCTCGCAGGCCTGTTCCACGACATCGGCAAGGGCCGCGGCGGCGATCATTCAGAACTCGGCGCGGTAGACGCCCAGGCATTCTGCGAACTGCACAAACTGAGCAAGCGCGACACTAACCTGGTCGTATGGCTGGTGGAAAACCACCTGACCATGTCTGCCGTCTCCCAGCGTCGCGACATTTCCGATCCCGACGTCATCCAGCAGTTCGCCAGGCATGTGGGCGACCAGCATCGCCTGGACTACCTGTTTGCTCTGACAGTAGCCGACATTAATGGCACCAACCCAACTCTCTGGAACGCCTGGCGCGGTAGCCTGCTCCGTCAGCTGTACACCGAGACCAAGCGTGCCCTGCGGCGCGGCCTGGAAAATCCCATCGACAAGCAGGTGTGGATTGACGAAACCCGCGACGCAGCCATCGACACACTCGAGTACCGCGGCTTCACCATCGAGGAAATTGAAGATGTGTGGAAAGAGCGCGGCGAAGACTACTTCCTGCGCGAGAAAGCCGAGGACATTGCCTGGCACACCGAAGCCATTGCCGGTCACCACGACAAGAGCAAGCCGCTGGTGCTGGCCCGCAGCAGTCTCGATTCCAATGTCGCCAATACGACCCAGATCTTTATTCACGCCCGCTCTTCCGCTGCCCTGTTTTCGCGTATTTGTGCTCAGCTGGAACAGCTGGATCTGTCGATTCACGATGCGCGAATTTACAACGCCAACGACGGCATGACACTGGACACGTTCTTCGTGCTCGGATCTGACGGCCAGGCGATTGCCGAGGACCAGGCGCGAATCAACGACATCCGCGAAGCTCTCTCCCACGCCCTGAGCCAGGACGCGAGCGCCCAGGTAGTGAATCGCCGCACACCGCGGGCCAAGAAATCATTCTCCATCCCCACCGAAACCAGCATGTCCGTGGATGAGGTAAAAAATTACTCGGTACTGGAGATCGCCACCCCCGATCGCCCCGGCCTACTCGCTCGCATTGGAAAGATTTTTGTCGACTTCGACATCGATTTACAGGCCGCCAAGATTCAAACCCTCGGTGAACGGGTAGAAGACGTGTTCTTTATTACCGACGCTGACCAGCAGCCCATTACCGACCCGGAGCGCTGTGAGGCATTACAGCAGGCCATTCGAAAAGAGCTGAACGAAACAGCCTGAGTATTCCCCCACTGAATTTTCACGACGGTACACGATGAACCCCGACCTGCAACGCCTGCAACCCTATCCCTTCGAGAAGCTGCGGGCGCTGTTCGCCGATCTCGAAGCACCGGCTGACACTAAGCCCATTGCCCTGTCTATCGGCGAGCCCAAACACCCCTCGCCCGCATTCGTACTGCAGGCCGTCGCCGACAATCTCGACAAACTCGCCAACTACCCCCTGACCCGGGGCAGCGACGCTCTGCGTGAAGCCATTGGCGATTGGCTGCAGCGCCGTTTCAAGCTGCAGGGCATCGACGCAGAGCGCCATATTCTGCCGGTGAACGGCACTCGCGAAGCCCTGTTTGCCTTCGCCCAAACAATCGTCGATCGCGACAAAGCACCCCTGGTGCTAAGCCCCAATCCCTTTTACCAGATTTACGAGGGCGCGGCCCTACTTGCCGGCGCAACCCCCGTCTTCCTGGATTGCGGCCCCGACACCGGCTACCTGCCCGACTTTGCCGCCGTCACCGAAGACCAATGGCAGCAATGCCAACTGCTCTACATCTGCAGCCCCGGCAACCCCACCGGCGCAGTCATGTCACTGACGCAATTACAGGACCTGATCAAGCTCGCCCGCGAACACGACTTTGTGATCGCCTCTGACGAATGCTATTCCGAGATCTACGGCGACGAATCCAACCCGCCCCCCGGCTTACTGCAGGCCTGTGCCGCCATGGGCGATGGCAGCTACCGCAACTGCGTGGTGTTCCACAGCTTGTCCAAACGCTCCAACCTGCCCGGCCTGCGCTCCGGCTTCGTGGCCGGCGACGCCGACATCATCGGCAAGTTTCTGCAGTACCGCACCTATCACGGCTGCGCCATGCCTGCCCATCACCAGATTGCCAGCATCGCCGCCTGGAATGACGAGCAACACGTTATCGAAAACCGCGCCCGCTACCGTGCCAAGTTCGACGCCGTACTGGACATTCTTGGCGAAAAATTGAACGTAACTCGCCCCGACGCCGGCTTTTACCTGTGGCCCGAAACACCGATTGGCGAAACAGAGTTCGCCCGTGGCCTGTTCGCCCAGCAGCACGTTACCGTGCTCCCCGGCAGCTTCCTCGCCAGAGAAGTGGAAGGCCACAACCCCGGCGCCAACCGCATACGCATGGCCCTGGTCGCCGAAATGGCCCAGTGTGTAGAAGCCGCCGAGCGCATCGCGGCGTACCTGGAGACCCTCTAATGGCCAATATGCTCAAGGCCGATCGCGTCGCCTACATACTCGAGCGACTACAGGAGCTCTACCCGGAAACGCCCGTCCCGCTGGACCACAAGGACCCATACACCCTGCTGGTCGCGGTGCTTCTCAGCGCCCAGTGCACCGACGAGCGCGTCAACCAGATTACGCCTGAGCTATTCGCCCTGGCCGACAACGCCCACGACATGGCCCCCCAGGACGTCGGCGAAATCCAGGACATCATCCGCCCCTGCGGCCTGTCGCCACAGAAGTCCAAGGCGATTAAGCGCCTCTCGGAAATTCTGGTGGAAGAGTACGATGGCGAAGTGCCCCAGGACATGGAGGCACTCGAAAAACTACCCGGCGTAGGCCACAAAACTGCCTCGGTTGTGATGTCCCAGGCCTTCGGCGTGCCCGCCTTCCCCGTGGACACCCACATTCACCGCCTGGCCCAGCGCTGGGGCCTGACCTCAGGCAAGAGCGTGGTCCAGACCGAGCGCGACCTGAAGCGCCTGTTCCCCGAGGAATACTGGAACAAACTCCACCTGCAGATCATCTTCTACGGCCGCGAGTACTGCACCGCCCGCGGCTGCGACGGCCGCGTCTGCGAGATCTGCACCACGTGCTACCCCGATAGAAAACATCCCAAGAAAACACTCAAGGCGTGACGACCTACCGTCCCGCCTGCAACACAGGCGCCTGTCTCAACAACGATACTCTTTAGTCTGCTCGATAAAGGTTCAGAGGCGGGAAANCCCTCTCAGAATCGTCGGGAGCCCGGGATGGCGGACGCCGAAACGCCCCATGGACGGGCTTGCAGTGGTTCTGAGAGGGGTTTCTCGTCTCTGGACCGCCAACCAGAGAACGACCAAAACCGCACAGCAGTGGGCTTGAAGTGGTTCCGAGCAGATTATCCCGTCTCTGAACCGACACCCAGAGAGCGACCTAAACCGCCCGCGGCGCCCGCAAATGCCGCAACCGAGTCCCGAGCACAAAATGCACCGCTAGATACGCCACAACACCAGCACCACAAACCATGCCCATCTGCAGCGCCCGCTCCCGCCACCCCCAGGCCAACCACTGCTCCGTCGGCGCCGCCAGCAACATCACCGCCGCCGACATCGTCACGGTCGCCGCAATCAGACGGCCCGCATACATGCCCCAGCCCGGCTGGAACACAAACACACCGTCACGGCGCAGACCGCGCAGAAGCAGCCCCGCATTCAGCCAGGCCGAACAGGAGGTGGCCAGCGCCAGCCCCACGTGGCCGATATTGAGGTACCACAACAAGGGCAGCACAAAGGCCAAGTTCATCACCATGTTGGCCGCCATCGCAATAATGCCGATTTTGACCGGGGTAGCCGTGTCCTGACGAGCGTAAAAACCCGGCGCCAGAATCTTGATCAACATAAAGGCGATCAGGCCCAGGCTGTAGGCCCGCAGTGACAGCGAGGCCATATGGATATCGCCCGGGGTGAGTTCTCCATACTGGAACAGAGTCACCAGAATCGGCTCCGCCAGCAGAATCAGGGCCACCGCCGCCGGCACGCCGATGAGCAGTACCGAGCGGGTCGCCCAGTCCAGGGTCACGGCGAATTCCTGCTCCCGCGCCGCGGCGCGATGAGCCGACAGGTTGGGTAAAATCACCGTGGCAATGGCGATGCCAAACACACCCAGCGGCAGTTCCGCCAACCGGTCCGAGTAGTACAACCAGGAGACACTGCCCGTGGGCAGAAACGAGGCCAATACCGTATCCAACAGGAGGTTGATCTGGCTGACAGAGACACCAAACAGCGCCGGCACCATCAACTTCATGATGCGCCGCACGCCTTCGTGCTGAGTATCCACCACCGGGCGCGGCACCAGATCGAGCCGGTATAGTGATGGCAGCTGGAACAACAGTTGTATTACGCCCGCGAAGAACACGCCCCAGGCCAGCGCAAACACCGGTTCAGCAAACCAGGGCGACGCTACCACGGCGGCAAAGATCAGCGACAGGTTGAGAAACACCGGGGTGAACGCAGGCACCGCAAAGCGCCCGTAACTATTGAGAATGGCGCCGCAAAACCCCGTCATCGAAATCAGCAACAGATACGGGAAGGTAATCCGGATCATGTCGCTGGTAAGTTGGTATTTGTAGGGCTGGCTAACAAATCCCGGGGCAAACAGCGCCGCCACCAGTGGTGCCGCCAGCACAGCCAGCGCCGTAACCAGCAGCAGCGTGCCTCCGAGCACCCCCGCCACCCGATTGATCAGTTCCTTGACCGCCTGGTGGGCACCCTGTTCCTTATAGTCCGCCAGCACCGGTACAAAGGCCTGTGAGAACGCCCCCTCGGCAAACAGGCGGCGCAGGAAATTGGGGATTTTAAAGGCCACGAAAAAGGCATCGGCATTGGCGCTGGCACCCACAAAAGCCGCCACCACGATATCCCGCACCAGACCCAACACGCGCGACATCATGGTCATCGCGCCGACCAGCGCAGAAGAGCGTAATAGACCCGGGCGTTTTTTAGTGGTTGCCTCGCTCATAGTGTCCGCGGGCGGCTAGGCCCAGCGCTCCCGCAGCGATTCGATGTGATTGCGCAACCACAGCAGGGCAATAAGCGTGTGGCCATTGGGCATGGCATTGCGATCGAGCAGGTCAAAGGCTTCGGCGACCGGCACCGAGTGCACCAGAATATCCTCACCCTCTTCCGGCAGGCCGTGCACCCCGCCGACCGCTGCGGTGGTCATGCGACCGCAGAACAGGCGCACCTCCTCCGTGCAGGCTCCGGCGCTGGGCAGCACCGTGGCAATCGGCTCGAGCAGGCTCAGCTCACAACCAGCCTCTTCCATGGCCTCGCGGTGTGCGACTTCCGCATCCGCCTCGCCAGGTTCGACAATGCCGGCAATGAGTTCCAGCATCCAAGGGCTGTTGGCGCCGCGCATGGCGCCCGGACGGAATTGTTCGATGAGGACAACGGAGTCGGTGACAGGATCGTAGGGCAACACACCGACCGCGTCGCCGCGCTCAAAAATCTCTCGTACCTGCGGTTCCACCCAGCCACCGCCAAAGGCGCGGTATTGCAAGGTCACCCGGCGCACCTGGAAATAGCCCTGGAAAGCCGTTTCCTCAGCCAGTATTCGAACGTCGTCGGCCCCGAAGGTCAGCTCGGGCATTTAAAAGCGGCCCGCGGTACACCAGGTCACATCGCTGGCGTGGGCATCGACCTGGTCAACCACATCCAGCACCAGGGCAAACAAGGCCATGCGCACCAGCACCCCGTTGTCGGTCTGGCGGAAGATCGCCAGGTTCGGGTTGTCGTTGAGGTCATCGTCCAGCTCCCGGGCCATTTCACGGGAGTCCCGGGGCAGTGGGTGCATGATGACTGTATTCGGTTCGCAGTTGGCGGTGTACACGCTCTGGTTGAGGCGGAAGCGACCACGGTACAGGTCGGCCTCTTCCTGGGTGCTGAAGCGCTCTTCCTGGATGCGGGTGGAATAGACGATGTCGACCGCAGCAATACTCGACTCCAGCTGATCCGATTCCAGCACGTCCACACCGGCACTGCGCATGCGCTCGACGATCTCGCCGGGCATACCCAGTTCCTGGGGCGACACCAGAGTCACATGCACGTTGTCGAACAGGCACAGCAGCTTGCACAGGGAATGCACCGTACGCCCGAAGCGCAGGTCGCCGACCATGGCGATGCGCAGGTTATCGATGCCCCGACCGCGACCAGCCATTTCGCTTTTAATCGTGTACAGGTCAAGCAGCGCCTGGCTGGGGTGCTCGTTGGCACCGTCGCCGCCGTTCAGCACCGGCACCCGGCTCGCCGCGGCAAACTCCGCCACAGAACCTTCCGCCGGATGGCGCATGACGATGACATCCGAGTAACCGCTGAGCACCCGGGCCGTGTCGTAGAGGGATTCGCCCTTGGCCAGCGCGGAGGATTCAAACCCCGTGGTTTCGCGCACCTCGCCACCGAGCAGGTTAAAGGCACTGCCAAAGCTGACCCGGGTACGGGTACTGGGTTCGAAGAACATGTTGCCGAGAATGGCGCCGTCGAGCACTTTGGTGCGCCTGCGGCGATGGGCATAGGGCTCCATCATGTCAGCGACCGAGAATACGCGCTCGACATCGGCGCGCTCGAATTGCTGGATCGACAGTATGTTGCTTCCGGCGAATTCCACCATTCCCCTCCCAGGAGACCCAAACTATTGGCCGGAATTATAAGTGGTGGGCGCGGTTCAAGTCGCGCTACTTTTCACAGGATTGGCTCAGGCCAACAGGCTGTCGCTGTACTCCAGCAGCTGCTCCATCAACTCACACTGGGGCAAGGTCAGCTCACCGGACTCAACCAGGGCCTCAATGGTCTCCTGGTATTGCTCCATACAGATACTGGCGCCCGCCTCGGGCTCGGTGAGACGTGAGAAGCGATACTCTTCCCAGTGAGCGCGCTCATCGGGGCTGAGTGATTCAGGGTAATTGCGGGCCCGGTAGCGGAACAACATGTCCGGCAGGCGGGCGTCTTCGAAGGGAAAACTGGTGCCGGCGAGGTCTTCAGGGCTGCTGTTGCGAATCTGATCCATAAGGCGCTTGTCGGCCTCGCCGAAAAAGCCGCCGCTATAGAGCATGCGATCCGCGTCGGTGATTTCATCAAACACCCGGCCGCTGTAAACACCCTGTAGATTACTGGTGAAACCAAGCGGATTGGCGGCCTGCATTTCGCGCAGTGCAGCGAGGTGGGCGCGACAGCGAGCGCCGTCAATGCCCAACCGATGCGCCGTGGCAGGGTCCGCCATTTTGGCCGTCACCAGAATCGGGCACTTGTTCAGGTGCACCGATTTCAGCCCGGGGCGCTCAACACCCTCAGGCAACTCATCTTTGCGCGCAAACAGCAGCGCAGCAATTTCTTCTGAATTCTGGCGCAGGGCAGCAGGGTCGGCCATCAGGTCAAAACAAATCACTTCGTTCTTGTTACTCGGGTGCATGGCCAGCGGCACAATCAGGGCAATATTGTGCCGCTCAGCGCCGAACATACCAGAGACATGCAGCGCCGGCTTCATGGCTTCCATATGCAACAGGGCACCCGCCGATCGCTTGTCGCGATTCTGCATCACATAGTCAAACAGGCGTGGCTGCTTTTCCTTGATGAGACGGGCCATGGCAATGGTGGCATGCACATCCGACAGGGCGTCGTGCGCGTCTTCGTGGGCAATCCCATTAGCGGCAGTCAGGTCTTCCAGACGGAAGCTGGGCAGGCCATCCTCGCGAGTCGGCCAATTAATGCCCTCGGGGCGCAACGCGTAACAGGCGCGCACCATATCGATAATGTCCCAGCGGGAATTGCCGTTCTGCCACTCCCGGGCATAGGGGTCGTAAAAATTACGGTACAGCGTGTAACGCGAAACCTCGTCGTCGAAGCGAATGCTGTTGTAACCCACACCACAGGTGCCTGGCTGGGCGAGCTCCTCGTGAATCAGGCGAATAAACTCCGCCTCGGGCATGCCTTCCGCCAGCGCTTGTTGCGGGGTAATCCCGGTGACCAGACAGGCCTGCGGGTGGGGGAGAAAGTCGTTGGCGGGCCGGCTGAAAATCACCAGCGGCTCGCCAATGGGGTTGAGGTCGGCGTCGGTGCGCAGCCCAGCAAACTGCACCGGGCGATCGCGGGAAGGGTCTGCGCCGAAAGTCTCGTAGTCGTGCCAGTAAAAGGTGTTAGACAACCTCGATGGCCTCTTCCTCGATCTTTGCCTGCCAGATCTTGGGGCCTACCTCGTGGACTGACGTACCTTCCATGTCGACTGCGACACTCACCGGCATATCCTTCACTTCAAACTCGTAGATGGCTTCCATACCCAATTCCGGGAAGGCAACCACTTTGGCAGAGGTAATCGCCTTGGAGACCAGATAGGCGGCACCGCCGACTGCCATCAGGTAGACGGCCTTGTGCTTCTTGATAGCCTCAACACCAGCGGGGCCGCGCTCGGCCTTGCCGATCATGCCCAGCAGGCCGGTGTGCTCGAGCACAAAGTCAGTGAACTTATCCATGCGGGTGGAGGTGGTGGGGCCGGCGGGGCCTACAACCTCATCGCGCACCGGGTCTACAGGGCCCACGTAGTAGATAAAGCGGCCCTTGAGGTCTACCTCAGAAGGCAGGCCTTCACCGGACTCAATCAGTTCCTTCATCTTCTTGTGAGCTGCATCGCGGCCGGTGAGCATCTTGCCTGACAGCAGCAGAACGTCGCCCGGCTTCCACTGGCTGGCGTCTTCCCGGGTAATCGTGTCCAGGTTGACCTTGTGAACGTTGTCGCCGGTTTCCTGGGAAACAATCGGCCAGTCGTCGAGGCTGGGCGGTGTTTGCAGGGCCGGGCCCGAGCCATCCAGCTCAAAGTGCGCGTGACGGGTGGCCGCACAGTTGGGAATCATGCACACAGGCAGTGAAGCCGCGTGTGTCGGGTAGTCGTTGATCTTGACGTCCATAACCGTGGTCAGGCCGCCCAGGCCCTGGGCACCAATACCCAGCTTGTTCACCTTCTCCATGATTTCCAGGCGCAGCTCTTCGGCACGGTTGGAAGGCCCGCGCTCGCGCAGTTCATGAATATCAATCGGCTCCATCAGCGCTTCCTTGGCCATAACTGCGGCCTTTTCAGCGGTGCCGCCAATACCAATGCCCAGCATGCCGGGCGGGCACCAGCCGGCGCCCATCGTGGGTACGGTCTTCACCACCCAGTCGACGATGGAATCGGAGGGGTTGAGCATGGCCATCTTGGACTTGTTCTCAGAACCGCCACCCTTGGCAGCCACCTGCACATCAACCGTGTCGCCTTCGACAACTTCCATGTGGATGACGGCAGGGGTGTTGTCCTTGGTGTTTTTCCGGGCACCGGCAGGGTCCTCGAGAATAGAGGCGCGCAACACGTTATCGGGATTCAGGTAGGCGCGACGCACGCCTTCGTTGACCATATCCGCCACAGACATCTGGGCATCCCACTGCACGTTCATACCAATCTTCAGGAAGACCGTGACAATACCGGTGTCCTGACAAATGGGGCGCTTGCCCTCGGCACACATGCGTGAATTGATCAGGATCTGGGCCATGGCATCTTTGGCGGCCGGGTTCTGTTCTTTCTGCCACGCCTCGTAGACACCGTCGATGAAGTCTTTCGGGTGGTAGTAAGAGATGAACTGCAGCGCATCGGCGACGCTGTCGATGAAATCGTCCTGACGAATCACTGTCATGGCGGGGTCCTTCGGTGTGGAGTGTGTATCGAGCGGTCGCCATTGTACACCTATCCAGGGGGCTAGAAAGCCCTGCCACGGGCTACCGCGCCAATAGCGGCGCGCTATTGAACCAGGCTCACCATACTGGGTGCAGGAAATTTATTCGTCTGAGATCTGGGGCGGTCCGGAACCGGCAAAGGGGAAGCTCGCCACATTGCCGCCTTCGGCAGGTTTGACGTCCGATACCTTGACCGCGCCTTCCTTGTCGACCTCGTCAATACGCAGGATAGCCTGCATGGGAATGTAGCTGCGGGTCACGCCGGCAAACTCGTTTTTGAGCTTTTCTTCAGACGGGTCAACCACGATCTGGGAGCGCTCACCAAACACGAACTCTTCAACCTCGATAAAGCCCCACATATCGCTCTGGTAAATCTGCCGGGCAAACACTTCGTAGACCTGGGTGCCGTTCTGGAAGATGACTTTGTAAACGGGTTGAGCTGGCATGCTTTTCTCGTGGTGAAACAGGTTGATGATACCCCCTGCGGCGGGCCATGGCCGAGCCATATTTTCAGGGGGCGGCAATATTACCACCATGGCGACGAATTACCAGCCTGCAGCCCCCGTCAGTACTAGGTTTCGGGGACATCCCTCTGTATAATCCGCTGCCCTTTTTGCGATCGAATAGACCCGCGGCGGCGCGCCGCAGGAACCGAGGAACTGTGAACAAGAAACTGTACATCAAGACCCATGGCTGTCAGATGAACGAGTACGACTCCGCGCGTATGCGTGACCTGCTCGAGGAAAGCCATGACCTGGTGCCCACAGACAACCCTGAGGAGGCCGACGTACTCCTTCTAAATACCTGTTCTATAAGGGAAAAGGCTCAGGAGAAGGTGTTCCACCAGCTGGGCCGCTGGAAACACCTGAAGCAGAAAAACCCGGACCTTATAATCGGCGTCGGCGGCTGCGTGGCCAGCCAGGAAGGCGAGGAAATCGGCAAGCGCGCCCCCTATGTGGACCTGGTGTTCGGCCCCCAGACCCTGCACCGCCTGCCGGACATGATGGACCAGCGCGAGGCAGAACAAGGCCCCGGCGGCACCCTGGTGGTAGACGTCAGCTTCCCGGAAATTGAGAAATTCGACCGCCTGCCCGAGCCCAAGGTGGATGGCCCCACCGCGTTTGTCTCCATCATGGAAGGCTGCTCCAAGTACTGCACCTTCTGCGTGGTGCCCTATACCCGCGGCGAAGAGGTGTCGCGCCCGCTGGACGATGTGATCGCTGAAATCGCCCACCTCGCCGGCGAGGGAGTCCGCGAGGTCAACCTGCTCGGCCAGAACGTGAACGCCTACCGCGGCGAGAGCCATGAGGGCGACATTGTCGATTTCGCCGAGTTGCTGCACTACGTGGCAAAGATTCCCGGTATCGAGCGTATTCGCTACACCACCTCTCACCCGGTCGAATTCTCCGATGCCCTGATTGAGGCCTATGCGGACATTCCACAGCTGGTCGATCACCTGCACCTGCCGGTACAAAGCGGCTCGGACAAGATCCTCAACGCCATGAAGCGCGGCCACACGGCCCTGGAATACAAGTCCAAGATTCGCCGCCTGCGCAAAATCCGACCGAACATCAGCATCTCCTCGGACTTTATTATCGGTTTCCCGGGCGAATCCGAGGCCGATTTCGCCGATACCATGAAGCTGATCGAAGACATCGGCTTCGATGTGTCCTTCAGCTTTGTTTACAGCGCCCGCCCGGGCACCCCGGCCTCTGACTTACCGGACGATACCTCGGAAGATGTGAAGAAGCAGCGCCTGCAAATTCTCCAGAACCGGATTAACCAGCATGCCCAGGAAATCAGCCGTCGCATGGTCGGCACTACCCAGCGCATTCTGGTCACCGGCGTCTCGAAAAAAGACCCGGGGCAGCTCCAGGGGCGTACTGAGAACAATCGCGCCGTTAACTTCAGCTGCACTGACCACAGCCTGATTGGCGAATTCGCCGATGTAGAGGTGTTTGAGGCCCTGCCCAACTCCCTGCGTGGCGTGCTCATGGCGAGTTGACGCCGCGCCAATCCTGTATATCCTTTAACCAATCGATGACAGCCCCGCAGTGGGCCAATGACGAATTTGAACAGCGAAACCCTAGCACCTGACCCGGCACCCCAGCCGGTGACGCAACTAAGCCTCACCCTAGAACCCAATGACGCCCGTCATCTGGCCATGCTCTGCGGCCAGCTGGACGGCCACCTGCGCCAGATCGAACAGCGCCTGAGCATCCGCATTGGTAATCGCGGCAACCAGTTCCAGCTGTCCGGCCCGTCGGTCAATGTGGCCGCAGCCCGTGAGCTGCTCATTCACCTGTACGCCGAGGTTTGTCAGGGCGTGGGCCTGAGCCCTGAGTCCCTGCACCTGCAGCTGCAACAGGCCGGCCTCGAAAGCCTGGCCGAGGCGGCCCAGAGCGACGAGCCGGTGGAGGCAATTCAGGTCATTCGCACCAAGCGTGCCTCCATTAAGCCCCGCGGCAAAAACCAGCAGGGCTATGTGCGCACCATTAAGCAGAGCGATATCAACTTCGGCATTGGTCCCGCCGGCACCGGCAAGACCTACCTGGCGGTAGCCTGTGCCGTCGAGGCGCTGCTGGAAGAGCGTGTACGCCGCATCCTGCTGGTACGCCCGGCGGTTGAGGCCGGTGAAAAGCTGGGTTTCCTGCCCGGTGACCTGTCCCAGAAGATTGATCCGTACCTGCGCCCGCTCTACGACGCACTGTACGAAATGCTCGGTTTTGAGACCGTTAACAAGTACATCGAACGCAACATCATCGAAGTGGCGCCGCTGGCCTTTATGCGCGGCCGCACCCTGAACAATGCATTTATCATTCTCGATGAAGCCCAGAACACCACCCGCGAACAAATGAAGATGTTTCTGACACGGATCGGATTTGGCTCCACCGCTGTCATCACTGGCGATGCCACCCAGATCGACCTGCCCCGGGGCGCACAGTCGGGCCTGACCCATGCCAGCAGTATTCTCGATGGTGTCGAGGGCATTGGCTTTACCTATTTCGCCAACAAAGATGTAGTACGCCACCCGCTGGTACAGCGCATTGTCCAGGCCTATGACTCGCACGAGGACAAGGCCAAGCCCATGGATTCAAACCAGCTGTGAACCTGGAGATCGACATTCAGCGCGAGACCAGTGATCCCGCGCCTGATGAGGACGACATAAGACGCTGGATTCAGGCAGCGCTGGCCACTCAGCGCACAACTGATACAGAAGTGAGCGTGCGGCTCGTCGACGAAGACGAGATGGCTGAGCTCAATCACACCTGGCGCGGCAAGTCCGGCCCCACCAACGTTTTGTCATTCCCCAGCGACTTGCCTCCCGAACTGGAACTGCCGCTGCTGGGCGATATCGTGGTGTGCACCCAGGTCGTGATCCGCGAAGCATCCGAACAACACAAGACCCTGGAGGCGCACTGGGCCCACATGCTGGTTCACGGCACCCTGCACCTGCTCGGTTACGACCATATCGAAGACGAGGAAGCCCAGGCCATGGAGGCACTGGAAACCCGCATCCTCACTGAACTCAACTACCCCTGCCCCTATCGGGGCGACCAGCTCGAGGAGCACCAGAGCGCATGAGCACAGATCCATCCAGCCCCGATCATGGCGAGAAATCCTGGCTGGAGAAAATAGGCCAACTGTTCTCCGGCGAGCCAAGTACCCGCAAGGATCTGGAAGCCATACTCGCCGTGGCCGCCGAGAATGAGGTCATCGACGAGGACGCGCGCAGCATCATGGAAGGGGCCATGCAGGTCAGCGACATGCAGGCCCGCGACATTATGATTCCGCGCGCCCAGATGGTGTTGATCAAAGCCGAATCCACCCTGGAAGAAATCCTACCGCAGATTACCCGCTCGGCCCACTCACGTTACCCGGTGATTGGCGAAAGCCCCGATGACATTCTCGGCATTCTGCTGGCCAAGGATTTGCTGCCCATGGTGTTGAGTAAAGACCACAGCGACTTCCGGCTGGAAAACCTGCTGCGCCCCACCATGGTCGTCCCCGAGAGCAAGCGCCTCAATGTTTTATTGCGGGAGTTCCGCGAAAATCGTAACCACATGGCCATCGTCATCGACGAATATGGCGGCGTCGCCGGCCTGGTAACGATCGAGGACGTACTCGAAGAGATTGTAGGTGAAATTGAAGACGAAACCGACGCCCTGGCGGATCGCTTCATCCGCAAGATCAGTGACGATGACTACTTCATCAAGGCCCTCACCCCGATCGAGGACTTCAACGAACACTTCGGCACCGGTTTCAGCGATGAAGAGTTCGATACAATAGGCGGACTGGTCATTCAGGCTCTGGGGCATATGCCCACCCGCAATGAAGTGGCGGTTATCGACAACTTTGAGTTCCAGGTGATTAACGCCGACCAACGCAAAATCCACAGCCTGCGCATGCGGCCAGGCAAGAGCTGACACCACCACATGCGCAGCGAGAAGCCCGGCCTGCACCCCCTGATCGTGCTCCTGCTGAGTCCACTGGCAGGCGCGCTGATCACGCTGTCACTGGCGCCCTACAATATATGGCCGGCGGGCATTCTCAGCTGCGCCCTGTTCGCCTACCTGCTGAGCACCTGCAACCCACCGCGCGGCTTCTGGCGCGGCTGGCTGTTCGGACTGGGCCTATTCGGCACCGGGGCTTCCTGGGTGTATGTCAGCATCCACGAACACGGCAATGCCAGCGTGCCCCTGGCACTGGTGCTGACGGGTTTGTTCTGCGCCGGCCTGGCGCTACTGCACGGCACGTTCGCCTGGCTTTATATCCGCTTTATACGCTCCCTGCCCGGCGGTATGCTTATCGGGTTTCCCGTGCTGTGGGTGCTGTTCGAATGGCTGCGCAGCTGGTTTCTCACCGGCTTCCCCTGGCTTTACCTGGGCTACGCCCATGTCGATACCGCCATCGCCGGCTGGGCGCCGATTCTCGGCATTTACGGCCTGTCGCTGATTTGCGCCCTGACTGGCAGCTGCCTGTTTCTGGCCTGGCGCAGCCGCCAGGCCATTGCACTTGTCACTTACGCCGTCATTGTCGCCACCCTGTGGATTGGCGGCGGCGTACTCAAGCCCATCCAATGGGTGGCGCGCGCCAGCGAAGAACCGCTCTCGGTCGCAATTTACCAGCCCAATATCCCGCAGCAGAACAAATGGAATCGCGAGTACTACCTGCCGATTCTGCACCAGATGCGCGGCGCCACCATGCCCCTGCTAGGCCACGATATTATCGTTTGGCCCGAGGCGGCCATCCCCAATCTATACGAGCGCGCGCGACCGTTTCTCGATCCCATCGCCGCCCGGGCACGCGAGGCCGATACCACGTTAATCACGGGCATACCGAACCGTCCCGAAGGCGACGAACGCTACTACAACAGCATTACCGCCCTGGGCCAGGGCCAGGGCAGCTACTTCAAGCAACGGCTGGTGCCCTTTGGCGAATATGTGCCCCTGGAGGACTACCTGCGCGGTGTGATCGAATTCTTTAATCTGCCCATGTCGTTCCAGAGCCGCGGCCCGGCCGATCAGCCACCGCTAGCAGCGGGTACCTTTCGGGTATCGCCCTCAATCTGCTACGAGGTGGTCTACCCGGACCTGGTGGCCGCCGGCGCCCGCGAGGCCGACCTGCTGATAACCATTAGCAATGACAGCTGGTTCGGCGATTCCATCGGCCCGCTGCAGCACCTGCAAATGGCGCAGATGCGCGCCCTGGAAAATGGCCGCTATATGATTCGGGGCACCAATAACGGTGTGTCCGCCCTGATCGACCATCGGGGCCAGGTCATTGCCGAGTCCGAGCAGTTCGTGGAAACCGTGCTCACCGGCAAGGTCCAGGCCATGCTGGGCAAGACGCCTTTCGCCAGCTTTGGTTCGGTGCCGATTCTGTCGGCCTGCGCCATCAGCCTGGCGCTGATGATCCTCATGTACCTGGGATTCTGGCGAGAGCCCTGATCCCGGCATCGTCTCGGCGCCAGCCGCCGAAGACCTGCCTGCAGGGCAGCAGATTCACACTCCTACAGCGCCCTGAATACTGGTAGAATTCGCCCTCTTTTTTTACCGGAATCAAGCAAGGCAATGGAGCAGCAATACAAGCCCGACATCATGGAGCGCGAAGCCCAGGCCCACTGGCTGGCGAACAACAGTTTCGCGGCGATTAAGGATGAGCGCGAGAAGTACTACTGTCTCGCTATGTTCCCCTATCCCAGTGGCAAGCTACACATGGGACATGTGCGCAATTACACCATCGCCGATGTGATCGCCCGCTATCAGCGCATGCTGGGTAAAAACGTGCTGCAGCCCATGGGCTGGGACGCATTTGGCCTACCTGCAGAAAATGCAGCCATTGCCAATAATGTCGCCCCCGCCAGCTGGACCGTACAGAATATCGATCACATGCGCTCCCAACTGCGTCAGCTGGGCTTCGCCTACGATTGGGACCGCGAAATCGCCACCTGCAAGCCAGAGTACTATCGCTGGGAGCAATGGTTCTTTACCCGTCTTTATGAAAAGGGACTGGTTTACAAGAAAATGGCGACCGTAAACTGGGACCCGGTAGATCAAACGGTTCTTGCCAACGAGCAGGTCATCGAAGGCCGTGGCTGGCGTTCCGGCGCGCTGATCGAACGCCGTGAGATTCCTCAGTGGTTTATCCGCATTACCGCCTACGCTGAAGAATTGCTTGCGGGGCTGGACAATCTCGATGGCTGGCCAGAAGCCGTGCGCACCATGCAGCGCAACTGGATTGGCAAAAGTCGTGGCGTGGAACTGGCCTTTGGGCTGGATAGCCCAGTAGCGGACCTCGACCGCATCGAGGTGTATACCACCCGGCCCGACACCCTTTACGGCGTCACTTACGTAAGCCTGGCTGCGGAGCACCCAATCAGCCTTGCGCTGGCCGCAGACAACCCGGCACTGGCCAGCTTTATCGGCGAATGCAAGCGCAGTTCAGTCGCTGAAGCGGACATGGCTCAGGCCGAGAAACTCGGCATGGACACCGGCCTGCGCGCTCGCCACCCCCTCACCGGTGAAGAAGTACCTGTGTGGGTCGCAAACTACGTGCTCATGGACTATGGCTCAGGTGCGGTAATGGCTGTGCCGGCCCACGATGAGCGTGACTGGGAATTCGCCCAGAAATACCAATTGCCGGTGAAAACCGTTATATGCGACACCGAGGGCCAACCAGCGGACACCAGTGCGGCTGCCTACACCGAGCACGGTGCCTTGACTGCCTCTGGTGAATTCGACGGCAGCAGTTTCGATGCGGCCTTCGAGGGTATTGCCGCCCGACTGGAAGCCTCGGGCATGGGCAAGATCACAACCCAGTTCCGACTGCGTGATTGGGGCGTTTCGCGCCAGCGCTACTGGGGCACACCCATTCCCATGCTCAATCTCGACGACGGCAGCGACATTCCCATTCCGGCAGACCGCCTGCCCTCGCTGCTGCCTGAAGATGTTGCTATGGACGGTGTTGCCTCACCGATTAAAGCGGACCCTGAATGGCGTAAATTCACCCTGGACGGTGCTGACTGCGAACGGGAAACCGATACGTTCGACACCTTTGTGCAATCCTCCTGGTACTACGCCCGTTTCACATGCCCCGATTACACGGACGGCATGCTCGACAGCGACGAGGCCAACTACTGGCTACCTGTGGATCAATATGTCGGTGGCATCGAACATGCGATCCTTCACCTGCTTTATGCCCGTTTTTTCCACAAGCTAATGCGCGACGAAGGTCTTGTGAACTCCGACGAACCCTTCACTCGCCTGCTCACCCAGGGCATGGTGCTGAAGGACGGCGCTAAAATGTCCAAATCCAAGGGCAATACTGTTGACCCCCAAGCCCTGATCGATCAATACGGTGCGGATACTGTACGTCTGTTCTCGATGTTTGCAGCCCCGCCAGAGCAATCCCTGGAGTGGGCCGACTCTGGTGTTGAAGGCGCTCACCGGTTCCTCAAGCGTCTGTGGAAACTGGTTAACGGCCACGTAGCCGCAGGTCCCTCACCGGCACTGGATACCAGCGCCCTGACCGAACAGCAGAAAAATGCCCGCCGCAAAGCGCACGAGACCATTGCCAAGGTCAGCGACGACTACGGTCGCCGCCAGACCTTTAACACCGCCATCGCCGCGGTCATGGAGTTGTGCAACGAGCTGGGCAAACTGGACAACAGCGACCAGAGCCGCGCGGTACTGGACGAAGCGTTGCGCGCCATCGTGCTAATGCTCAACCCCATCACGCCGCACATCTGCCACGAGTTATGGCCGGCGCTCGGCGGCACAGGCGACGTGCTCAATGCGCCCTGGCCCAGTGTCGACGAAGACGCACTCACCCGCGACAGCATTGAAATGGTGGTTCAGGTGAACGGCAAGGTCCGCGCCAAGATGAACATTGCCGCCAATGCCGACAAGGATGCTGCCGAAGCGGCGGCCCTGGCCCAGGACAATGTGCAGCGTTTCCTGGAAGGCGTGACCGTGCGCAAGGTGATTGTAGTACCGGGCAAATTGGTTAATATTGTTGCCAACTGATTAAGGCCGGAACCCATTATGCAGCGGCGCCTCGCCACCCTTGTTATCGCTCTTTGCGCCACAGCCATGGTATCCGGCTGTGGCTTCCACCTGCGCGGCAGCGGCGGCGCCAGTGTTCCAGAGGAATGGCGCTCGCTGTTTCTGGTCACCAGTAATCCCAACAGCGAATTCAGTCGCGAGGTGAAGCTGCGCTTCGCCAATGCCGGCATTGAATGGGCCGACGACCGCGCCGACGCCAACTATCTGCTGGTACTCGGACCGGAGCGTTTCAGCCAGCGAAACCTGTCACTGGATGCCGACACCCGAGCGGCGGAATTCGAACTGACCATGCGTTCGACATTCTCGATCAACAACGCCAGAGGCAAGGGCGTCATGCCCGACACCACCGGCACGGTGATCAAGCAGATGGAAAACGACCCCCAGAACGTCGTGGGCAAGGCCGAGGAGATCCGCATCCTCAAGGCGGAGATGCGCAGTGAACTGTCGCAGCAGATTCTGCGCCGCATCGCCTTCTTCGCCGCCAGCCAGACGCCCGAGGCCTGACACCTCGCGATGCGCCTGTACCCCGAGAAACTCGCCGGCCATCTCAAGCAGCAACTTCTCCCCGTTTACCTGATTAGTGGCGACGAGCCTCTGCTGGTACAGGAGTGCTGTGATCTGGTGCGCAAGGCCGCACGCGACGCCGGCTGCACCGACCGCGAAATTATCGATGTGGTGCCGCGCTTCAAGTGGGATGAAATTCTGCACAGTGCGTCCAGCATGTCACTGTTCGCCGAGCGCAAACTGGTGGAAATACGCATGCCCTCGGGCAAGCCCGGCGCCGATGGCAGCAAGGCCCTGTGCGAGTATCTCGATATGGCTGCCGGCAGCGACGACATCCTGCTGATTGTGTCCGGCAAGATCGATAAGCAGTCCACCAATAGCAAATGGTACAAGGCCCTGGACAAGGCCGGCGCCACGGTGCAGATCTGGCCCATTGAAGCCCGTGACCTGCCGCGCTGGTTGCAGCAACGCTGCAGCGCCGCCGGCCTCAGCATCGATAACGACGCTCTGCAGTTGCTGTGTGAGCAGGTGGAGGGCAATCTGCTGGCAGCGGTACAAGAAGTGGAGAAACTCAAGTTGCTGGCCAGCGATGGCCAGATCAACGCCGAGACCATTACCGCCTCGGTGTCCAATAACGCCCGCTACAACCTGTTTGATATGACCGACCATGCCCTCAAGGGCAATGCCGGCACCAGCCTGAAAATGCTCCACGGCCTGCGCGGCGAAGGCACCGAGCCGGCCGTAGCCCTGTGGGCTCTGCTCCGGGAAGTACGCACCCTGCACCAGGCCCGCCAGCAGGTCGATGCGGGGCAGTCACCCCAGCAGGTACTGGGCGGTTTGCGGGTGTGGAAAAACCGCATGCCCCTCATGCAGGGTGCACTGTCACGGCACAACAGCGTGACACTTACCGCATTGCTTGAACAGGCATCGGCCGTCGATGGCACCATCAAGGGCTTTGCCGCCGGCAAACCCTGGGACCAACTGGAAAACCTCGTTCTGCAGCTCGCCGCGAGCCGCTAACCCCCACCTGTCGCCTTTCAGGGCACGTCTCATTTTTGCCAACTAATACCCCTGCCCAGGGCCTTGCACTCTGCCTGCCACTCAACTACTGTTTATGCATACAGTGTACAAACATACAGTAAACACAAAGCAGAACAACAAGAGAGGCCCGACATGAACCAGGCTCTGCAGCAAGTCATCAATCGCAACGACACCTGGCGCGGCAACTTCACCGCCCTGTCCGCCGATGGCGATCGCCACTGGCATGCCGGTAACAACCGGAACGACAACACCCTGGGCACCGGTTACAGCACCCTCGACAAAGAGTTGCGCGATGGCGGCTGGTCGCTGGGAAACACTGTGGAAGTGCTCAGTGATGGCTGTGGCATGGGCGCCATGGGCCTGTTTCTGCCTGCCATGGAAACCCTGAGCGCCGAGGGCCGCTGGCAGGTCTTCATCGCCCCACCTTTTACGCCCTACGCGCCGCTGCTCAAGGCCCGCGGTATTAACACCGAGCAAATCCTGCTGGTGCACCCGAAAAGCCGCGAAGATTTGCTGTGGGCCACCGAACAGGCCCTGCGCAGCAGCACCAGCAGCGCCGTGTTCAGCTGGTTGGGTGCCCACGAATACAGCTACGGTGAACTGCGTAAATTACAGCTGGCCGCCGCCGACAGCGACAGCCTGGCCGTGTTATTCCGCCCCCACAGTGCCGCCCGTAACCATGCGCCGGCAGGCCTGCGTCTGCAAATACGTGAATACCGTAAGGTACATATTCTCAAACAGCGCGGCGGCAACCAGTATCTCGATGTAGCCCTGCCACCGGCCGAGGATATCCCGGAACAACCCCAGCTGTGGGAAGTACCCACCTGGCAGGACAGCCCCCAGCAGCAGCCGGCGTTCTCCTTCGCATAGTGCCACCTGCCGGCCTGGACAGACCCGGCCTGGCCAGGCCCGGCCGGGCGGGTAAGTTCACAATGGTTGCGTCATCACCATCAGCCGTGGCACCAAGAGTGCTACACTGCCTGCCGCCATACATAATAAGGAGCAGGCAGCATGCAAGATTTCCCCCACCACTATCACGTCAACGCCACCGCCCAGGTGACTGGTAATGTCGCTATCAATAGCGGCGCTATGCCACCGCTGGCCTCCGCACCACCGGCGGAATTCGGCGGCCCTGGCGACCAGTGGTCGCCAGAACATTTACTCATGGCCTCGGTGGCGGACTGCTTTGCACTCACCTTCCGAGCCATTGCCGCCGCCTCCAAGCTGGAATGGAGCGACCTGACCGCCGACGCCGAGGGCGTGCTTGACCGGGTAGAGCGGGTCACCCAATTTACCGCAATTGCCGTCAAGGCCACGCTGACCGTGCCCGCCGGTGTCGACGAGGCCAAGGCCCAGCGCATACTGCACAAGGCCGAAGATGCCTGCCTGATCACCAACTCACTCAGTGCCGACACCCATCTGGAAACTGCTATAATCGCCGCCTCCTGAACAGGGCCGCACCGGCCCGGGAGTAGCATGTGGATGAGTGGCTGACAGAGTACGGCGTCACCATCGGGGTGTCCGCCCTTATTCTCTTTATGATGTTCATTGTGTGGGACCTGGCCAAGCGCAGTAACGCGGGCAGGTTCGGCACCATCATTCTGTATATTGGCCTGGCCATGGGTATGTTCGGCTTTGCCATCAAGTTTGTGATTTCCTACCTGCTGGAAAATGCCGGAGGCGTTGGGTGACTGTGCACCTGGCTTTGGGTGATATTACCCGGGCCGAAGTGGATGCTGTGGTGAATGCGGCCAATGAGGGCATGCTCGGTGGCGGGGGTGTCGACGGCGCCATCCACAGGGCCGCAGGCCCTGCCCTGCTCCAGGCCTGTCGCGATGTCCCCGCCACCAATGGCGTCCGCTGCCCCACCGGTGAAGCCCGCATTACCGATGCCGGGGCACTCACCGCACGCTATGTCATCCACACGGTGGGGCCGGTTTACGCCAGCGCCACCAACCCACCAGCCCTGCTGAGCGCAGCGTATCGCAACAGCTACCAGCTCGCCCTGCAACACGATTGCCACTCCCTGGCCGTACCGGCGATCTCCTGTGGGGTGTACGGCTACCCGCTGGAAGAAGCGGCAGCCATCGCCGTGGCGATAAGCACCGATGCCGCCTTTGCTGACCTGGACATTCATTTCTACCTCTTCAGCCAGCCGGTATACGACGCCTGGCGCACAGCCCTGGCCCACCATCAGGGCTAGCTGACCTGCCTGCTCGGGCGACAGGTCGCAGACCTGTCCGTGGACAACAATGCCCTCTTGATTAATACTGTATATATGTACAAGATTAATCAAGTTAACGTGGCCGAGCTATCCCCCATCGTTTGGCAACGCCAGTTATGAGCCTGTGGTTGTGCCTGCGCTTTCACCTGCTGCCCCTGAAATGCCTTGAGCGCACAGAGGAGCGCGCCGTGGTGGTACTGGAGAAACAACGCGTGCTCCGGGCCAATGATTGTGCCGCAGCCGCGGGGGTGCGCGAAGGCATGAAACCGGCCACCGTGCGAGCCCTGGTCGGTGATGACCCACTCCAGCTACTGGAGCGCGATACAGCCGCTGAGGCCCGCTGCCTGCAGCAACTGTGTTGCTGGGCCTATAGCATCACCCCCAGCCTGCACAGCTGGCACGGCGACTGCCTGCAACTTGAAATCGGCAGCTGCCTGGCGCTGTACCGCGGCCTGCCACCCCTGCTGGAAGAGGTGCGACGCGGTTTGGCCAGCCGGGGATTCAGCGCCTGCTTCGCTCTCGCACCCACTCCCAAGGCAGCCTGGTTGCTCTCCTTTGCCGATGAAGCCGACGCTCTGGCGGCAGAGACACCCCTGGAGCAACGCCTGGCCAGCCTGCCCCTGACCCTGTTGCAGGAGCACACCGGCCCGGTGGATTCCCTGCGACGGGCCGGCCTGCACACTCTGGGCGACATACTCGCCCTCCCTAAGGCAGCCCTCGGTAGACGCTGCGGTAAAGCCTTCATAACATTCCTGCAACAGGTACTGGGCAAACAGGAAGAACTGCACCCGGATTACCAGCCTTCCTCGCGCTTCGACGACGAGTACTGGTTTGGTTACGAGGTAAAAGCCAATGACGAACTGCAGCCGGCCATGCAGTTACTGCTGCAATCGCTGTGCAAGTTCCTGCGCAATACCCAGCTACAAACCGCAGAAATCTGCTGGCAGCTGATCGGCATTGATCACTCCCTGCGCAAGCTTCAGGTGCGCAGCACCAGCAGTCACAGCGACTGGAAAAGCTGGTTCAGCCTGACCCTGATTCACTTGGACCGACTGGAACTGCAAACCGGCGTGGAGGGCATTGCCCTGGAGTGCAGCGAATTACGCACCGGCGACCTGGACAACCTCGATTTGTTTAACCCGCGCAAACAGAAAGAACCCCTGGCCAGCCTGCTTGACCGCTTGCGCAGCCGCCTCGGGCTACAGGCCGTGGAACAGGTCGGCTGCCGCGATGAACACCTGCCTGAACACGCCCTGCACACCTGCAGTGAACGCCCTGCTGGCGGCAACGCCGGTGCCAAAAGTCTGCAGCGACCGTTCTGGCTAATGCCCCAGCCACAACAGCTCGAGCGCCGCCAGAATGCCCTGCACTGGCAGGGCAGGCTGGAACTGATTTACGGCCCGGAGCGTATCGAGGATAACTGGTGGCAGCAGCCTGTAAGTCGCGACTACTACATTGCCCGCGGGCATCACGGCGAACACTATTGGGTGTTTCGCGATCGCCTGGCGCGGGCCTGGTTTATGCACGGCATCTTCGCCTGAACGTGTCCGGCCGCGGCAATTAGAGGGTGCCAATTCACGTCGATTGCGCCAAAATGGCGCCAACACCGTGCACAGAGGCAATTACACGATGGACTTAAACCGGTTTCTGGTCGTCTACGACCCCACCGGGGAAGAGCAACCCGCGCTGGAGCGTGCAGCGGCCATCGCCGCTGAAATCGACGCCAGCCTGCACCTGTTCGCCTGCATCCACGGCGACAAGGCAGGCATTGAGCGCGACACGGAGGAAGCACAGCAACAAATGGCTGCCCTGCAGGCCACGCTCGACACACACCTGGCTCCCATTGCCGCTGCCGGCACCGCCACCAGCAGCGAAGTGGAATGGGGCAAAGACTGGTACCACGCCGTGGTTAACGCAGCCGCACGCATCAATGCTGACATGGTGTTCAAATCATCTTTCAAGCACTCGACCAGCCACAGACTGCTGACATCAACCTCAGACTGGACGCTGATCCGGGAGTGCATGAGCCCGGTATTGCTGGTGAAGAAAGCCACGCCGCCACCGGTGCCCCGCATCCTCGCCGGTATCGATATCAATGTGCGCACCGAGAGCTACGAAAAACTGAATGAGCACATTATCGACCTGAGCCGCCGTCTGGTCGCCAGCGACATGGCCGAAGTACACGTGGTAAATGCCTTTCCCGACTTTCGCCTGAAGCCGGATCGGAGGAAACTGATGGAAGTCGCCGGCGTAGACAGCGAGCACGTTCACATCAAGCTGGGTGAGCCGGACAAGGTCATTGTCGATGTAGCCAGAAGTATCGATGCGAGTATGGTCATCGTCGGCAACTCACACCGCTCGGGCATTGCTGCACTGATGAACGGCAATACCGCCGAGAAGATCCTCGACAAGCTCGACTGCAACGTGCTGGCGATGCCCTAGGCTTTTTTCACAAACTGCGACTTCAGCTTCATGGCGCCAATGCCGTCGATCTTGCAGTCGATATCATGATCGCCATCTACAAGCCGGATATTCTTTACCTTGGTGCCTACTTTGACCACCGAGGACGAGCCTTTCACTTTGAGATCCTTGATCACGGTAACCGTGTCGCCGTCAGCCAGGGGATTGCCGTTGGCGTCCTTGATGACCCTGGCGTCGCTCTCTTCGGCCGCTGCCACCTGCGGCCACTCGTGGGCACACTCTGGACACACGAACTGGTCGCGGTCTTCGTAGGTATAGGTAGAGCCGCACGCGGGGCAAGGGGGTAGTCCACTCATACTAGATCACTCTGCCGATTTGTCGGGAATCAAGCGTTTGCCGAGGCTGACCACCTCATCTTCGCCATAGCCCATGGCATGATAAAAGGCGAGCACCGCCTCGTTGGTGCGCCGCACCTGGAGGTTAAGTTTGGGGCAACCGCGCTCGAGTAGCAGTGCCTCTATCTGGCGCATTAACACCACACCGTAGCCCTTGCGCCGGTGCTCGTTGCTCACCGCAAGGTAATTCACCCAACCGCGATGACCTTCGTAGCCGCCCATAACTGAGGCGACAATCTGACCGTCAATCTCACCCACCAGAAACAGCTCACGGCCAACCTGCAGCTTGCGGGCAATATCCCGCTGCGGGTTGTTCTGCGGCGCCAGCAGGCCACAATCCCGCCACAGCTCAATCACCGCCGCTTCGTCAGCCTCTGCAAATTGTCGAATGTCCATATCAGTAGTGTATCGCCAACCACACGGTGTCTTCATCCGGTATTGTCCAATCCACACGATGACGTTCGTGTGCAGTCAGCAGGAGATAATCCCCTGGCACCAGGGTGACGGAGGGCTTGTCAGGATAGGCAATCACGGCCTTACCCTTGAGCAGGGCGACCCACTCGTGGTTGTCCTGGTCGTACCATTCGTCCGCTGGGGAACAGTGGCCTCGACTGACAATGCGTTCGATCTTAAGGCCCTCCTGCTCAACCAGCACGCTGAACAGTTCCTCGGGGAGAGACGCGGGGATATCGCCGAACAGATTATTCAATGTCACTGCTCCATAGCCGAGCGCACCACCTGCTTGAGATCGTCCAGGGCAATATCGTCACGATCGCGAAAGTCGAGACGGCCCTTGCCACCTTTGACGCCTGGGTGCAGCTCGCGAAAGGCTGCAAGATGCTCTGCAGAACAGGCATACAGGGAAACATAGTGCTTCTGACTGCCCACTGAGACCCAACCATCGCCCTGACGGAACGCCGGCATCCGGTATTTCGAATCAAGCAACGCATCTGGATACAGGGCCGCAATCATATCGATCAGACCGGTGATGCGTGCTCGCCAGTTATCGGGCAATGCCTGCAAATAAGCGTTCACTTCAGGTGTCACTGGCCGGGGCCTCCGCCTGACAGTTCCAACAAAATTCGAAGGCAGGGTCATTCTCTTCCCGACACTGAGGGCAGAGCCATGGGGTAGCATCGACGGGACTCAGGGCCTGCTCGACAATATACTGCGCGCGCTCAAAGTCGCGCTCTTCGACCCACAGCTCGGGCCAGGCATCAAACACCGGTACTTCGCCTGTCGCACTGGAGACATGCTCATTGCGCAAGTCGCTGGCAATACCCTGGGCTTCAAGGAGATTGCGGATATTCCCGACATAGAAGCGATTTTCACTGGTATAGACTTTTTTCATACCTGCGCACGACCTCCACAACTTCAACGGAGTAACTGCTGTACCAGCGTGCGGCACCCGCTGCCTGGGCACGCTGATGCATGGCGTCCTGCTTCCATGCCAGAATATCCGCTTCACTTTTCCAGTAAGAGATCGCCACCTCGCTATCACCTTCTGTCCAGGCCTTGAACTCAACGCAACCGAACTCACTTAGGGCGCGCTGGCGTAGCGTCTCAGCGGTATCGACATATTCCTGATCCAACGCCTTGATGGTCGCCCTGAAAATCACCGCGAACACATTCACGCTCCCTCGTAATAGTTGACCTGGCTGTCCTCATGGGCAATAAAGGACTTCCAGGAACCATCCGGCTGCTGCGCGTAAGCCGCGTACTTGCCAGAGTCAGGGTAGTAACACATTGCCGGATCCGCATGCGTCCTCAGGGCGAGGTATCGCAGCGGCCCATCCGAGGTATTGATAATCTGGTGCGCTGTGCCATCACCCGGCGGAGTAAACGATACGTCCCCCGGCCCGATCGCATGCTCACCGTCGTCATAGCGCATGGTCCGACTGCCCTCGACAACGATGAACAACTCTTCCTCGCCATAATGCAGGTGAAACGGCCAGCCACGTTCGCCCGGCGCCAGCTCAACAATACTGCAGCCCATTCGCTGCATCCCCAGCAGTTCGCCCAAGCGCGCCGCTGACGCAGAAAAGCCCTCGCCATTGCCCACCTTCTTCAGGGCTATGGTATTGAAATTCGCCCAGGGTAAATCGCTCATCGATCCTCTCCTGTTAGCGGCAGCGCTTAGCCTGCATAACCGGCCATATCAGCCAACTTCATTTTACTGCGCACGAAAATGCCGTTACCGCGCCCGATTTCCCGTCCCTGTGAATCATAGACCACCGCCTCCGCGATAAACTGGCTGCGGTTGTAGTTCACCACCTTGCCAACCGCACGCATATTGCCGGGTGACATGGGTCTCGTCATATAAGTGGTAAACGACGTTGTCAGGACAAACACCTCCGGCTCGAGAGAATTGGCGGCGAAGAAAGCGGCATCGTCGAGCATCTTGAAATACACGGAGCCGTGCACGCCACCCGCGGCGTGGCAGTGCTGTAGACCCGCTTCAATAATAATTTCCGCTTCGCCTTCGCTTACGCTCATCACCGGATGATAAAAGTCGTTAACCGGTGCTGTGGCGTAAAGGCTCTCCAGCGCGCGGTAATGGTCACTATTCGTCATCTACTATCTCTCTATTGGCGGCCTCTGCAAGATCGGCCGTATGCATCAATAATTCCGGGCCGCCGACATCGCCGTGCCCCGGCACAACGAACTGCGCGTCCTCAAACCTGTCCAATACCCGCAGGGCAGAGTCGCCCCACTCAGACATCACCGCATCGCGGGTATTGCCCATGCTCTGGGTCTGCATAGCACGCACCAGACAACCTCCCATCAAGACTTTCGCTTGGGGCAGCCACACCACAATATTGTCCGCCGTGTGACCACCACCGGGGTACCAGGCGTAGGCCTGCTCACTCCACAGCCAGTGCCCCTCTCCAGAAAATGTGTGTTTGGCCAGCGCGTCGCCCTGCGAGGCCAACAACTCGTTAGTCTGCGCAGAGGCCCAGGTGTCTACACCCTGTGCGTTTAACCAGGCGATGCCCGAGGCGCGGTCATCGTGATAATGCGTGGAGATGCTGGCCTTCAACGTCCAGCCCTGATTCGCTATCCACTGCGCCAGCTTCCTGGTATCGGCCACCTGCCAAGGGGTATCGATAATATAAGCACTCGCATCATGAACCAGCACTAGGCCATTGGAGGGGTAATAACCGATGTTCGGCAGCCTGCCATAAGAGACGTGACGATATATTCCCGGGGCGATTGCGCTGACTTCCATAACGCCATCGTCGCGCCCAGCCTTAACTAACAGAGGCGACAAAAAAAGCAGTAGCGCCAATAGTATGCGTTTAGCGTTTGCCAATGCGATCGCCTATATGCACCCAGCCGGGCTGCACTACCTTTGCGTTAATGCCGCGCAGATTCAGCGCCTTACCCGCCTCAGAATTAACAAAGGCCACCGCATCGCGACCAAAACGCTGTTGGAACTTGGCGCAGCCCAGGTGGGGTTCTGCCGTCACTTCAATGACGGCTTCGCCAAGAGTGAGCTGGGTTCCCGAAGGCAGGTTTTCGTCACTCAGGTTGAAGTCCACATAAAACTGGTCACCGGCCAGCGGCCAGCGCGCCGGGTCCGGTTCGATGGCGGCCAGGGCACGCATATTCATAAGGTTCAATTGCATATCCGGATGGGCGGCCTTGTTGCGCTTGCCCCTCGCCCTCCAGTTGTCGCCCACCAGGCCCAACTCGAGGCTTAGCTCACCCGCATCCAGCTCGCGTCGCTCGCCCACCGCCGGACGGCAGACAATCAACTCAACACTTCCCTCATCACGCGGCGCCGCCGCAATATGTGCGAGTTGCTCATCTAGCTCTGCCAGTGCCCGGAACCGAATTTCACTCGTCATGATCACTCTCCTTGATCTGGTCCTGCATCAAGGATGCGCGCACCGCATAAAAGCGATAAATACCCATCACAAAAACACACACGCCGAAAATCAACAGCAACCAGGCCATCACCACATGGGTGTGCTGCTCCGGAAAGAACTGGAATAACACCACAGCGCCGGCAATCAACGACAGTGCCGTACGCACATAAGCCAAGAACGTCCGCTCATTGGCCAATCGCGTGCGCTCCAGCGCCAAAGAATCACGTATGGTTTCCATAGATTGCCTCCCTACAGCCGGGCTACCAACAACCGGTAACCCGCGTCGATATGCTCCCGTGACATCAGGGCTTTATTTTGCCGCGCCCATGCGCCCGAAGCCAGATCCGCACGCAACTTCTCCAGCCCCGAGGCGGTATCCGGGTAACGCGAGAACGAAGATATAGACTGCTGCACATCGGCATCCAGGTAGGCCTCGGGGCGACACCAATAGGCTGCCAGAAAACCATCCATACAATCAGCGGGAATCATTAAGGGCGCCACTTCAACCTCTTTAAAATGGGCACCGATCTGCGTCATAGAGGGGAACATGCCACAGTCCTGCTCATAGAATGCAGGGAAATAATCACGCGTAAGCCAGAAAGGCTGGGCCTCCGGATCCCAGGTGAGCACCACAAAACCATCACGGGCCACACGGCAGATTTCCCGTAGCCCTGCATTCACATCCTGCCAGTGATGCATCGACAATACCGTCATTACGTGGCTGAAACTGTTGTCAGTAAATGGCAACCGCTCTGCCGCCCCCTGTACTACAGGCGCAGCGCCAGATGAGCGCTGCGAGATCATCTCGAAGGATGGCTCGAGCGCAACCAGCGGCAGGTGTCGAGGTTCATAGGAGCCTGTACCGGCGCCGATATTGAGCACACTGGTAGCGTCGCCCAGGCGTGCGACCAGCTGGGATTCAATGCGCGGATCGGGCACTCTGCGCCGGCTGTACCCTTTCCCTATCCGGTCGTAAATTGCCATCGCCCCGCCCCTCAGTGGGCGTGATAGAGCGTGTACACACCAATGCCAATGAAGCCGATACCTGCGGCGTAGTGCAGGTACTTTTCATTGATGTATTCAGCGAGCAGCGCGCCTGCCAGCACGCCAAGCGCTGAGGCAACAATAAGTGCTGCAGAGGCTGCGAAGAACACGGTGTACTTGCTCACCTCTTTGTCGGTGGCAAATAACATCGTCGCCAGCTGCGTCTTATCACCCAGCTCTGCGATAAAAACCGCCGCGAAGACAGTTAGGAAAACTTTCCAGTCCATAGGCGCTCTTCCAATCCTCGGTGCTTAGCCTGCTACCGGTTAACGTCAGGCAGGCTGATGGAATTCGATGACGTTGTTATCCGGATCGCAGATGAAGAAAAAATATGCGCCTTCAAAACGCACTTCTTCAGTAATGGTAATACCCATATCACGCACCCTGGCCGCAACAGCCTGGCCATCAGTCACTTCCAATGCAATGTGGGTATAACCCGGATATTTCACCGGCTCCTCCATTAACACATTGCCCTGAGGAGCATCGGCGCGGCATTGAGAATCAGGTTGAAGTTCACCCCACTGGGGTGCTCGATAATCGCTACCGGCTCAGGCCCCACCGGCCCGACAATAAACTCAAACCCCAGTTGTTCGTAGAACGTCCGTGATACCTGCATATCTCGCACGCGCAGGCCAACATGATTAATTCCGGTAATCTCTTTCATCAAGTCAGTCAGCCCCCCAGATTGGCGAATTTGATACTGCGCATACTCAGCCCTGCATCAGCCTGAGCGCGACATAGGGCACAAGATTAAGCATGATAAACGCCAGCTTGAAGTTGGCGAGAAACGTGAAGTACATCTCGTCGAGTTTTTCCGCAGGCACGTTGGCCATTCTCGAGTGTAACGTCTTTACCTGCTCTCTGCAGATCAGAAGCACAATAGCACTGAACAGATACAGGCCGATACTGATCACGGTACACCAACCAATAAATGTCGTTAGTGTTGTCAGATCTTCCATCTCTTTCCTCTCAGGTTTTACGCATTGACCTCACATGGAGACCGATGCATACGAGTTTTTGCCAAGCGCAGCCCTGGCAGACAGTGGTGGTGCCTATGGTTCCGGGTCATTGACGCTGCCGGCCTTCTCCTGGCCTTCGCGACGGGCGATTTTTTGCTGTAGTAGCGCCAACTGCCGTGCCTGGTGTTTACGCTCACCACGGCGAACGGCCCACCACAACGCCATAACACACGCGAGCCCGACTATGGCGCCCAGTATCATACGAAGCCCCGCTGCAACATTGATCTAGCGGGGCTCCCACAGCTCGATCGGGTTACCCTCAGGGTCATACAGCCTGGCGAAACGCCCGTTCGGGTACTCCTCGGGATCCACTGTCACCTCAATGCCGGCCGAGCTGAGCTGAGCTGAGCTGAGCTGAGCTGAGCTGAGCTGAGCTGAGCTGAGCTGAGCAACCATTTTATAATGGTAGCCGGTATCGAAGCTTACCGAAGGGCGGGCCGTTTTAATTTCCCGATAAGATGAACCGGCGGCAATGCCGTATTCATCTATCGCTTTCCTTGTGTAGATCATGTCGACAAGATCCCGCCTCTCGTCCTGCGCCTTGAACATCGCGATGAGATCGCCACCCTTCGACACCCTGTAACCGACCGTGGTGGGCCCATCCTGCTGCCATGCGATTTCCTCCACCTGATATCCGGGAAATGCCGCGGTCAGGATATCAACACTGATCAACATATCCTGCTGCAGTGCCAGCTCACCCATGTGCCATTCACTCAATGCGATTCTGGAGTCGCCGTGCATACAGGCGCCCAGCAAAAGCGTGACCAGCAGTAAGACAACTTTCATCTGCTATACCCTCATCACCTGGGGTCGGACGAACAAGCCCACGATACGCCCAAACAAGTGCCGGTACATGGCCTCGATTTCCTCCTCACAAATAGCTCCGCCGCGAACCAGCATCTCCAGTTTCTCGGCCGGCTCCTTGACCAGGAAGCCAGAGGCGGCAAAACCGTTCCTCGTATAGAACGCCTTCCGCCGCACTCGCTGACTATAGTTTTCCGCGCTCTCATCGAGCACTTCAATATTCAACGCAAGCCTCTTGCCCGGGTGTAATTCAGCCAGATGGCTCAGAACCTGGCCCCCGTATCCAGATGAACGACAGTGCTCAGCTATCGCCAGGAACTGGATAAACACAATATCTCGATAGTCATTGGCATACATCAGGCCAATCCACTGCGCATCGTCATAGATTGCGTAGAATCCTGGCTTACCATGCCGTAGTTTGAATTTTAGCAGCCAGGTGGGTATTCGCTCCGCGCCGGCAAAGGCTTGCTTTTACAGCGAAATAATGGACAGGTAATGGGGATCTTGCCTGGAAGCTGGTCGAAATTCGATACTCATCACAGATATCCCTGGGTCATCTGGATACTGACACTACCACATTCTGTGAACATGCCATGGATATTGAACTCACCTGTTACCGGCGTGACAGCCGAAGCGTGGCATTGACGCGGTATGCGAAACCAGCAGACACTAGACCAATCACTCTGCGCGGCACCCAACCATGACCACATTGATCAACGCCGATTTTGAACAACGCGTTGTTGTTCTCCCCGAAGATTATCGGTGGGTAGATTCACCCATGCCCGGCGTCGAGCGCATGATGCTCGACCGCGTTGGCGATGAAGTTGCCCGCGCGACATCGATTGTGCGTTACGCGCCCAACAGCAGTTTCTCCCCTCACACGCATGGTGGCGGTGAAGAGTTTATCGTTCTCGAAGGTGTTTTCTCCGACGAGCATCAGGATTACGCCCAAGGCAGTTATGTGCGCAATCCCATTGGCACATCACATACCCCCAGCATCGGCGATGAGGGGGCCACGATCTTCGTCAAGCTCCAGCAGTTTGATGCCGGCGACACCGAGCAGAAGGCCATCGATACCCGCACCGAAGCCTGGCGGCCGGGGTTGGTAGAGGGTCTCTCGGTAATGCCCTTGCATGAGTACGAAGGCGAACATGTGGCGCTGGTGAAATGGGCGCCACACACCCAGTTCCAGCCCCATCAACACTGGGGCGGGGAAGAAATCCTGGTATTGGAGGGAACATTTCATGACGAGTACGGCAGCTATCCAAAAGGATCTTGGCTGCGCAGCCCACACCTGAGTAAACACACACCTTTTACGAAGGAAGATGGCGCGCTGATCTATGTAAAGGTGGGCCATTTAAGCTAATGGCGCACCACGCAGCCAGCTTAAAACCAAGTGCTGGCGCTAACTTCAAGAGCCGACAAGCAGTCTAATACAGCTCATTCTTGTAGTTCTTCTCAATCTCTTCTTCGAGAACCTTCTCCAACTGCGCATCGCCACCCATGGCAGCGCTTATCTGACGCACCATCAGCGATTCTCCCCGCTCGCCCCATTTCTCGGGCTTCCACAGGTTTGAACGAATCATCGCCTTGCCGCAGTGGAAGAAACACTCCTCCACCTCCACATAGGTGTACATCAGCGCCGGCTTGTTGTTTACCTGTAACTGCTCGAGCATGTCGGAGTCTTTACGCAACGTGGCAGTGCCTTTTACGCGCAAGGTCTCGCGCATGCCGGGCACCACGAATATCAGACCGATACGATTGTCTCTGAGGAGATTATGAAAGCCGAAAGCCAGTTTATTGCCGGGCCGCTCCGGAATAATCAGGTTGCCCTTGTCGTCAATCCAGGTAAAGCCTACCGGGTCGCCCTTGGGTGAAATATCTGCCCTGCCCTGCGCATCGATAGTAGACACGAACGCCAGTGGCGAGGAGGCCACAAACTTCCGCATAGGATCATCAAGCGCCGAGACCACTTTGGCCTTCACAATATCTAGGGGCGCACCGATAAGTGCTTCCAGCTTGGCCTCGTCGTCGATGAGGTGCTCGTCGCTCGTGATTCACCTTGTTTCCAAAACCCGTGGTGTTCAAGCCGCCTCTATATTGCCGACAACAGTAACACTCAGGCGCTAATGATCTCGCCTGGATGTGGGATCGACATAAGCAGGCGCGCCCAGCGGCACCTCCATGCGATTACTCGCTTGTTTGGAGGGAGCACCGATCATTTCATCGTATGCGCTCTCCTGGCGTAGCACGACCTCGTTAATCCCAAGGTGCCCGAAACACTCGCGCAGACTGGTGAGATTACGGCTGCGCAGGCACTGCTTGTTGTCCTTCCAGACCACGTGCTCTTCATCATCGATAACCACAACAGCCTGGTAAAGCGCCTGCTCCAGAGAGCATATCACCAGTTTCTGGATGTCATGGTGCACTAGTTCGCTATGTAATATCTTCATACTTCCTACTCGATGAATCAGTGTTCTTGCGCAGTATTTGCGTCTCAAAGTGACGGTCAGACGTTATCATTTGCCGCAACTCAATATCGCCAGACTCACTCACAAAAGCTCTACTTCTTTCAAGGCGTCAAACAAGCGCTGCTTATCTGCAGCGGTGACATATCTGGCCGTGATTATCGCCTCAAACTCGGTGAAAGGAACCTGATCAAACGAACCATGCCGCGTCAGATAGTCAGAAATCCGCGACACAATCTCGTCACCAAGTCGGAGTAACTCCGGCCGAATTACGTCATTAAGGTCCACAGGCTCTTTGGGGACTGGCTCGGAGAGCAGGTCTGCGCGATATCTGAACTGAATCGCCTTGGCGATACCGATCTGCACCCGGAAGAAGCTCTCTATGGACTGTGGATTCAGTCCTCTCTCAAAAGCTGCACGTTTGGATTGCTCAATCACCACCTCTTCTCGCTGCACATTTTCAATAGGCAGATAATTCACCGCCTTGAACAAGGCGACGTCTTCCATATAGTGAAGACGCTCATTAATCGACTCGAACAGGTTACGCGGGAGCTCATCGGCACTTGCATGCAGTGGCAGCAACAGTGAAAAGACAATAATAGATAGGAGCTTCATATCAAATTACGTACTCCACACAGCCAACAGGGGCGCCATCGACGGATGCGGCACTCGACACCAGTGCTACAGCGTGTCGCCATTGCTGGTCACCACTCGCTTTGTACCCGTGAATTCCTCATAGAGAGCCTTGTGAGCTGCAGCCGAAAAGGTATCTGTTCGATCCGAGTACTGGGAGATCCACTCGATGAGCATGTCGAGATTCTCGTCCTGCGCTTCTTTGGACGGATACTTGTGTGGCTCCCAGGGGCGGCTACGGGCATTCTCTACACAGTCATTCACCGGGAGGTTCATATAAATCATTTCACTGGCCTCCGGCACCGCCATCTCCAGCAAATCTGAATAACAGCCCTCAATCACCCACCCAGGGTTCGCACCGATAAAATCGACGATCTTGTCCTGCGACGCCGCCAGCGGCATCCGCTCTGGCGGAATTGTGGGCAGCCAAGCCAATGTATCCAGATCAAGGTGTGCAAGACCGTGGTCTTTACTGAGCCTGCCGGCCAGGGTTGATTTACCTGAGCCTGAATTTCCGAAAATAAGGATTCTTTGCACTAACCTCGCTCCTTTGTGTCGCCTCGCCTGAGGCATAACCAGCGATCAACGACAGCGTCGCGCTGATACTCACGCACCGGACAACTCCCCAAGTGCGGCCATCGCTGGGACGGCGTCTCCGGCCGGTATAAAGATATGGTCATGGTAGTACCCGGCAACCACATTGGCACTCAGACCGTGCTCGGCCAACTTGCTCGAAAATGCGGCGGTAAGACCTACTGCCTCAAGGCTGGAATGCACACGCAAACTGATATGGCGAAACACCGCGTCGTAATCAAGTTTGGCACGCTCTGCGCTGGCCCTGGGAACAACCAGGGTCAGTCCCTCTGACTCATGCATTGCCGCGATGGGCTGTAACGCTGCATGATCACCGTAGTGAGCGTTCTCAAACGTGCAAAACACATACTCCTCGTCCGACAGTTCGGGGGACATTGCCGCAATCAGTTTTGCCAGATGGGTTTCGCCAGACATGTTTTTTCTCCTGCTCACTACCCTACTCCGAACTATCCGCATAGCCATCGCGGCGGATAAAACCGTCGGGGTCGACAGCTCGAAAATGAAAACACCGGCTCCAACCCTTGCCAATGCCTAACGATAAAACTCCACATAAAACTTCACCGGCCCCAGTGGTTTTATATGGTGCCGAATCATGGGCTCGACGGCATCACACTTAGAGACTATACAATGCGATCATCGTTGTGCACCTTCAGGGCTCCACGACAGTGCGCCATGAATCCTTTGAATCGATGAACCGTCAAGATTGACGAACCCCCCAATACTGTATAAATATACAGTATATGTCAATCTACGCTGAACTCCACTGCCTGTCCTGTTACAGCTTCCTGCGCGGCGCCTCGCACCCCCACGAGCTGGTGGCCCGGGCGGCGCAGTTGGGCTATGCGGCGATTGCTATTACCGATGAATGCTCGCTCGCGGGAATAGTGAAGGCTCACGTCGCCGCCAAGGAAGCGGGCATTCAACTGATTGTGGGCAGTGAGTTCCGGCTTGAGGAGGGCTTCCGGGTTGTAGCACTGGCACCCAGCCGAGCGGCATATGCAGAGCTTTCCGGGCTCATCAGCACAGCCCGTCGGCGCAGTCCCAAGGGCGAATACCAGGCGTCGATGCGGGATGTGATTTTTCACCTCAAGCGCTGCTTGTTGATCTGGCTACCAGAGGGTAACACCACCGAGAACCAGGCCTGGGGCAAGCAACTGGCCCGCTTGTGCCGGGATAGAGTGTGGCTGGGAGTCAGCCACCTGCTGGGTAATAACGAAGCAGTCAGGCAGCAGGCCTTACTGGATTTGGCTCTGGCACTGAAGATACCACCGGTGGCCTGTGGCGATGTGCGCATGCACGAGGCGGCGCGCAAGCCACTGCACGATGTGTTCACCGCCCTGCACCACAACACCAGTATTGCCCAGTTGGGCATGCGCCGGTTGGGCAACAGCCAGCAACACCTGCGCTCAGCGAATAAAATCACCCCCCTCTACCACCCCCAACTACTACTGGAAACACTGGAGATCGCCCGTCGCTGTCAGTTCAGCCTGGAAGAGCTGCGCTACGAGTATCCCGAAGAGGTGGTGCCGGAAGATCACAGCGCCAACAGCTATCTGCGCGCGCTCGTAGCTGAGGGCAGCGAGCAGCGCTGGCCCGGCGGCGTACCCGCAGCCGTAGCCGAGCGCATCGACAAGGAACTGGCACTCATTGAAGAGCTGTCTTACGAGTATTACTTTCTCACCGTCTACGACATTGTTCGCTTTGCCCGCGACAGGGGCATTTTGTGCCAGGGCCGGGGCTCAGCCGCCAATTCGGTGGTGTGCTACTGCCTTGGCATTACCGAGATCTCGCCGGAGCAGATATCGCTGCTGTTTGAGCGTTTTATTTCCAAAGAGCGGGATGAGCCCCCGGATATCGATGTGGACTTCGAACACGAGCGCCGCGAGGAAGTCATTCAGTACATTTACAACAAGTACACTCGCAAGCGCGCCGCCCTGGCGGCCACCCTGATCACCTACCGGGCCCGCAGCGCCGTACGCGATGTAGGCAAGGCGCTGGGGCTGGACCCGGCTTTCGTCGATGACCTGGCGCGCTCTATGGCCTGGTGGGATCGCACCGGCGATCTCAAGCAGCGCTTTGAGGAGCAGGGCGTGGCGGAGCACAGCCGCCAGGCAGAGTTGTTTTACTCCCTGGTGCAGCAGATTCTCGGCTTCCCGCGCCACCTGTCCCAGCACTTGGGCGGCTTTGTAATTACCCGCAGCCCGATTTCCACACTGGTGCCGGTGGAGAATGCCAGCATGGTCGATCGCACCGTTATCCAATGGGACAAACAAGATATCGAAGCCCTGGGCCTGCTCAAGGTGGATGTGCTAGCCCTGGGTATGCTCTCTGCCATTCGCAAAAGCCTGCAAATGGTGCATCGCTACAACCCGGCCATTGGCCAGGTCAGCGATATTCCCAAGGAAGACAAGGCCACGTACCAGATGCTGCAGCAGGCCGACACTATCGGCGTTTTCCAGATCGAATCCCGCGCCCAGATGTCCATGTTGCCGCGGCTCAAACCATCCTGTTTCTACGACCTGGTAATAGAAATTGCGATTGTGCGGCCGGGCCCGATCCAGGGTGACATGGTACATCCCTACCTGCGCCGCAAGCAGGGACTGGAACCGGTAACCTATCCCTCCGAGGCGATCAAGGAGGTACTGAAGAGCACCCTGGGCGTGCCGATTTTCCAGGAGCAGGTCATTAAGCTGGCCATGGTGGCGGCGGGCTTCTCCGGCGGCGAGGCAGACCAGCTGCGCCGGGCCATTGCCAACTGGGGGCGCGACAGCCGCCTGGGTGAATTCGAGCAAAAACTCACCCGGGGCATGATTGAGCGCGGCTACGATGCAGACTTCGCCCGCCGCCTGTTCAATCAGATCAAGGGTTTTGCCGGCTACGGCTTTCCCGAATCGCACTCGGCCAGCTTTGCGCTATTGGCCTATGTCTCGGCGTGGCTCAAGCGCCACCACCCGGCGGCATTTTTTGCCGGCCTGCTGAACAGCCAACCGATGGGATTTTACTCCGCCTCACAATTGGTGCAGGACGCCCGCCGTCACGGTGTACTCGTGCTGGCTATCGACGTGAACCAGAGCCTGTGGGACCACGAACTCCTCGACGAGCCCAGGCGCCCGGTGCGGCTGGGCCTGCGATTGGTGAAAGGCCTGAGCCGCGAGGGAGCCCAGCGCCTGGTGGAGGCCCGTCAGCAGGCGCCTTTCAGGCAGGTGAGCGATCTGCGCCGCCGGGCACAACTACATAAGCGCGATATGGAGGCACTGGCCGACGCCGACGCCCTGCAGTCATTGAGCGGCCACCGCCATCAGAGCCAGTGGCAGATTATGGCGCTGGAGGAATCGCGGCCGCTGCTGCACGACGAGGCGTTTCAGAGTGCCCGCTACTTCAACGACGATGTGCAGCTGCCGGCACCGGCGGTAGCCGAAGAAGTGTTATCGGATTACCGGGCTACCGGGCTCACCCTGCGCGCCCACCCCATGAGCCTGCTGCGCGAACGGCCGCCCTTTAATCGCTGCAAGCGCCATGTCGATCTGGCCGCAGTGGGCAATAAACGGTTTGTGCGTATTGCCGGGCTCGTCACCTGTCGGCAACGGCCGGGCAGCGCCTCGGGCGTGTTGTTTCTCACACTGGAAGATGAAACCGGCAACAGTAATATTGTGGTGTGGCAGCGGACTCAGGAGAACTTCCGCCAGGCGCTGATGTCAGGGCAGTTACTGTTAGTCACCGGCATCGTAGAAACCGTGGACAACGTCATCCACGTGATTGCCGGGAAGCTCGAGGATTACACGCACGCGCTGGACAAGCTACGGCTCAAATCCCGCAACTTCCACTAGGGCTGGATTAATCCCAGCCCTCTACGCCGGCCATGTCAGGCAACTGGTGAGCAATACCCTTGTGACAATCGATACAGGTTTTCTCGCCACTGGCCAGTGCCGTGGAATGCTGCTGCGCAGCACGCTGGCTCTGCCAGGTGAGGTCCATGTATTCCAAATCGTGACAGTTACGGCAGTCCAGCGAGTCATTCGCCTTGAGCCGTGCCCACTCGTGCTCAGCAAGTTCGCGACGCTTGGCCAGAAACTTCTCGCGGGTGTCGATGGTGCCGAAGATCTTGCCCCACACTTCCTTGGAGGCCTGCATCTTGCGAGCGATTTTGTACGTCCAAGCGTGGGGTACGTGGCAGTCCGAGCACAGCGCCCGCACTCCAGAGCGATTGGTGAAGTGAATGGTGGACTGCAGCTCCTGGTAGACGTTGTCATTCATCTCATGGCAACCAGTACAAAACGCATCGGAGTTGGTGAACTCCATGGCCGTGTTAAAGCCGCCCCAGAAAATCAGGAAGTAGCCCTTCACACAGGCCAGGCCACGGTTCACCGGCGAGTTGATGTCGCCGTGGGTGGCCACCACCTTGTTATCCCGGGTCGCCACATTGACACTGCAACCGGTACCACAGAAACGGCAGGCCGCTTTCGCCCACTTCAACTTGGTGTCGGTCGTAATCAGGTTTGTGGCAGTGGCCGTGGTACCTATGCCGGCGGCGGCAGAGGCGGCGGCAACCGCATTGGCACGGATAAAATCGCGACGCGTGGTACTCATGCAGGGCTCTCCATTTCAGCTTCAACGTCTGTCTGGGGTGCTTCGTGTGGGTCGGTATCGATTTGGTGATACACCATAGCCACATTGATGACACCGGAGAGGTGCTCAAAGCTGCTAATACGTTCCATGATCACGGATTCGTTGGCGGTCTCCAGCAGGACGACCAGTTTGCCCTCGTCACTGTGCTGGGGCACAGATGCTTCGGGGGTGGGCCTCAATCTTCTCGATCAGGTCGGCAATAGCGTTCTGACGGCAGTGAACGACAGGGCTGGAAATATGCACGCTGGTGGGAGCAGTGCCCCCCCCCTGAGCAGGGCGCATCGGTTCAGGCGCATGGTTGTACCCCTGGTGGCCCGAAAATGATCTGGCTAATCCAGACAATAAACCTCTTGCCACCGACGATGGCTATCGTCAGAGCAGGTGCGAGAAACACCACCAGCAAAAACGAACGCCACTCGGTTTTTTTCTACTTCAGACACTTAGCATCTTTATCTGGAGATTTTTTATTTTCAGATGTGTATAGAAGCGATTTCGGTACTGACAAGTGACGTGCCTCAACGTAAAGGCATCAACATCGCGGCATTTCGCGTCGAAGCAAGAATACCGTGCCTACCCCAAATCTCGGTGGGTGGCCGGCACGAATGCCGGCCTTTAGGACGCTTGGGATAGAAGACCCCGGGCTAGTATTGGACCAGCTCTACTTCATTGCCGTCCGGGTCAAAGAAATACAGGCGCTGGCCTGGCTCATAAGGTTCGACTTCATTGGGTTCCACGCCCAGATCGCCCAGGCGAGCTCGAAACTCATCGAGGCTATCCACCTCAAAACCCAGGTGGTTAAAGCCCACCTCGCCATAGCCGGCCGGCGCTCGCCCGCTGGCATCCGCCTCAAACAGCGACAAATAGGTGTCATCCAGCCCCACATGTGCTGCCCGGTTGCCCGAGCTGTTAGTACCCTCCCAGCGGATCCTGGCGCCGAATAGCTTCTGATAAAAAGCGACACTGGCGTTCACGTTACTTACGGTGATATTGGCATGTTCAATTCGCATGATGCTTCCTCCTGTTGTGCGTCAGCGACAGGTAAAGCCTAACCAATCTAGACATTATTTCGTCATTTTGGCTAATATATTGCCATAGCGCCAATGGAGTCATCGATGAGCGAGCTGGAGAACGTCTCGGCCTATCTCGCCGACAATATTATTGCCCTGCGCAAGCGCAGCGAACTGAGTCAGGACAAGCTAGCAGCCAAAGCCGGCATACCGCGATCTACGCTGACGAACATGGAATCCGGTGGCGGCAACCCGTCGCTCACCAACCTCTGCAAACTCGCCGCTGCCCTCGGCGTGAGCATCGAGGAATTGTTATCCCGACCGCGCAATGAATGCAGCCTGCTCAAAGCTGACCAGGTCCCCATCAAAATGCGCAGCGGCGGCAAGGTGGCCGTACACAAACTTATGCCCGACAAGGTCAGGGGTATTGAGATCGACCGCATCCACCTCGCCCAGGGCAGTTCCATGGCTGGCAAGCCACACCTGCAGGGCACCAAGGAGTATCTCGTGACGTTAACGGGATGTGTGGGTGTGTCGGTCGGCGGCCAGAACTGGGAAGTGGACGCGGGTGATGTGCTGGCCTTCCCCGGCGACCAGAAACACGGCTACCGCAACCTGCACCAGGGCCCCAGCGAAGCCCTCAGCATTGTCCTCCCTCTCCCCTACCCCACACCGTAAACCATTCAGACAACCCTGGGGTCAGGTCTTAAATTTCTCAGACATTTAAGCCCTGACCCCAGAGTTGTCTGAGAAATTAGAGACCTGACCCCAGGGTGTTGGAGAAGAAGTTCCAGATGAGTTCGGCGCCGTCGGCCTGGTGGCTGGTGGGCCCCAGGGCACGCATGCCGGTGAAAACTGGGTGGGGAAACTGGTGGCCGGCGCCCTGCATACCGATAAGTACGACGGAAGGCCGGTTGCTGCTCTCCCAGGCCAGGCGCTCGAGGCGCGTCGTATCGTCCTGCTGGGTGACGGGCAACATCTCGCGCTCGCCCTCGGTCGTGTAACCGGCAAGGTCCGCCCAGTAGAGGGCGCTCGCCTCGGCCGAAAGCACTTCGCCGCGACTGGTGTCGCCGAACAGGTTAACCACACCGCCCTCATAGGGATTAATACTGTCGGCTGTACCATTGACTATCAGCATGGGGACAGCGACATCCGCCATCTCACAGGCGTTATTACCGGGGGCGGGCATATTGGCCACCATGGGTGCCGCGGCCGCAATCAGGTCAGGGGCTTCCATCGCCAAGCGATAGGCCATCTGCCCACCATTAGAGAAACCTGTGACAAACACGCGGTTCCGATCAATGCCCAATCGTTCCGCCAGTTCACTTACGAGCGTGCGTACGAAGCCCACATCGTCGATATTGAGCTGGTTCGCCGCGTAGCTGGCGTTAGCCCGGCAATCGTTCCAGTGCTGGTCAATGCCATCAGGGTAGGCAACCACAAAGCCTTCCCGGGCCGCCACCACATCGAAGCTGTAGAAGGTGCTCGCACGGGCGACATTACCGTCAGACAAGGAACCGTGCAGTACGATCACCAGGGGTGCATTGGCACCGGAGGTCTCAGGCACAAAGGCCTGCCAATGGCGTTGCAAGCCGCTGTGATCGATAGCCCCGGCCACCACCTCGCCGGGCAACGGCGGCGGTTCAATCTCGTCCCAGCGCAGATACCAGGACGCGGTCAGGGCTAGGCCGGCGATTACCAGCACCAGCCCCAGGGCGAGCCATTTCAGGAACAGTTTCATGCCTTACAGCAGATCCCGGCCTTTGTTGGCGGCAATGCGCATCCGCAGCGCGTTGAGCTTGATAAAGCCCTCGGCGTCTTTCTGGTCATAGGCACCAGCGTCATCCTCGAAGGTGGCAATGCTCTCGTCAAACAGGCTGTCTTCCGACTTGCGGCCAGCAATAATAACGTTGCCCTTATACAGCTTCAGCTTCACGGTGCCGTTAACCACCTTCTGGGACTCGTCGATCGCCGCCTGCAGCATCTTGCGCTCGGGGCTCCACCAGTAACCGTTGTAGACCAGCTTGGCGTAACGCGGCATCAGCTCGTCTTTCATATGCGTGACTTCGCGGTCCAGGGTAATGGACTCAATCGCGCGGTGCGCCTTGAGCAGAATGGTGCCCCCTGGCGTCTCGTAGCATCCGCGGGACTTCATGCCCACGTAGCGGTTCTCCACGATGTCATCGCGGCCAATACCGTTGGCGCCGCCCACCTTGTTCAGGTGTTCAAGTACCGTCGCCGGTGACATGGCTTCGCCGTCGATCGCCACAACATCACCTTTTTCAAAGGTCAACTCAATGTAGGTGGGCGCATCCGGGGCCGCCTCCGGGCTGACGCTCCAGCGCCACATATCTTCCTCAGGCTCGGCCCAAGGGTCTTCCAGCAGATCGCCCTCGTAGGAGATGTGCAGCAGGTTGGCGTCCATAGAGTACGGAGATTTTTTCTTGGCGTTGGCAAAATCCACGGGGATATCGCGCTCGGCGCAGTAGTTCATGAGGGATTCACGGGAACCCAGCTCCCATTCGCGCCAGGGCGCAATCACCTGGATACCCGGTTTCAGCGCGTAAGCACCCAGCTCGAAGCGCACCTGGTCGTTGCCCTTACCGGTGGCGCCGTGAGAAATCGCATCGGCGCCGGTTTCGTTGGCAATTTCGATCAGGCGCTTGGCGATCAAGGGACGGGCAATAGAGGTGCCCAGCAGATACTCACCTTCGTAAACGGTGTTGGCACGGAACATGGGGAACACGAAGTCACGCACGAACTCTTCGCGCAGATCGTCAATGTAGATTTCCTTGACGCCCATGGCCTCCGCCTTGGCGCGGGCAGGTTCCACCTCTTCACCCTGGCCGATATCGGCGGTAAAGGTGACCACTTCGCAGTTGTAGGTGTCCTGCAACCAGCGCACGATGACCGAGGTATCGAGGCCGCCGGAATAGGCCAGTACGACTTTTTTCACGTCTGACATGGTTCGCTCCGTTCAATATTACGCAAAAGGCCGCGTATTCTACGCGATGCAGGTACTAAATTCACCGGTTCTGGCAGCCGCGGCCCGGCATAGTGTGGCCCGTCATAAAGAATTCACCCCGTTTGTGGTAGCATGCCGACTTTCCCCAGACCCGGCAGAACTCCAGTGAACGAAATTACGATCACCCGCCCCGACGATTGGCATGTACATCTGCGCGACGGCGATGCACTGGCGCAAACCTGCGCCGATATGGCCCGTTATTTCGGCCGCGCTATCGTCATGCCCAACCTGACGCCACCGGTGACCACCGTGGCCCTGGCCGCGGCCTATCGAGAGCGTATTCTGGCGGCGATGAGCGCCCTGCCGCGCCAGTTCGAACCCCTGCTGACGCTGTACCTCACCGACCAGACCGACGCGGCCGAGATTCAGCTGGCAGCAGCATCTGACTATGTCCACGCCGTGAAGCTCTACCCCGCCGGCGCCACCACCAATTCCGAGGCTGGCGTGGCCCAACTCGATGGGCTGTATCCGGTGCTCGCGGCAATGGAGGAGTCCGACCTGCCGCTGCTTATTCACGGCGAAGTCACGGACCACGATATCGACATCTTCGATCGCGAGAAGACCTTCATTGATCGCCACCTCATTCCTATTGCCGAACGCTTCCCGGGCCTGCGCATTGTGTTTGAACACATCACCACCCGCGACGCGGTCGAGTTTGTACGCGATGCAGGCAGCAATGTGGCCGCCACCATCACCGCCCACCACCTGATGTTTAACCGCAACGACATGCTGGTCGGCGGTATTCGCCCCCACTATTACTGCCTGCCCATTCTCAAGCGCAGCACACACCAGCAGGCGCTGATTGAAGCGGCCACGTCGGGCAACTCGAAGTTTTTTCTGGGCACAGACTCCGCCCCCCATGCGCGTCACGCCAAAGAGAGCAGCTGCGGTTGCGCCGGTGTTTACACAGCGCATGCGGCAATCGAGTTCTACGCCTCGGTGTTCGAAGAGTGCAATGCTCTGGACAAGCTGGAGGGCTTTGCCAGCCACTTCGGGCCAGACTTTTATCGCCTGCCGCGCAACACCGATACCATTACCCTGCGCAAGCAGGCCTGGGACGTGCCTGCCGAGATTCCACTGGGCAATGACCATCTCAAGCCCCTGTCGGCGGGCGAATCCATGCACTGGCAGGTTGCCTGAGCGCCGTGGAAGATTTCCAACATCGCATTGCCGATCGCTTCCGCGGTTTCCTCCCCGTGGTTATCGACGTAGAGACAGGCGGCTTTAACGCCGGCACCGACGCCATTCTGGAGATTGCAGCGACCCTGGTTCGCATGGACGACAGCGGCATGATGGACGTACATCGCACCCTCGAATTTCACGTCAAACCGTTCGAGGGAGCCAATATTGAACAGGCCGCGCTGGATTTCACCGGCATCGACCCCTACCACCCGTTCCGGGAGGCGGTCGACGAGGCCGAGGCACTGGGTGACATCTTCCGCGCGGTGCGCAAGGAAATTCGCGAACAGGGCTGTAACCGGGCCATTCTGGTAGGCCATAACGCCCATTTTGACGCCGGTTTTATTAACGCGGCCGTGGAGCGCTGCGATCTCAAGCGCAACCCTTTTCACCCGTTCTCGTTTTTTGACACCGCCACACTGTCGGGGCTGGCCTACGGCCAAACGGTGCTCGCCAAGGCCTGCGCCGAGGCCGGCATTGCCTTTGACAACAGCGCAGCTCACTCAGCGGCCTATGACGCTGCGAGAACTGCAGAGCTGTTCTGTGATGTGGTTAACCGCTGGAAGGAGTCCGGCGGCTGGCTACCTGATTTCGGTCAGGAATGATTCGCCGGCTGCGCTTTACTGCAGCCGGAAATTCACGGGAATCATCAGCACGTAGTTCTCACCATCGTCTGACAGGAATTCTTCCTGGGCCACCGCACTCAGGGGCGGGAAGGGTGCTCCTTCCTCTACGGCGGCAATCGCAGCGCGGTCGAGCAGGCCGTGACCAGAAGTCTCCAGCACCTCAACCCCCAGCAGCTTACCCTCGAGACTGATCTCGGCGAGCATTTCAACTTTGCCTTCCAGTTCGCGGTTGACCGCGCGACGAGGATAGCGAACCTCACGGAACACCATACCCAGCACCTGTGCCAGGTACTCATTCAGCTGACGCTGGTACTCGCGGTCGTCCATTTCGGCCAGTGCGGAGGCGCGATCGTCCGTGGCCGGCGCAGCGGGCTCGAGCTCAGGCTCGAGCTCAGGCTCTGGTTCCAACTGCGCCACCACAGGCTCAGAAGACGGCGGCAATTCGGGTAGCGGCTCGGGCTGAGGCTCAGGTTCGGGTGCTGAAGCCACCTGCACGGGCTCTGGCGTCGCAGCAGCGGCCGTAGCGGCGGCGGCAACGGCTGCCGCAGCAGCGGCCCCGGCATCTACTTCAGGCTCGGGCTCGGGTTCAGGCGCGGCGGCAACCTGAGGTTCCGGCTCGGGCTCTGGTGTAGTGGCCGGTTCGGGCGCAGCTGCCACCTGTTGAGGCTCTTCAGCCGCGTCGTTGCCCCAGGCGGCCACAGTATCAACCCGCTCATTCAGAGGGATCAGGCTCTCAAACCGGGTCATGATGCCATCGTCGAGGCTACGCGAGCTCAGCGGCTCACGCAGCAGTGCAGAGGCGGATGAACCCAGCCAACCCTGGATCAGGAACGCAAAGGTTTCAGCGCCATCGACATCGAACAGGCGCGTGCCGTCGAGGTTGAATACGGTATTACCCCGCTCCGTCAGGCCAATTTCAAACTGATCGCCCATCAGCAGCGATCCTTTCATGGTGCGCTTGAGTTCACCCAGTGCATCTACCACGGCATCCGGGGCTCGCTCGCCGGACCCCAGCTCCGCCTGCAACAGCAGGGTGCCGGAAAATCCTCGAGCACTGATCCGGCGCGTGGTAATCCGGTACTCCATGATTATCGGGCCCTGCAGGGCACTCAAATCGGGAACCGGCTGACCGTCAGCCGTGCGCAAACCCGCGACATATATATCTCGGGCAGTGTCGGTGTATACCGCCAGTCCAGCCAGATCGAGGCGTCCCTGCGCCTGCGGCTGGGCCACGACGGACACCAGAATAGTGAAAACGGCCAGGTTGCGGAAACCTGCCCACATGGAATTAAGCATTATTATGCCCCTGCGTCCTGAATAGTTCTTTTATAGGCTCATAGCAAAGGTGCTATACCCCGCCCTCAGTCTCAAGCGAAATACTGCAGAAATGTTAATCAATTCGCGTTTTTTCAGGCCACTGCAAGTTAATTGCAGACTACTGCAGCTTACTTGCAAAACGCGGAACTCGATCACAAAAACAACACTTTTTAGTTTGCACTGCCTCAATGGCCCTCAATACTCGAAAGTGTTCGAACACAGAAACGTCCCGGCGGCCGACAGGCCCCACCGGATTGACAGGAGAAATAACAACCATGTCTCAGGAACAGAATAGCCAGAAGCGACGGGTACTTCTTGTCGACGATGACAAGATCATCAGGCTCAAGGCAACCAAGATGCTGGAACAGTGTGGCTGCGAAGTATCCACGGCGGAGAACGGCTGGGATGCCGTCACCCAACTGGATGACTGTAAGCCAGACCTGATCCTGCTCGATATCACCATGGAGCCGCTGGACGGCTTCAAGACCCTGACCCTTATCCGGGCCAGTAAGGGCGACTTCAAAGATACGCCCGTGGTCATGTTGAGCTCCCACGACGACGTTTTCACCATGGGCAAATCCAAGGACCGCGGTTGCTCCGCCTATCTTGAGAAGCCCCTGGATATGGAAGCGCTGAAAGCCGTCCTCAAGGAGTTCCTCTCCATCCAGGTGGCCGTGTAATGAGCACGGATGCCTTCCAGACCCTGCGCGCATTATCGCAGCAAGTCATCGACTTTGCCGCGCCAGTACCCGCCACGCAGGAACTCATCCAGAACTGGCACGGGGCGGCCTTTGACGTGCTCGGCACCCGCTGTGTAATCAGCGCCGACGAGACCCGCATGATCGTGGATCTGGGTGACACTATTCCCCTGCCCGGCGTCAAACACTGGGTGCGTGGCCTGGCCAACGTCGGAGGTCGTGTTGTGGCCATCTCCGATCTGACTTCATTCCTCTCCGGCGGCGCCAAGACCTCCGGGGGCAAGCAGGCTCTTATCGTCAACGGTCGCGGTATCCACACCGGCCTGATGATTGAGCAAAGTTATGGCGGCGTAAGGCTCTCCACCGAGCAGTTACGCACAGATATCCAGGTAGCAGATGAGCTGCAGCCTTATATCAGCGGTGTTTTCAGCACCAACGACGGGGATTACGCCCTGTTCGATACCTCAAAATTACTAATAGACGCCAACTTCACTGAAGCCAGCGTCATAACATCTAGCTAGGGCAGGAGAACAACCATGAGTTCTATAATTCTAAAACAAAAGGGAGCCACTGACTCAGTGCTGTTGCTCGCCGGTGCGGCATTGGTAGCCACCGTCGCCGGTCTGGGTATCAACATGTACCAGATGTCAGCCGGCGCCGAACAGGACGACCAATACCGCAGCATTGCCTCTGACCTGCGCGTACTGACTCAGGACATTAACGTGGAATCCCGTGAGGCCTTTAGTGGCCTGACTCCCGCGTTTGACGAACTGGCATTCTCCCGCAGCCAGTTCCCGGGCCAGCTGGACGCACTCCAGAATGGCACCGAGGAACTCGAGGCACCGGGTGAATCCATGGCGCCTTACACCAACCGCATTGCCGAGCAGTGGGCGACCGTAGGCGCAGATGTAGACGCGATCCTGGACGCCAAGGACCGGATTCTGTTTGTTCGTGAGATCTCCACCAACCTGAACGCCAACATCAAGACGATTCAGGCCCAGTATAAGGATCTGGTGGACATTCTCGGTGACAGCAACGTGTCCAACGAGACCCTGCTGGCCGCCCAGGAGCAGCTGTTCCTGATTGAACGTATCGGCCGAAACATTGACCGGATCCTTGCCGGCGGCGACGACGCTGCCAGTGCTGCTGAGGAATTCAAGCAGGATGCATTGTCATTCCAGCGCACCATGGAAGGCCTGCGTGACGGCGACCGCGCCCGCGGTATCGACCGCCTGCGTGGCGCCGACGCCCTGGACGTGCTGAATGAAGCAGAAACGCTGTACGCTCAGGTCTCTGGCTCAGTAAACGACATTTATGACTCGCACCAGGAACTGATCCGCGCGGCCCAGGCAGCAGCATCTATTACTGCCACCACGCCTGAACTGAGCGTATCGGTGGGTAACGCCATGGTTCACGTTGACCAGCTGGCGGAGAACCGCACCTGGTCCGGCACCACGGCAATCTTCCTGGTACTGGTAGGCATTGGTCTACTGGCGGCCATCGGCATTCGTTTCAACGGCTCACGCGCCCAAGAGCGTCAGCAGCAGGAGCAGGCCCAGGCCATGGAAGCCGAGGTACAGCAGAAGGTACGTGAGATTGAGCCGCTGACCGAGGGCAACCTCAGCCGTGACCTCACCGTAACCAAGGGTATTACCCAGCCGATTGCGGTGGCTGTAAACCAGCTGCTCGACTGGATGCGCTCGGTGGTAACCTCGGTGAACAACTCTTCTGAGCAGGTTCGTGAGGCGGTAGAAGAATCCTCCCAGGCATCCGGCGACGTAAAAGTGTCCCTGGGTGAAGTGGGTAGCATCGTGGCAGACACGGCCTCCACCTCGGTGGAACTGCGTGAAATCTCCAGCCACATGTCCGAGCTGGCGGAAACTACCTCGAAAGCATCTGAAGAGGCGGTAACCGCGGCACGTGAGGGTGACGTTGGTATTGAAACCCTGATGGTGTCGGTAGAAGACATTCGCGAATCGCAGCAGACCGTTGCTAAAACCTCCAAGCGTCTGGGTGACGACATCGAGATCGTAGCCGACCTGCTGTTCCGTATTCGTGAGGTTGCGAACGCGATTTCTACTCTGGCGATGAACACTCGTATTGAGGCTGCGTCGCAGTCCGGTGAGGGTGGTCAGCGATTCGCGGGTATTGCCGACGAAACCGGTAAGCTGGCTAACCAGACCAACGAAATTGTACAGGAAGCTGACCGCGCGATTCGCTCGGTATCTAACCGTATGGCGGAATCTAACCGCAACATGGAAGGTGCCACGCAGTCGCTGGTGAAACTGACTGGTATTGCCGGTGACGTACGTAACCGTTTCGGTCACATTCTGTCCATGTCCGAGAACGCCCGGAACTACATGGTAGAGATGAGCGGCCAGATCGTTCAGTCCGGTGAGTCCTCAAGCCGAGTGACTGAATCAGTATCTGACATTCTGGAAAAAACCCTGCAAACACAGCGTGCTGCGGACCGAATGGACTCCGCTACCAATGAGTTGCGTGAACTGTTCGACCGCCTGGCGGAAGACACCGCGCGATTCAAGCTCGCTGAAGAGACTGCCGCCAAGGGCCCTCGCGCTGACGTGATAACCAACGTCGCCGATGCCACTGGCAAGAAAACAGTCGACATGGGCGACCTGGCCAAGAAAGCAAGCTAGGCACCGCCCGAACAGAATCAGGGATTTAAGCTGGACAATAAGGTAAACGGACAACAGCTATGACTCAATTTGTAGACTTTGTCGCACTGGGGTGGGTTGAGAAAAACCTGCGGGACGAAATGGAAGCGGCGCGTACCTGCCTGCATCGCTTCCAACGCGAGCCCGACACCACAGAGCACCTGCTGGAAGCAGAGCGCAACATCCACATGGCCGCGGGCGCACTGCGCCTGTGCGCCCTGGACCCCGCCGCCCTCCTCGCGGAGGAAATTGAACGGGTTCTCGGTGAACTGCGTGAAGGCAACATCGCAGGTGATAAGCGCAAGCTGGCCATGACCGAGCTGGTCGCTGCCATCGAGGCACTGCCCGCTTATCTGGCGAGTGTTCGCGCCAAGCGCGAGGTGACTCCGGGCAGTATCGCCTCGGTAGTGAATGACCTGCGCGCTCTGGATCACCGTCCCAGCCTCCCTGAATCGCTGTTCTTCAATCCTCCGCTGCCGGACAGCGCGGGTATTAACCGCGATGTACCGGTAGCCCTCGAAGAAGAAATCAAAGCCATGGCCAAGCAGGCCATGAAATCCATGCACCAACACACCGAAGCGGCAACCAAGAGCAGCAAGGAAGCGCTGGCGCAGTTGCGCACTACCGGCGGACTGGCCTGTCATGCACTGGCCGGCACAGCCCTGGAACCCTATTTCAGCTGCTTCACCGCCTATGTTGAAGCCCTGGGTAAGGGAACAGCACAAACAGACGAAGTTACCGTACAGCTTTTCCAGCACTGTTTCGACACTCTGCGCCTGCTGGAAGAGAAGGGCTATGAAGCCCTCGATCGCGCCGGCGCTGCCGCCAACATCAAGAAGATGTTGTATTACATCGGCAAGCAAAAGCGCCCCGCGAAAGAGCACAAGGCCCTGTTAATAGCCTTCAGAATTGAAGACGTGGATCGCTACACCGCGGCCACTGAAGATCACATGATCCAGGAAGACGACCTCCTGGACGCGCTGCAACAGACCCAGCAGCAGCTGGTGGAAGTCATGGGCTTCCTCGCCGGCGAGAACAAGAACATCTGCAACGCCAACACCACGCTGACGGCAAAAACACTGCCCAGCCTGCAGCAGGTGGGCCTGCAGTTGCACGTGGTCGGTCTGCCCGAGCAGGCCTCCATTATCAATGAACAATTTAAAGTCCTGCGCAGCTACGCCGAACAGGACCAGCCCGCCGATCCCGCCAACCTGATTGATTTCGGTGGCGCCCTGAGCAATGTTCGCGACATTATCGAATACAAGCTCAAGCACGGCCTGTCAGCAGAGGGCGACGCCGCCACGCTGGACCTGGAAGCAGCCATTACCGAACAGGTCACACGCTGCTTGCGCGGCATGAAAGACAAGATCAACCGCGAGTTCGCCCGCCGCGACCTCATCGTGCTGACCAATACCGCACCGGAAGATCTCGATATCTCCATCGGCGGCCTGCGTCCGCTGTTCCGGGCTGCTCGCCAGCTCGGCGAAACCGATTTGCTCGACGCTGTAGAGCTCTGGGAACAAAACGGCTTCCCGACAGGCGTCACCCTGCTCACCATTGGCACAAAACTGCTGGATCAGTTTGGCAGCGACGACTTTGTCGCCAGCGCCCGCTCCGAGCTCGATCAGGTATTGTCGGTACTCGGCATGCTCGAAGCCAAGGAACAGGAAAACGAGGTACTGGCACGCTGTGCGGCCTACCTGGAGCGCGCGGTTGAGATGGGCGGCCTAATCAATGACGATTCCATGCAGTGCTTTGCCTCCAGCATTGCCGCGCTGGAACAGTACATGGAATCTCGCCTGGTTGACCCCAAAGGCAACCCCGCCGAACATCTGCGTCGCGCTGAATCACTGTCGAAAGAGCTCGAATCCTATACCTCGCTTCGCGAGAACATGCAGAACCCCGAAGGCAATGTGCTCGAATTCACCAGCAAGCCTGCGGTTGAATCCGAGATGCTCGACGGCATTGACGATGCCAGCATCGTCGACCTGATCGGCGGTGAAGTGGAAAGCGAAGATCCGGATGCCCTGGCAGAAGAGTTGCTGTCCATGGCACTGGAAGAGACCGAGGCGCCTGCTGCTGCAGCCAGCGCCGGTGGTGCAGCCTCCTGGCGCGATGGCATGGCCTACTGGGCCGAAGCTGCTATCAGCTGCGATCCGGAGCCCCTCAAAGACGGTCCCGAGGGTGAGATCGACCAGGAACTGCGCGAATGCTTCGTTGAGGAATGTGGCGAGTATGTGAACCGCCTCGACGCTGCGATACCCAATTTCACGGCCGACCCCACCGACAAGGGCGCCATTGGTGACCTGCGCGTGGTGTTCCACACCATGAAAGGCAGCGCCAAAACCATCGAACTGCACGCCTACGGCGAATTCATGCACGACATGGAGATTATCTTTAACTCCCTGCGCGATGGTTATATCCAAGGCACCGCCGAGATCGCTGAATTTGTCAGCGTCGTCGCCGCCAAACTCAACACCTACTCTGAGCTGATTGCACAACGCATTCCGCTGCAGGAAGAAGACTTTGCGATTCCGCATGCGATTGCCGCGGCTATCTCCGACAAGTCATTTACCGACGAGTTCACGGTTGAACTGCCCGCCACAGGCACAGCAGTTGCCGAGGAACAACCCGCCGAGGCGGCCGCAATCGAGCAACCCGCCGAAGAGGTTGTCGTGGAAGAAGTGGCCCTGCCCTACGCCCCCGAGCAGTGGGCAAGCGCGCCGGCTCCGCAACTGCTGGCGGCCATTGGCACGCTGCTGGAAGCCGCCGAGGCGAACGAGAATCGTGCGGTTATCGAGCAGTCGCAACAGCTGGTAGAAGCTGCAGTGCCCGCGCTGATCGAACTGCGCGACGCGGCCGACCTAACCCTGAGCACCGACAACGTGGCCTACCTGTTTGGCCTGCCCCGCCTCGAGCACATCGCCAGTGGCGCCGTGTACGGGCTGGTAGAGTCTGCCGACGGTCAGAGCCGCATCGAGTTGTCAGCGGCAGCCAGCGACAGCCTGTACGGCTACCTCGACCAGATCAACGACACTGAAGCGCTGATCCCCGTCCACAATGCGGCGCTTGCCCTGCTCTGCAAGCTGCTGGAGCTGGTGGCACCCGAAGAAGAGGATGTGGCGCCCGCAGCGCCCGTCCAGCAAGCGCCCGATAATGTGGTGGTGCTGCGCAAGCAGGCCATCGAACAATCCGTGGAAGAGGAAGAGATCGACACCGAACTGCTCGACCTCTTTATCGAAACCCTGGACGAGTACACCGAGTCCATCGATTCAGCCCTGACGGCCCTGGCCGCCGGTGAACCCGACGCCCTGCGTGACCTCAAGAACACCCTGCACACCGTGAAGGGCGCGGCCAACTCCATTGGCCTGACCACCATGGGCAGCATGGTCCACGATTTTGAGACCCAACTCGGCGATCTGGAGTTCAAAGGCGATATCAACTCCAAGGAATCCCGCGCCACTATTGAGAACCTGGCCAGCGAATTCCACGATGCGACGCGCTTTGTTCGCGTCAACAAGACCGATTGGAATCCCAATCTGGCCAGCGGCGATGCCAGCGAACAAGAGCTGGAGCAAGCGGCTATCGAACAGGCCGCGGATCGCGGCGACAGCGAGGAGCGCCGTGCCGACACACTACGCGTCGATACCCCGCGCATCGACAAGCTGCTGGATATGGGTCTGGAGATCAGCATGAGCAACGTGCGGACCCGCCAGGCGCTGGACGCCGCGGGTGCCGACCGCAGCGAAGTGCAGAATCTGTCACGCCGCGTACTGGCACTGGTAGACCAGCTGTCGCTGCAGCTGGACACCGAGATCCAGGCGAAAACCGAGCTCACAGAAAGCGAACAGTTCGACCCGCTGGAGATGGACCGCCTTACAGAAAAGCAGGGACTCGCCGCTATTCTGCGCGAGGCAGCCTACGACCTGCAGGAAGAATCCCGCGAACTGGGCATGCACCTGGACGATGCTCTGCGTGAAGCCCAGAGCTCTGGCCGCCTGCTGCAGACTAATCAGTCCGAGCTGCGCCAGCTGCGTCTGGTTGAATTCTCCCGCCTCGGCCCCGGCCTGCGCCGCCTGGTACACCAGGTCAGCCGCCAGCTGGGCAAGCAGATCGACTTTGTATTCGACTGCGGCAAGGGCGGCCTCGATATCCGCGTCTTCGAACAGATCCGCGTGGCCCTGGAACACATGCTGCGCAACGCTATTGACCACGGTATCGGCACTCCTGACGAGCGCCAGGGCCAGGGCAAGGTGGAGCACGGCAACGTCAAGCTGAGCATTTCCCGCTCCGGCTCTGAGTTCCTTATCCGCCTGGTAGACGACGGCAACGGTATCGACCCGGATGCGCTGATCAAGAAAGCTGTCGGCCTGGGCCTGATTAACAAGAACGACAAGATTTCCGATGCAGAGGCACTGCGCCTGATCTTCCGCTCAGGTTTCACCACCGCCAAGCAGGTCACCGATGTGTCCGGTCGCGGTGTGGGCATGGACGCGGTTTACCAGTCCATCAGCCAGGCTGGCGGCACCATCGACATTCAATCCAAGCCCGGCTTCTACACCCAGTTCGACGTGCGCATTCCCGCCAGCATCATGGTGAACGAAGCGCTGCTGGCAACGGTCGGCGAAGAAGAAATTGCGATCCCGCTGACGTCACTGAAAGGCTCCGAATTCCACCGCCGCGAAGATGTACACAAGGTGGCCAGCGAGACCGACGGTCGTATTTCCTTCCGTGGCGAGCAGTACGAGGTACGCTACCTGGGCGCGGTGCGTGGCACCCTGCCTACACCCACGCTGGAGAACATGCCCGACTTCGTGCCGGTGCTCTACGCACAGCAAAATCGCCGTCGCGTGGCGTTCTTCGCCGACGGTCTGAGCACTGCGGAGGACATGGTGATTCGGACGCTCGGTGTGCAGTACACTGGCGTACCTGGCATCGCGGGCGGTGCGGTGAAGTCCGATGGTCAGCCGGTACTTGCTCTGGACCTGAACGAATTCATCCTCCAGGTTGAACACGCCGATGCCATGGCGGATTCCACTGCCACCGAACAGGAAACCAGCACCCTGGTGCTGTGTGTGGACGACTCGGTCATGATGCGCCGCACTTACGAGAAGCGTCTTGCCAGCCTGGGTTACACCGTCGTTACGGCGGTAGACGGTGCCGACGCGCTCGACTACCTGTCGCAGGCCACCCAGATCCCGGACTTTATCTTCACCGACCTGGAAATGCCGAACATGAATGGCTTCGACTTCATCGCCAACCTGCGTCGCGCCCCCGACCTGGCCCACATCCCGTGTGTGATGGTGTCGTCGCGAGACGCTGACAAGCACCGCGCTGAAGCGGAACGCGTAGGCGCCAACGGCTTCCTGGCCAAGGGTGCCAACACCGCCGAAGGTATGCAGGCGGTGATTAACCGCCACCTGCAACAAGACGCCGCAATGGTCAGCTGAGGAATTAGAGAATGTCTGAATACGTAAACGAAACTCTGGATCTGGCCGCCCTGCCCCTGGCAGACGGCCGTCAGGTCCTGCTGCCTCTGCTGACACTTGCGGAAGTACAGCAGGTCAAATTCGAAGCGGGTGATGCTGCAGATCTGGGTACGTTGAAGTGGCGTGGCCACGATATTGAGGTCGTGTCTTTGGAAGCTTTTTGCGGTCTTGATGCTGCCCCTCGCGAACAACACACCACGGTGGGTATCTTCCGCGCCAACAAAGATTCGAAGCAGCCGTTCCAGGCCCTGGCGTTCTGCGGGCTGGCTGCGCATATGAATGTCAACGCAGAACAGGTAGAGACCGAGGCGTTACCCGAAGGAGGCAACTTTGCCTCGGCGGCGACAATTAATGGTGAAACTTACCTGATTCCCAGCCTGGAAGCGCTGGGCTACAAAGAAGGAACCGTACACTAACCGGCGGCGCTGAATCCCGGTCCGTCGGTGGGTTGCCAGAGATGTTGCTCATCAGCAGCGCCGGTTTTCTCACCGAGCTCCTGGATGTAGGCAAAACGATTGGGATACAGTTTGCGCATCATTTCGACAACCTTGGGCAAATCCAGTACCCCGGTTTCGATGACGAAATAACGCTTGGCATTGCGGTCGTGGTTGAACACCACACCGTCCTGATCACGCAGGCGATTTTTTACATAGTGCAGGGTGCGTTCGCTGCAGTCAGCAGCTTCGCACAGTAAATCCGGGTCATCCGAGTGCACCATGTGCAGCGCCACGAGCACCAGGTATTTACGGTGCGGGCTCTTGGCAGGCACCGGCTCAAGGCTGGGTGCGTGCAACTCATGGTATGTGACCGGATTGTCAGATGATGTTTTTTTGTTCTGTCTGGTCATAGCTGTCAGCGGGTCTGTTTTGTCAGATTCTCCCTACCCTTTTCATACGTCAAACGGTTCCACGGGTCTACTAACATATATTTGCGCACAAAATGTGCAAGCCTTGGAATCAAAATTTCTGCACTTTTCTGGATTATTTGCCCTAAAGTGCTCAAAACTCAGCCTTCTCCGCTGATCTCATTGAGAGTTCGGTCGAGTTCGCTCATCAGCAGCTCCACCTGATCGTAACCCAACATCTGGTATTTCAAATGCTCTTCCAGGGGCAGAAGTTGTGCCAAGGTCCAACCCACCGACCATGCGTCGCAAAAATCCGGCGACAGGGCCAGTTTCTGCACATGCGGGTGGGCCTCCAGGCTCTGCAAGACATCCACCATGGATTGCCACTGGGCATCCATCGGCGCCGGACCCGGGTCTGGCCGCAACGTGACTTCGCCGACAACCAAGTCGTTTTCCCGCACCTGGGTCGCATGTAGATCAAAGCGCTCCTCGCCCTCGATCGTAATGCCGAGCAGGCCATTAGGCAGTTGATCCCAATCGACGATGCGCGCACTGCAGCCCCAGTCACCCAGCGCCGCCGAGGCCTGCCCTCGTTGCGCGACCTCTGAGCCCTGCCGTATCCAGACAAGGCCAAAGGGCTCACCGGACTTCATGCTGTCTCGCACCAGGTCCAGATAACGCTGCTCGAAGATTTGCAGCTGCATGCGGCCGCCGGGAAATAGCACGGCAGAAAGGGGAAACAAGGGCATGCTGACAGCGACACTCATTGTTGCGCTCCTTCGGGCCCCAGCGGCTTAAAGAGAATAATCAACTGCGGTAGCAGTAACAGCGCACCCAGCACTGCCGCCACCATGGCCAGCACCGTAAGCACGCCGAAGTAAATACTCGGCGTGAAGTTCGACAGCGTTAACGTACTGAAGCCGATCACGATCGTCAGCGTGGTGTAGTACAGGGCCCGCCCAATACTGCTATGGCAGCGGTGCATAGTGGCCCGGTAATCGCGATCGAGCGGGAATTCCCGGGTGTAGCGATGCACATAGTGAATGCAGTTATCCACGCCAATCCCCACCACAATCGCCGCAATCGTAATGGTCATAATATCCAGGGGAATACCCGCTAGTCCCATCACCCCCAGCACCAGGCCGGCGGCCAGGATATTGGGGGCCAATGCCAGCAAAGCAAGCGACAGAGAGCGGAACAACACCAGGAACATCACCAGAATGGCGAGGAAAACAGCGCCCAGTGTCAGAATCTGCGAGCGGAACAGGCTTTGCAGCACGTTGTTATAGAGCACCAGCATACCGGTGAACTCCAACTGCTCCTCGGCAAATCCCATCTCGTTGGTGAGGTGATACTGGACATCGTTGAGGAACTGGTCGCGTCGCAGCGACGGGCTGGTCTCCATGACACGTACAGTCAAGCGAGCCTGGTCGTGTTCGGTGGAGAAGTAGGGATCAACCATCATCCCCTTGATGTCATCCGGCAGGCTCTTCTGAACGAGCGCGAGCTCAACGCTGCCAATGTCATCACCCAGCAGATTCTTGACCACGGCAAACACAGTGGATAGCGACAACACCTTGCCGGTTTCGGGCAGCGAATCTACGTAGGCGTGCACTGCATCGAGCTCGCGCATGCCCTGTAGGCTAAACCAGTAACTGGGCTGGAAGTCGCTGTCGCCCGCGGGGCTGGCAAAGTCGTCAAAGCCGCCGTCAAACTCATCACCCCATTCATCGCCCCACTCATCGTCAAGGCCGTCTTCGGCCGACTCAGGCGCTGCAAAGGATTTCTCTTCCTCGAGGAACGGGTCGTCTTCGGCCACCGGGACCGGGTCGGCAACGGCAACAGGTTCCAGGCCGGGCAGCGCGCCGGGATCAGGCGCACTGATCAGAATATCCAGCGGAATGGTGCCGCCAAGCTTCGAATCGAGCAGCTCCATCCCCTGATAAATCTCAGTGGACTCGTGGAAGTAATCGATAAAGCGGTTCTCGACCTCCAGCCTGCGAATACCGACCACAACTGCCACCACAACGACCAGCGTGACCGCGATAATCGTGGCGCCGTGGCGATCCGTCAGCTTGGCAAAAAAGGCTGTCAGCGTCGGGTCATTGCCGTGATGACTGTGCGACTTACCCCAGGGCCACACCAGCATCAGGCAAGGCACCAGAATAAATGCCAGCAACAGCGCGACACCAATACCCACGGTCATCATCCAGCCGAAATCAATCACCGGCTGAATCCCGGACACCACCAGCGATACAAACGCCACCACCGTGGTCAGACCGGTATAAAAGCAAGGGACGGCCATCAGCCGCACCGTATTGGCCACCCGCTCATACAAATCCCCTTCGGGGTCGAGTGCGTGAAGCTCGCGGTAGCGGACAATCAGGTGGATACAAATCGCCAGGGTAATTGTCAGCAGCACCGCGACAAAATTGGATGAAATCACCGTCATGCGCCAATCGAGGGCACCCAGCAGGCCGAGCATAACCACCACCGTGGAAGAGCAGGTGACCAGTGGAATCACCACCCAGCGCGGGCTGCGGAAAATCACCGCCAGCACCACCAGCATAATGCCGAGAATGGCTCCGCCAAACGTGACCAGGTCGCTGCGCACAAAACTCACCATGTCCGAGGCGATCATCGGCACGCCGCCCACAAACAGCGTCGCGTACTGCTCGTAGTCAGCTGCAATACCGCGCACCGACTGCACCAGTGCGCCGCTGGCCTCCAGGCCCTTGGCGGTATGTGCCTTAAACGCCCGCTTCACGGTGGCAAGCTCAGCTTGCTCTGCACTGCCAAGGCCTTCTTTGGCCTCCTTGAAACGCAGTGCGTCACGCTGCGCCAGCAATTCGAAATAGGTATCGTCGCGGCGCAGATTGATCTGCACCGCCGTCAGCGTACCGTCGCGGCTGGCCAGCAGGTCCGCGTAAATAGGACTGGTCGTCAGCTCCCGCAACACCAGGTCGATATCAATGTCAGGATCCGTCAGGCTGGGCAAAGGGTCCGGCGAAGTAATATCGGACAACGCCACCGGCGGGCTTTCCAGCAGGGGGACATCCCATACCGTGACCACCGAAGACACTCCCGGCAACTGCCGTAGCTCGTCGGCCATGGCGCGCAATGGCTCCAACGATGCCGGCGCCAGCAGCGGTCCATCCGGCTGCCAGGTAATGAGCAAAAAATCCTCGGATGCATAGCGTGCTCCCGTTTCACGGAACAATTCCAACGACGGGTCACCCTGCAACATGAGCGAATCGGCAGAGGCATCGAGCTTGATTTTGGGTATCTGGCTCGCGGCGCTCGCCACCAGCACAGCCACCAGCATCAGCCACAGCCAGGGCCGCCCCAATACAACCCGGTTATAGGTTTGCGCGAGACTCATGCCTTTGCCTCCAGTGCCGCCAGCAGTTTGCCGTGAATACCGCCAAACCCGCCGTTGCTCATCACCACCACGCTGTCACCCGGCTCGCTCTGTGCTGTTACCTGTTGTACCAATTCGTCGATATCCCTGCTCAGACTGGCGTGGCCACAAGCGTCGACCACGTCCTGCATGTCCCAATTTACGTTCGCGCCCTGATACCAGTAGACCCGGTCGGCATCAGCCGTGCTCGGCGCCAGCCGTTCCCGGTGCTCACCCATACGCATGGTATTGGAGCGCGGCTCGATCAACGCCAACAACCGGCCGCCATTATGACGCGCCCGCATGCCTGCCAGCGTCGTCGCAATCGCCGTGGGGTGATGTGCGAAATCGTCATACACCGCAACACCGGCGGCCGTACCCAGATGCTCGAGCCTGCGCTTAATGCCGCGAAACTCACCCAATGCCTGGGCGGCGACGGGCGGCACCACGCCAACATGTTCAGCTGCGGCCATGGCAGCCAGTGCATTTTCTACGTTGTGGTTGCCACAGTGAGACCACCGCACCTCCACATCCTCGGCGCGGGGGCTACTCACCCGGAAAGCAGAACCGTCGGCGGCCAGCAGCTGCGCAGACCAGTCGCCGTCATCACCCGCGGCAAAGCTCACCCGCGGCGTCCAGCACCCCATATTCAGTGTTGTGGCCACCGCGCCACTGTGCGCCGGGTGCACAATCCGCCCCAGGGCGGGGACGCAGCGCACCACATGGTGAAACTGGCGCTGAATCGCCGCCAGATTGGGGAAGATATCGGCGTGATCAAACTCAAGATTATTGATAATCAGGGTGCGCGGCCGGTAGTGAACAAACTTGGAGCGCTTGTCGAAAAAGGCGGTGTCGTACTCATCGGCTTCCACGACAAAAAAATCGGTGTCACCGAGACGTGCCGAGAGCCCGAAATCCGCAGGGACACCGCCAATCAGAAAGCCCGGGGCCATGCCCGCATATTCCAGAATCCACGCCAGCATGCTGCTGGTACTGGTTTTTCCGTGCGTACCCGACGCCGCCAGCACCCATCGGCCCTGCAACAAGTTCTCCGCCAGCCACTGCGGCCCCGAAGTATAGGCCAGTCCCTGATCGAGCATGTACTCTACTGCGGGATTACCCCGGGTCATGGCATTGCCCACGACGACGCAATCGGGCGCAGGCTGCAGATGCTCTGGGTGATAACCCTCCATCAGGGTAATACCCGCTGCTTCCAGCTGCGTGCTCATTGGTGGATAGACGTTGGCATCCGAGCCAGTGACCTCGAAGCCCAGCTCCCGGGCCAGCAGTGCGATACCACCCATAAAAGTACCGCAGATTCCCAGGATATGAATGTGGCCTTTCAAAAAAGCTTCTCCTTGATTAAGGGCGTCATGGTATCACGCCGCATACCTGGCGTTGATCCAATTCCCTGGCGGACGTGTCAGAACGCCACTATTTGCCGTATCATTAGCGCACCGACAAAACCCGCTGGCGCTGGCTGCGCCACCAAAAGGGACACCGCACATGCCAAAGAAAAACGCCTTCTACGCCCAGTCGGGCGGGGTGACTGCTGTCATCAATGCCTCCGCCTGTGGCGTCATTGAAACAGCCCGCAAACACAAATCCGATATCGGCAAAGTCTACGCCGGCCGCAACGGCATTATCGGCGCCCTACGTGAAGAACTGATCGACACGAGCAAGGAAAGTTCCGCAGCCATCCGCGGCCTGCTCACCACACCCTCGGGCGCGTTCGGCTCCTGCCGCCACAAAATGAAGAGCATTGAAGAGAATCGCGCCGAGTACGAGCGCCTGATCGAGGTCTTCAAAGCGCACAGCATCGGCTACTTTTTCTACAACGGCGGCGGCGACTCCGCTGACACCTGCCTGAAGGTGTCGCAGCTGAGTGAATCCATGGGCTATCCCATACAGGCGATTCACGTACCGAAAACTATCGACAACGACCTCCCGCTTACGGACAACTGCCCAGGCTTTGGCTCTGTTGCCAAGTACATTGCCATCTCCACCCGCGAAGCTGCCCTGGATGTCGCCTCTATGTGCGAGACATCCACCAAGGTCTTTATTCTGGAAGTCATGGGCCGCCACGCGGGCTGGATTGCCGCCGCCGGTGGCCTGGCCGCCGAACAGGAGGGCGATGCACCTCATATCATTCTGTTCCCGGAAGTGGCCTTTAACCGTGAGAAATTCCTGGCCAAGGTCAAACGCACGGTGAAGAAGCACGGCTTCTGCGTGATCGTGGCCTCCGAGGGTGCCCAATACAAAGACGGCACCTTCCTCGCCGAATCGGGCCTCAAGGACGCCTTCGGCCACAGCCAGCTGGGTGGCCTGGCCCCCAACCTCGCGCAAATGATCAAGGACGAGCTGGGCTACAAGTATCACTGGGCGGTCGCCGACTACCTGCAGCGCGCCGCACGTCACATCGCCTCCCAGACTGACGTCGACCAGGCCTACGCGGTGGGTGAAGCCGCCGTTGAGATGGCCCTGGCGGGCAAGAACGCGGTCATGCCTGCGATCGTCCGCGGCGAGGGCAAGCGCTATCGCTGGTCCATCGTCGAGGCACCGTTGGCAGACGTGGCCAATGTCGAGAAAATGATGCCGCGCAACTACATCACCCGCGATGGCTTCAACATCACGGACGAGGCCCGGGCCTATCTTGAGCCGCTGATTCAGGGTGAGGCTTATCCTGACTACAAGCGCGGCATGCCGAAGTATGTTCGCTTGAAGAATGTGATGGTGCCCAAGAAGTTGCGGAAGTCGTTTAAGGTTTAGCTGGGTTCTCTGCCCGGCGGCCCGGGAACAGGTAAGGCATCCCCGGGACCGCCTAAAGCGCCATCCATGGCAGGCTTGCGGCTCAGCCATCCATGGCTCCGCACATCCCGGGAACACCTTACCTGCCCCCGGACCTGTGCACTTGCTCACGCAACAACTCGAACCATTGGCGTCAGCGCATGTTTCCTGGCAGCCTTATGCACGACATCAAACTGATGTCGCGAGCAATAAGAGGTACAGAGCTTCCGCACAGCCTTACGAAACCGTCGGGAGCCATGGATGGCGGACGCCGGAGCGCGCCATGGATGGCCTTGCAGCGATTTCGTAAGGCTGTGCGGAAGTTCTGTGCCGGATAGCCTTCATCAAATCCAAATCGCCCCCCAAACCCAAAAATTCAACCCAAGTAGAGCGGATTTTGCTGATCAATCCCTGTACAATGCGCGCCGTCCTAGTGAAGCAACCCATTTGAAGGAAACGATTATGTACAGCAATCGCGATTTTAACCGCTGGCGCCGTCACCCCTGGCACGGCCTGCACATCAAGGCTGATGAAGCCCCTGAAGATATCTTCCAGGTGTACATCGAAATGACCGCTGACGACGTGGTCAAGTATGAACTGGACAAGGCATCCGGCTTCCTGATGGTTGACCGCCCCCAGCGCACCACTTCCAGCCCCCCCGCGCTGTACGGTTTCCTGCCCCGCACTCACTGTGCCGAGGAAGTAGCAGCTCTGTGCCCCGATGCCGACGAAGCTGACGGCGATCCGCTGGACGTTTGCGTATTCTCCGAGCGCCATATCACCCGTGCCGACATCATCCTGAACGCCCGTGTTATCGGTGGCATCCAGATGATCGACGGTGGCGAAGCCGACGATAAGATTATCGCGGTACTGGAAGGCGACAACATCTGGGGCGACGTTCACGATATCGCTGACCTGCCCAAGATCAAGGTAGAGCGTCTGCAGCACTATTTCTCCACCTACAAGCTGGTGCCCGGGAAGGATGTGAACATCAAGGTGGACCACGTCTACGGTCGCGACGAAGCCCTCAAGGTGATCGCTGCTGCTGAGAAAGATTACTGGAACCACTATGGCCACCTGCACGAAGCGGCCAAGGAAAAAGAGAACGGCTAAGTTCTCAGCGCCCGGCGCCTTGCGCGCCGGGCATTCTCCCCCCCGCTCTCTTTACGCGGGACACCATCCTTCAGGCACCTGCACGTAGCGGTTAAAAATCTGCTCCAGGTCTGCTTCGATTTCGGCGCGCAAGCCCAGCTCAATACCTTCCCAACTCTGGTGCAACAACTGCGGCGTCAATGCCCCTTCACAGCCCGTGGCCAGCGGTGCGTAGCTAAGATGCCAGCGCTCGGGCGCAACACCTCCACGATCTTCACCGTAGGGCCGGTAAAAGCCATGCGATTGCCCCTGGGCCATACGCTCATCCAGCCAGCAGTGGAGCGGATCGAACATGCCACCCGGGGCAATCTCCTCTGGACTTAACTGCAGGCGATAACCCTCGGGCAGTGCGGCTGCGTCAAACACATCCAGATCGGTGCCCCAGTGATGGCGTGACGCACCCGGTAGCGCTGAAAAGCGCAGAATGGCGTGGAGCCGCTCGACAGGGGTCATGGCATCGGCATCAAGGAGGTTGCCCGCATCATCGTGCAGGCTTCGCTCACCCGCCGCCTTGCCATTGAAGATAGCTAATTGACGCGCAAAGGAGCGGAAGCAACTGGCGGGGGCGAGGTCGAAGCCGGCCTCCCTGGCATCCGCCTGCAACCGGGCAAACGCGGCTGCCGCGGCAGGACTCAGCCGCGCCGGGGTGTCCGCCGCTACCAGATGGGATTCTTCGCGGCCCGTGAGCTGAGACAGCGAGAGCGTCATTGGGGATCCACGCTAAACGTGAGCGACCTGCTAAGGGCCATTTGTTGCGGCGAGACGGAAGCGCCCCAGGCCATGACCTCCACACCGGCATCGATAACCTCAGCCAGCGTGTCCCGGTAGCGCGGGTCGATCTCACTGGCGGCACTCACATGGTCGATGCCCTCGTGCAGGGCACAGAAAAACATCACCGCACGGGTGGCCGGGCCCAGCACGTCGCGCAGTTCCTGCAGGTGCTTGCGGCCGCGGTCGCTGACCGCGTCCGGGAACAAACCCTGGCCACGCGCCGAGCACAATGTCACGGACTTCACCTCCACATAGACCTTGCCAGTGTCACCCTCAAGCAACAGGTCAGCGCGACTGCCGTTGCCGTATTTCACCTCAGTGCGAATTTCCGGGTAGTCCGTAAAACCTGGGATAAGACCGCTGGTAAAGGCCTCCTTTACCAGGGCATTGGCCCGCACCGAGTGGATACAGGCCATACCGGTGCCCGTTTCCACCAGTTCCCAGGTGTGCGGATATTTGCGGGTTTTCGAATCCGACCGGCTCAGCCACACCCGCCAGCCCGGCTCGGCGCAACCGGTCATGGCACCGGTATTGGGGCAATGGACGGTAATCACTTTACCGCTGTCGAGCTCCACATCGGCCAGGAAGCGCTTGTACCGCTTGATCAAGGTGCCTTCGATCAGGTCACTCACCGCAACACCCCAGCGAGGCGCTCCACCGCCAGCTCCAGCCGGTCCATTGACGCGGTGTAGGAGAAGCGCAGGTGTTCTGCGGCGCGATGGTGGCCGAAGTCCAGACCTGGGGTCAGCGCCACACCGTGCTCTTCCAGCATTTGCAGGCAAAACGCCTGACTGTTATCGGTAAACCTGGAGGCATCGGCATAAATGTAGAATGCCCCTTCAGGCTTGCAGGGCACGTCAAAGCCGAGCGCCTGTACTGCGGGATAGAGAAAGTCACGTCGCTGCCGGAAAATATCCCGGCGCTCGTCCAGCAGTTCACGCGTTGCCGGCTCAAAACCGGCCAGTGCCGCATACTGAGCCATGGTCGACATGGAGATAAACAGGTTTTGTGCCAGCTTCTCCATCTCCTCTACCGCCGCCTCCGGCGCCACGAGCCAGCCGAGGCGCCAGCCCGTCATACCGAAATACTTGGAGAAACTGTTGATGACGAATGCGTCATCATCGACCTCGAGCACGCTCGGCGTGGCCGCGTCATAGCCCAGGCCGTGATAAATCTCGTCGACCACCAGGTAGCCTTTGCGCTGCCGCACTGCGGCGGCGACAGCTGCCAGCTCCTCGCGCGACAGCGCGGTGCCGGTGGGGTTGGCCGGTGAGGCCAGCATGGCGCCAATGGTATTAGCTCGCCAGTGATCGCCCATCAGTTCAGGTGTCATCTGATAGCGCGTGCTGGCGTCAACAGGCACCAACTGCCCCTTCCCCTCGACCAGGCGCAGGAAGTGGCGATTGCAAGGATAACCCGGGTCAGCCATGAGCATGCCGTCACCGGGATTCATCAGCAGCGAGGCAATCAGCAGCAAGGCACCGGAGGCTCCCGGGGTGATCATGATTCGGCGGGGCGAAATATCCAGGCCATACTCTGTCTGATAAAACGTCGACAGCGCCTCGCGCAACACCGGCAGCCCGGCTGCTTCGGAGTAATAGGTGGCGCCGTCGGCAAGCGCCTTGCNCCCCGCCTCAACAATCGGCGCCACGCTGGCGAAATCCGGTTCGCCGGCGGCAAGGTGCACAATATCGCACCCCTGGGCTTCCAGCTCCCGGGCCCGCGTCAGCACTTCCACCACCCTGAATGGCTCTATTTCCTGCAGGCGCCGGGCGAAGCCACCGGGCCTTGATTTATTCTGCATACATCCCCCGCTTATCAAGGGGCCATTCTAGCAACAGACTAAAAAGCTGGCACGCAGTCAATGAATCTGGTAGTTTCTCCGCCCTTGGCCTGATCGGGATTTCCCAATCGGCCATTCTGTGAGTATTGTGTCGTCAATGTTTTTAGTTATGGAAGACAACCATGCCTAGAGCAGCAGCTAAAAAGCCCGCCAAAAAAGCAGCCTCCGTCGAGTTCAAGAACTTCGTGCCTTATAAGCCCAAGCGCGGCGAAGAGTACATGAACGAGAAGCAGTGCGAGCATTTCAAAGCCATCCTCTTGAACTGGAAAGCCGAGTTGATGGAAGAAGTGGATCGTACCGTGACTCACATGAAAGATGAGGCCGCCAACTTCCCCGATCCGGCAGATCGCGCTACCCAGGAAGAAGAGTTCAGCCTGGAGCTGCGCACTCGCGACCGCGAGCGCAAGCTGATCAAAAAGATCGATTCCACCATCGAGCGTATCGAGCAGGAAGACTACGGTTTCTGTGATACCTGCGGTATTGAGATCGGCATCAAGCGGCTTGAAGCCCGCCCTACTGCCAACCTCTGCATTGACTGCAAAACACTCGATGAAATCAAGGAGAAGCAGGAGCTGGGCTAAGCGCCTTGCCCCACTCTCCCACTGCGTATCGGGGGCGCTTCGCCCCCTCACCGACCGGCCCGCTTCATCTGGGCTCTCTGATTGCCGCTCTTGCAAGCTATCTGGATGCCCGCGCCAGCGATGGTACCTGGCTGGTGCGCATGGAAGATCTCGACCCTCCCCGGGAGCAACCGGGTGCAGCGGACAGTATCTTGCGCAGCCTTGAAGCCCACGGCCTGACCTGGGATGAAAGCGTGCTCTGGCAAAGCCAGCGCCACGAAGCCTATACCGCGGCGCTGGCAGAACTAGAGCGTAAACAACTGCTATTCAGCTGCGACTGCACGCGAGCAACGCTCGGCCCTGGCGGCGCCTGCCGTGGACGCTGCCTGCCCCGCCAGGAACAACTCAAACCGCCCTGCGCACGGCGTGTTCGCGTGCCGGAGAGCACCGTCATCCAGTTTCAAGATGCCTATCAGGGCCCTCAACAGGACGCCCTGGGCAGCGCGCTGCCCGATTTCACCCTGCAGCGCAAAGATACGCTCTACGCCTACCAATTGGCCGTGGTTGTCGACGATGGTTTCCAGGCTATTAGCCATATTGTTCGGGGCTCAGATCTGCTCGACTCAACTCCGCGGCAATACTATTTGCAGCGCTGCCTGGACCTGCCCCACCCGGCGTATGGCCACCTGCCCGTGATTACCAACGAACTGGGGCAGAAATACAGCAAACAGAATCACGCGCCTGCCCTCGATGGCGACCGGGCCGCACACAACCTGCGCCAGGCACTGGCATTTCTGCACCAGAGTGTACCGCCGGCAGACGCAGGCTCGCCACAAGAGATTCTCGACTACGCCTGTCAGCACTGGCAGCCGGGCGCGATTCCCGGGGTAATGGGCCTACCCGCCGCACAACTGCCGACGGCCTGAGCTTTACCGACCTGCCCCGCCCGCGTAGTATCGCCCGGGTAACCCCCCAGGCTCTCAACCACAGGGACACCGCCGCACCATGTACATCCAACGCACTCTGCTGCTGGCTATTGTTGTCCTGTTGGTGTGCTTCCCTTTTATTACCGACTGGCTAACCAGCGATTTCAGCGCATGGCTGCGCCCGTACCTGGTGTGGATTGCCATCGTGTTTGTCGCCTGGCTGGCCCAGCGACCGAGGCAGGGTGATGACCTTTAGCCTCACTGAAATACTGGTTCTGGTAGCGTGCTACCTGTCGCTGCTATTTGCCATTGCGCACCTGGCAGAGCGGCAGATTATTCCCCGCGCCGTCACTCATCATCCGCTCACCTACGTGCTGTCACTCGGTGTGTTTGCCGGCGTCATGAGCAGCAACGTGGTGATCGAAGTGGCCTATCGTTACGGCTACAACTTCCTGGTGTATTACTGCGGCGCGGGCCTGGTCTTTCTGCTGGGCACCCTGATACTCGTACCTATTCTGCGCCTGTCGCGGGTTTATCAACTCGCGTCTCTGGCCGACATGCTGGTTTTCCGCTTCCGCAGCTCGCGGGTGGGCGCCGCGATTACCATCACGATGAGCCTGGCCATGCTGCCGCTGCTGGCCCTGCAAATTCAGGTGGTCAGCGACAGTGTGCACTATTTAACAGGCTTCGGTGCTGGCGAAGCTCATTCCGACTTTCCGCAGACCTCGGTGGCACTCATGGTGTGCATTGTGATTACCCTGTTTGCGATCCTGTTCGGCACCGGGCACGCCTCATCCCGGCGCCGCAATACCGGCCTGGTAACTGCGATGGCGTTCGAGTCACTGGTCAAGTTACTGGCCCTGCTGGGCGTTATGTTCGCGGTGATTTATCAGCTCTTCAGCGGTCCTGACGATCTCGCCCAATGGCTGCGGGAATACCCGCCTGTTCGCCAGCAACTCACGACCCAGCTGAGCTTTGAAAACGCCCACACCCTGCTCTTGGTATTTTTTGCCGGCGCAGTGTGCATGCCCCACATATTCCACATGATGTTTGCCGAGAACACCGAGAGCAAGCACCTGTACACGGCCTCCTGGGGTGTCCCGCTGTACTTGATGTGCCTGAGCCTGCCGGTTTTACCGCTGGCCTGGGGTGGCATGATGCTGGAACACCCCATACCCATGGCCTACTCCGGGATTGCCATCGGCCAGCATCTAAACCTGCCCAATGTATCGATCATGGCCTTCATCGCTACCTTGTCGGCGGCCACCGCGACGATTGTGGTGACCACCCTGGCGCTGGCCAATATGTGCCTCAACCACCTGATCCTGCCCTATGGCCTGCTCAAATTAGCTGAAGAAGCCGATATCTATCGGCCGCTGCGACATATCCGCAGAGCATTCATCGTCGTGCTTATCCTGGCGGGTTACGGGTTTTACCTAGGGCTCGACGACAGCCAGAACCTGACCGCCCTGGCACTGGTGGCCTTTTCCGGTACGCTGCAATTTTTGCCTGGCATCATTGCCACACCGCACTGGCCAAGGGCTAATCGCCGCGGCCTGCTGGCCGGGCTCGCCGGCGGCCTGGGCGTGTGGCTGGCACTGATCATGATGCCCGCCATTCTCGGCGACCCCCAAATCCTCGACGCCCTGTTTCCCTCCATGGCCGCAGACAGAGTCAGCATGTGGGCCATGGTCACCATCCTGTCACTGGGCTTTAACGTGGCATTGTTTGCAGCGGTATCACTGCTTACCGAACCGACCGCTGATGAGCGTATTGCGGCGGAAATCTGCGCCATGGATGAGCTGGCCCGCCCCACTCGGCAGATCCTGCCACTGGCGTCTGCCGCCGGATTCAGTGAGCAACTGGCGCCGGTGCTGGGCGAAAAGGCGGCAGCCGACGAGGTGCAACGCGCCCTGGCAGAACTCCATTTTGGGGAGGACGAGAACCGTCCCTACGCTTTGCGTCGGCTGCGCAGGCGTATTGAAGCAAATCTCTCCGGGTTGCTTGGCCCCTCCTTGGCCCACACTATTATCGAGCAGGCCATCCCATTCGTAGACAGCGGCACCGAAGATATCAACCTGATCGAACGCAACCTGGATTCAGGTCAGGTCCAGTTCACCGGCCTCGCCGCCGATCTGGATAAACTGCGACGGCGCTACCGGGAGACACTGGACCAGCTGCCCATCGGGGTGTGCTCTATCGGCACTGACGGTGAAATGCTGATGTGGAACGCGGCCATGGAAGACCTGACAGAGGTCACTGCCGACGATGTACAGGGCTCGCTACTGACAACGCTGCCCGATCCCTGGCAGGCGCTGCTGGCCGACTTCCAACGCAGCGAGGACGATACTGTGCTCAGTGCCGAAATCACCACCGACCCCACGGACCCGCGCTGGGTTAGCCTGCACAAAACCAGCGCAGCCGATGGCGACACCGTTATTCTGGTGGAGGACATTACCGCCTACGAACGCCTCGAGGCAGAACTGCTACACAGCGAGCGGCTGGCGTCGATCGGTCGCCTGGCCGCCGGGGTCGCCCACGAGATCGGCAATCCGGTCACAGGTATCGCATGCCTGGCCCAGAATCTGGAATATGCGGACGACCCCGAAGAGATAGCCCTCACCGCCCAGGATATTCTCAAGCAGACCGACCGGGTCACTAAAATCGTGGAGTCGCTGGTCAACTTTTCCCACGCAGGCTCGAGCAACGAATCCATTGAGCTGGGTCCCTGCAATCTCGCCGACTGTATCGATGAGGCCATCCACCTGCTGTCGCTGGACCGGGATGCCCGCCAGGTGCGATACACCAACCACTGCGACCGGGAGCTGGTGGTGCTGGGCGACAGCCAGCGCCTGCTGCAGGTGTTCGTCAATCTGATTGGCAATGCGCGGGATGCCTGTGACGATGAGGGGCACATTCAGGTACAGGCCTATACCCGCGGCGAACACATCCTCGTGGATGTCGACGACAACGGCAGCGGGATCCCAGCAGAGCTGCAAAACCAGGTGTTCGACCCCTTCTTCACCACCAAGGATCCCGGCGCCGGCACCGGCCTGGGACTCGCCCTCGTATACAGCATCATGGACGACCTGGGCGGCTCTGTGCAGCTCACCAGCCCCCTCCAGGAGGGCCCTCATCCCGGCACTCGCTTTACGCTCAAGCTTGCTACCAGCAGTTACGGTAGCCAGTTCGATATGTAACTCTCGCCCACACTTTAACCCCCCACAAGCTGGCAACTTGGCCGCGCTAGGAGTATGTTGTGTCAGTTGTACACAACAGGTAACAACCCATGCAGCAAATTCTCGTTGTTGAAGACGAAAGTGTTATTCGTACTGCCTTGCGCCGCTTGCTCGAACGGAGCAACTACGAGGTCAGTGAGGCCGGCTCGGTCCAACAGGCCGAGGCAGAGTTCAACTTTGAGGATTTTGACCTAATTATCAGCGACTTACGCCTGCCCGGCGCACCCGGCACCGACCTTATCAAGAAGGCCGGCGATGTACCCGTGCTGATTATGACCAGCTATGCCAGCCTGCGCTCCGCAGTGGACTCAATGCGTATGGGCGCAGTCGACTATATCGCCAAGCCCTTTGATCACGCCGATATGATCAGCGCCGTGGAGCGAATTATTGCCGATCATCCCACCGCACGCGCTGAGCGGGAGAAAGAGAGCCAGCGCCGGGCGAGCAACGCCGCTGGCATCACTGGCATTATTGGCAACTGCCCCGCTATGCTCACCCTGTTCGAGCATATCGAGCGTTTCGCACCCACTGAATCGACCGTGCTGGTACTGGGCGAGACCGGCACAGGCAAGGAACTGGTGGCTCGCAGCGTCCATCAGCGCAGCAGCCGAGCAGAGAAAACGCTGATCTCGGTGAACTGTGCCGCCATCCCCGACACGCTGATCGAATCCGAACTGTTTGGCTACGAGAAGGGTGCGTTTACCGGGGCGAACACCAGTCGCATGGGTCTCATCGAAGCCGCTGATGGCGGCACCCTGTTCCTCGATGAAATTGGCGAACTGCCCATGGAGGCACAGGCCCGCTTGCTGCGCTTTATTCAGGAAGGCGAGATCCGCCGAATCGGCTCTGTGCACTCACGCAAAGTCAACGTGCGCCTGATTTGCGCCACCCACCGCAACCTGCAGCAGCTTTCCGCCGAGGGCCAATTCCGCCAGGACCTTTACTACCGAATTAATGTCCTGCGCCTGTCACTGCCCCCACTGCGCGAGCGCGGCAAGGATATTCTCCATCTGGCCGAGAGTATGGTGCAGTCGCAGGTACAAAAGCTGGGCCGACCGGCCATGCAGCTCGCTCCCAAGGCCATTCAGGCTATAACCACCTACCAGTGGCCAGGCAACGTCCGCGAGCTGGAGCATGCCATCGAGCGCGCTGTCGTCCTCAGTAGTGGCACCGAAATCGACAACGAAAGCCTGGGTATCGATCTGGAGCTGGTGAACATCAATCGCATTCGCGGCCAGGAGGGCATTGCTGCCACACCTGCTCCCCGCACCAGATCAACCAGCGAACCCCAGGAAGACCTCTCCCTGGAAGACTACTTCCAGCGCTTCGTCCTGGAGCACCAGGACTCGATGAGCGAGACCGAGCTGGCACAGAAGCTCGGGGTCAGTCGAAAGTGTCTCTGGGAGCGTCGCCAGCGCTTTGGCATCCCCAGAAGCAAGGCGGGCAACACCCCTCGACGCAGAAAAACCGCCGCTCAGTCCTGAAACGTAACGTTACCCTACCCCTATGTGGTTACGAATGCCGGGGTATTAAGGTAACAAACACGGATGAAAGGGGTATCATAGCCTTCACTAAAAAAAACTAAGCTATTGTTTTTAAACATTATTTCAAAATCTGGCACAGCAACTGCATTTTAAAGCGCGCATCACCAATAAAAATAACAGATGCGTTAATAACAATAATACTTATCACTATGGACCTGGATGGGGAAGAACTTCTTCCCCTTCAATTTCATAACAATAAAATCCCACAGGTAGGGTTTGGCTAGCGATATTGTCGGTCTTTGCCTTGGTTGTAACTTTTACAGTTATGAGCGATTGGGCATTTAACAAAACCATGTTTTGATAAGTGTCTATAAAAATAACAGCACCTTAGAAATAATAATAACTCTCGATGTGAGACCTGGATGGGGAAAACTCTGTTTTCCCCATTATTCATTTCCCCTTTTGAAAACCGACCAACAGCAACCTTGTGATAGACTGCGCGCCAGTTACCACCCCCTGATACAGGCAGAATTGGCTTGAACGTAATCCCCAGGGATCAACACTGTATTTCCCGCACACACATCAGCGACAGCGCACTGAAGGTCATGTCGCGCCTGCGCGGCCAGGGCCACCAGGCCTATCTGGTCGGCGGCGCCGTGCGCGATCTGCTACTTGGCGGCCACCCCAAAGACTTCGACATTGCCACCGACGCCACCCCAGAGGAAGTGCACCAGTTGTTTCGCAACTCGCGCATCATCGGCCGTCGCTTCCGTATCGTCCACGTGCGCTTCGGACGCGAGATCATCGAGGTCACCACGTTCCGCGGCCACCACGACAACGGCGAAGCAGACGCCCGAGCCAACAGCGGCAACCACTCGCGACAGTCCGCCAGCGGCATGCTGCTGCGAGACAACGTCTACGGCACCCTGGAAGAAGATGCAGTGCGTCGCGACCTCACGGTCAACGCGCTTTACTATGATGCCGGTACGTTCGAGGTTTACGATCACGTACACGGCCTGGAAGACCTGGAAAAGCGCCACATCTGCATTATTGGCGATCCGCAGGTGCGCTTTCGGGAAGACCCGGTACGCATGCTGAGGGCGGTTCGCTTCGCCGCCAAACTCGACTTTGGTATCGACAGCGACACCGCAGCCGCTATCCCCGAATGCGCCCACCTGCTGCGAGACATTCCCGCCGCCCGCCTGTTTGATGAGTTTCTCAAATTGTTCCTGTCCGGCTACGCGGCGGCCACCCTGGAACAACTACTACGCCACGACCTGCTCCAGTTCCTGTTTCCGGAAACGAGCGAGCTTTTGCTAGAGGATGAGCACTACCTCGCCCTCGTACGAGCCGCCATGGCTAATACTGACGAGCGCATCGCCCAGGACAAACCGGTTACCCCCGCCTTCCTGCTCGCCGCGCTGCTGTGGCCCGTGGCCAGTCGCCTGGCCAGCCAACTTGAGGCCCGGGGCGAGCCGCCCATGCCTGCCATGCACAGCGCAGCCCAGCAAACCATTGCCGAAGCGGTTCAATTCGTATCGATTCCGCGCCGCTTCAGCCAGCCCATGCGCGAGATCTGGGAATTTCAGCTGCGCCTCAAAAAGCGCCAGGGGAAAAAGGCGGCGGAGCTGTTGGAGCATCGCCGATTCCGGGCCGCTTACGATTTCCTGCTGCTGCGCGAACAGGCCGGGGAGGAAACCGATGGCCTCGGTGATTTCTGGACCCAGTACCAACACCTGGCACCGCAAGACCGGCACCGACAGCCAGAACGCGACGGGCCGCGTCGCCGCCGACGCCCGCGCCGTCGGCGCAGCAACAAGAGCGAATGATTCGCGCCTATATCGCCCTGGGCAGTAATCTGGCCCAGCCCCTGACCCAATTGCGCCAGGCCGTCATGGCTCTGGCCAAACTTCCTAACAGTCAGTTGATCGCCAGTTCGCTCGCCTACCGCAGCAAAGCCGTGGGCCCCGGCGAGCAACCGGACTACCTGAATGCCGTCGTCAGTATCGATACAACCCTCACCCCCACCGCACTTCTGGACGCACTACAGGCCATTGAAAACCAGCAGGGGCGCCTGCGTGCCGAGCGCTGGGGGGCGCGGACCCTCGATCTGGATCTGCTGCTCTATGGCGAGCAAACGATCGACGAACCGCGTCTGCAGGTCCCTCACCCGCGCATGACAGAGCGCGACTTCGTGCTGCAACCACTGGCCGACATCGCGCCACCAAAAATGATGCTGCCGGACGGCCGCGAACTTGATACATTACTAGGCCGATGCCCCAGGGGTGGACTGGTTCGCACAGAACTGACTATCGCCCCGGACAATGCAGGCCCAGATTCGGAGACCCGGCCATCAAGATCGACCTGAAGGGGCGCAACCCGCCCGCCTACATCGCCGTCGAGGGCCCTATTGGGGTCGGCAAGACCACGCTAACCAAACGCCTGGCAGCCACGTTCAACTACCAGACCTTGCTCGAGGAGGCGGAACAGAACCCGTTTCTTGAGAAGTTTTATCGCAATCGCCAGCAGGCCGCCCTCGCCACCCAACTATTCTTTCTGTTCCAGCGAGCACAAAAACTCCAGGACCTGCGCCAGGCTGACATCTTCGAGCCCGTTCGAGTGGCGGACTTCCTGATCGAGAAAGACCCACTGTTTGCACGTATCAATCTGGACAGAGAAGAGTTCCAGCTCTATGAGAAGGTGTATCAGCAACTGACCATCGATGCCCCTAAACCCGATCTGGTCATTTATCTGCAGGCGTCCACTGACGTGCTGCAATCGCGAATTGATCAGCGTGGAATCCCCGCCGAACAGGCCATCGATAGGGATTATCTGGAGCGTCTGAACGAAGTGTACAGTGAGTTCTTTCTATATTACGATGGCGCCCCCCTGCTAATCGTGAATGCCAGCGAGATCGACCTGGCCAACGGCGAGCGGGACTATGGACACCTGGTGGACTACATGCTGGATATCCGCAGTGGCCGCCATTATTTCAACCCAACATTTTTTGGATAGTCTGCGCCATGGCCAAGGTAACCACCAGCACCCTGGACAAGATGAAAGCCGCCGGCGAGAAGTTCGTCTGCATCACCGCCTACGACGCCACCTTTGCGCGACTTGTTAGCGAGGCCGGCGCTGAAACTATTCTCGTGGGTGATTCCCTCGGCATGGTCCTGCAAGGACACGACAGCACCATCCCGGTCACTGTCGATGACATGGCCTATCACACCGAGTGCGTGTGCCGCGCCCAGCCAGATTCACTGGTGATCGCCGACATGCCTTTCATGAGCTATACCACCCACGACCAGACGATGGCCAACGCCACAGCCCTCATGCAGGCGGGCGCGCAAATGGTCAAAATGGAAGGCGGCACTTGGCTGTCGGACAGTATCAGTATGCTGGTGGAGCGTGGTATTCCAGTCTGTGCCCACCTCGGCCTCACCCCCCAGTCTGTCAACCAGTTTGGCGGTTTCAAGGTTCAGGGCCGCACCCCCAAGGAAGCCAAGTCGATTCTTGCTGACGCGGTAGAGATTCAGGACGCCGGCGCCAGCCTGCTGGTGCTGGAGTGTATTCCCTCCCACCTGGCGACAGACATCAGCGAAAAGCTCGATATTCCAGTCATTGGCATTGGCGCTGGCGCTGGCACTGACGCCCAGGTATTGGTGATGCACGACCTGCTTGGCCTGTCCGAACACACGGCGCGCTTCGTGGAAAACTTCATGGACGGACAAACCACCATCCAGGGCGCCCTGCAAGCCTTTGTGCAGGCGGTAAAAGCCGGCCAATACCCACGCGAAGAGCACAGCTACAGCTGATTTTCCGCACCTTTTTGGTGCACAAAAACCCACCTCGCTTTCGCTTTTTTGTGGTCCATATACCCATTTGTTACAAAAGAACGCTTCCTAAAGTAACAATCGGCGTGAATTTTTCATAAATCCCCATTGCCCACACTTGGGGCATGGGGCATACTTGCCTGCCCTCAAAAGCTGCACAAGCTTTGGGGGAATTCAGTGAGTGTTCTTTGCTGGTTTAGCATCACCACCCACCGCGTGGGAGAGGGTTAGATATGCGAACTTACAACAATGCCGCCCAACTGCAGGCCGCTCTCGGGAAACTGCGCCGCGAAGGCCAGACCATTGCCTTTGTGCCCACCATGGGTAATCTGCACGAGGGTCACCTCGATCTGGTCCGCAAAGCGCGGGCGCTCTGCGACATTGTCGTCGTCAGCATTTTCGTCAATCCTCTCCAATTTGGCGCCAACGAAGATCTGGATGCCTACCCCCGCACCATGGCCGCCGACAAAGAAAAGCTGTTCAGCGAAGGCGCCCAGGTTTTGTACGCCCCCGGCGTGGAAGACATTTATCCCGAGGGCATGGCCGTCCAGACCGTCGTCCAGGTGCCCGATCTCGGTGACACACTGTGCGGAAGCAGTCGCCCGGGCCACTTCGACGGCGTAACCACGGTGGTCAACAAGCTGTTCAACATCGTCCAGCCGGACGTGGCGGCTTTTGGCGAGAAAGATTTCCAGCAGCTGTCGATTGTTCGCAAGATGGTTCGCGACCTGTGTATGCCGGTGAAGGTTGTCGGCGTTCCGACGCGCCGCGACGAGGATGGCCTGGCCATGAGCTCGCGCAATGGTTACCTGACCGGCGCCGAGCGCGAGATCGCACCGCTACTGCACGAGACTCTGAACAATTGCCGCGAGGCCATTGCCTGCGGTTTCGATAATTTCCTGCAACTGGAATCCCACGCCCGTATGAAGCTGCTGCAGGCCGGGTTTGAGCCGGATTATTTTGCCATTCGCGATGCCCGCACCCTGCGCGCAGTCACTGAAGACAGTGAAGAGATAGCCATTCTGGCCGCGGCCCGACTGGGCAGCACTCGCCTGATCGACAACGTGCGTCTGTCACTCAACCCCGCCGAAGACTGGGGCATGCTGGCGGACGGCTAAGTCGTCTCACCGATTCAGTTAATCACCAGATTATCCCGGTGCACGAGCTCCTCGCCACCGGTGTAGCCCAGAATTCCCTCGATCTCGCTGGACGCAGAACCCATGATCTGGCGGGTTTCAACAGCACTGTAATTCACCAGCCCACGGGCAATTTCCCGGTTTTCACTGTCGCGACAGGACACCATGTCGCCGCGCTGGAAATCACCCTGCACGCCGCGCACGCCCACAGGCAAAAGGCTGCGGCCTGACTCGCGCAGTACCCGCACAGCGCCATCATCCAGCGCCAGACTGCCGCGCACCTGAACCATTGAGGCCAGCCATTGTTTGCGCGCATTCTGCGGCTGCTTCCCGGTCCGCAACCAGGTTCCGATATTATCTCCAGCAGTCACCCGCGAAATCACACCCTCAACGCGGCCGCCGGCAATCACAGTTTCCGTACCGGACCGCGCAGCGACGCGCGCGGCCCGCAGCTTGGTCACCATACCGCCACGGCCCAGTGCACCGCCTTCCCCGGCCATGGCATCCAGCTCCGGCGCATTGACGTCGCTGCTCTGTACCAACTTCGCTGTGGGGTTCTGCCGAGGGTCTTCGCGGTACAAGCCCTGCTGATCAGTCAGCAACAACAGCGCATCAGCGTCGATCAGGTTGGCCACCAGTGCACCCAGCGTATCGTTGTCGCCAAAGCGAATTTCGTCAGTCACCACGGTGTCGTTCTCATTCACCACGGGCACTACGCCAAGGCCAAGCAGGGTTTTAAGCGTGCCACGGGCATTCAGGTAGCGGTCGCGCGCTATGATATCGTCGTGCCCCAGCAACACCTGGGCGGAGATAATGTCATGTTCAACGAAGGCGTTCTCGTAGGCCTGTATCAGTACCGATTGCCCGGCAGCGGCGGCGGCCTGCAACTCGTGCAGCAGCTTTGGGCGGGCATTCATTCCCAGGCGCACAATGCCGGCAGCCACGGCGCCGCTGGACACCAGCACCACTTCGCAGCCGCTGGCCCGCAGCTGTGCCAGCTGCGCCACAATCGTGCGGATCATGTTCTCGTCGAGGCCGCGGCCGTCGTCCGTCAGCAGCGCACTGCCGACCTTGACGACCCAGCGACGGCTGGCGCTTATCTCGGCTCTATTCGTCATTCAGGGTACGTACTCAACATCTACGTCATAGTCATCTTCGTCCCAATCGTCGCCATCCTCGGCATCGGCATCAGGTCCGCGGCGGCGCTGACTGCGCAGCTCTTCAATGCGCTGGCGCGCCTCGTCCTGCATGCGGTGCTGCAACTCCACATCCGCCAGCGCCAGCTCGGGGTCGGCCGCCTCGCGCTCACGCAGCTCTTCCAGGTAGGCCATGAGGTCACCACACAGGCGGTCGGTACCCTCGCTCTTGATCGCTGAGATCTCGTAGACAGGGCCCTGCCAGTCCAGTGCCTCAAGCACTTTGGCTTTGCGTTCGGCGAACGTCTCGGCATCTACCAGGTCGGTCTTGTTGAGCACCAGCCACCGCTCGCGCTCGGCCAGTGTCGGACTGAAGCGTCCGAGCTCACCGGCAATCGCCAGTGCAGCATCCGCCGGTTCCACGCCGTCATAGGGCGCCATATCTACGATGTGCAGCAGAATTCGGTTGCGGGTCAGGTGCTTAAGGAAGCGGATACCAAGCCCGGCACCTTCCGAGGCACCCTCAATCAGACCGGGGATATCGGCCACCACAAAACTGCGATGAGCCTCGACTTTAACGACGCCGAGGTTGGGCACCAAAGTGGTGAAGGGGTAATCAGCCACTTTGGGCTTGGCGGAGGACACCGCGCGAATAAAGGTGGACTTGCCGGCATTAGGGAGGCCGAGCAGGCCCACATCCGCCAACACTTTCAGCTCGAGTTTCAGCGAACGGATCTCACCGTCGCTGCCAGGCGTCGTCTGCCGCGGTGCGCGGTTGGTACTGGATTTGAAACGGGTATTTCCCAGGCCGTGGTAACCACCCTGGGCCACCTTCAGCTGCTGACCATCCGCCTGGATGTCGCCGAGAATCTCACCGGTATCTTCGTCCAGCACCGTCGTGCCCACGGGCACTTTGAGCACGAGGTCATCGCCGCTCTTGCCGGTGCAGTTACGGCCCTGGCCGGCCTGGCCGGGCTCTGCCTTGTAAGTGCGAACAAAACGGTAGTCGACCATGGTGTTGAGGTTGTTATCCCCCTCCAGGATCACGCTCCCGCCGTCACCGCCATCGCCCCCATCGGGGCCGCCTTTGGCGATGTACTTCTCACGGCGAAAACTCAGGGCACCATTGCCGCCCTTGCCTGCATGTACTGTGATGTTCGCTTCGTCTACAAACTTCATCTTGGTTGCTCCGGTGCGCTAGTTCCGTGCGCCCCGGCAAAGATTGGTTTACCGCTGGACCCGCCGTGAACCCGTCCATGGAGGCTTATAATCGGCATCCCTGCTTCATACAGTCCATCGGTAAACCAGTCTCTGCCGCGTCGCTCGAGTGCGGCAAAAGCAGCAGGATAGCGTAGTTTCTTGCTGCTCACCGCACAGTCACTGAAGGTGCGGTCATTACTTCTTTGAAAGATAAAAAAAAGCCCCGTCATTTGACGAGGCCTTTTGGTGCATATCGCGTCAGTGCGATCAGGCGCTCACCACCTGAACGAACTTGCGGTTCTTTGGACCGCGGGTAACAAACTCTACTTTGCCGTTTTGCAGGGCAAACAGAGTGTGATCCTTGCCCATGCCTACGTTTTCACCGGCGTGGAACTTGGTGCCACGCTGACGCACGAGAATGTTGCCTGCCAGGACTTCCTGACCGCCGTAGCGCTTAACGCCAAGGCGTTTACTCTCGGAATCGCGTCCGTTACGGGTACTACCACCAGCTTTTTTATGAGCCATTCTTCAAACCCTCCTGTTTACGCCGAAATACCAGTGATTTTCACTTCGGTGAACCACTGGCGGTGGCCAGTTTCTTTCCGATGGTGCTTACGACGGTTGAACTTAACAATTTTCACTTTCTTGTGGCGACCGTGGGCAACCACTTCAGCGGTGACCTTGGCGCCGTCTACGACGGGGGTGCCAATTTTGACGTCTTCGCCTGCGCCGGCCAGCAGAACCTTGTCGAACTCGACAGTTTCGCCAGTGGCGGCTTCAATTTTTTCCAGCTTGAGGGTTTCGCCCTCAACTACGCGGTGCTGCTTACCACCGGCTTCGATTACTGCGTACATATTGCACTCCGTTTAATTAGCCTGCTCGCATTTGGAAAAAACCCTTATAAATCAAGGGGGCAGAGCCAGGCACAAACAGTTGGTTAAAGCATCTGCGGCAACCCATAGGGTGCAGCAGGAGTCAGAGGGCGGCGATTTTACTGAAAACCACCCACCCTCGCAAGGGTTAATTATTGGCTAAAAACAATAGCTTGCGCTGGCCGGGACCTCTGCCGCCGTGCGCTTGACAGGGGTGGGGGCTGGCCCTAGCATGCCCGGGCCATTTCTTGTTGCTTCATCTATATGCAAAACATACGCGCCGCCGTGGCCTCTGAGTTCGAGCAGGTCAACCAACTGATTGTTGAACAGCTCCACTCGGAAGTGGACATGGTCGAGAATATCGGCCACTACATTGTCGACGCCGGCGGCAAGCGCCTGCGCCCACTGCTGGTGCTGTTGAGTGCAGCGGCCCTGGGTCCTTGCCAGCAGGACCACATTAAATTTGCCGCGGTGATCGAATTCATTCACACCGCCACCCTGCTCCACGACGATGTGGTCGATATCTCCAGCCTGCGCCGCGGCCGGCCCACCGCCAACGCGGAGTTTGGTAACGCACCATCTGTTCTGGTAGGCGACTTCCTCTATACCCGGGCGTTCCAGCTCATGGTAGAGCTCGCGGACATGGACATACTGCGGCAGATGGCTGATACCACCAACACTATCGCTGAGGGCGAAGTACTGCAACTGGTCAGGGCCGGCGATGCAAATACGACCGAAGCCCAGTATCTGGAGGTCATCACTCGTAAAACAGCCATCCTGTTTGCTGCAGGCTGTTACGGTGCGGCAGTACTTAGCGGCTGTGACGACGACCGGCGGCAGGCCATGCACGATTTCGGCCTGAACCTCGGCATTGCCTTCCAGATGATCGACGACGTGCTCGACTACGAAGGGGACCCGGCCACCATGGGTAAAAATGTCGGCGACGATCTCACTGAAGGTAAACCGACGCTGCCCCTCATCTACACCCTGGAGCACGGGACCGCAGAAGAGCAGGCCCTGGTGCGCAAGGCGATTTCCGAAAAGACGGCCGAGGATATCGACCAGGTGCTGGCTGCCGTACAGCGCTGCGGCGCGCTTGACTACACCCGCTCGGAAGCCAGGCGCTATCACGACATGGCATTGGCTAACCTCGAAGAGCTGCAGGACAGTGCGGCGCGCACTGCGCTGGCAGCGGTAACGGCGCTCTCGATCGACCGGGATCACTGATTTAGATTGCGTCCGCGGGCGCCTGTTTTTATACTCAGGGCCCCATCGCAGCATTCCTACAAACACAAAGCTGCCTACAACCACTCGCCGCACTAACAACAAGGACGACGGCAATGGCTGCTACCCTTCTTTCGCAACTTCCCAGCTTTGGGAAGCTCTCTGATATGGCGCTGGCGATGAGCGACAGCTCAGTCAACGACTTATTCACAACCGACCCTGAGCGCGCCTCGCGATACACCCTGGATGCTGCGGGCATCACGCTCGACTACAGCAAGCACCTGCTCGATGACACCGCCCTCGCGGCGCTCTACACCCTGGCTCGCGAGGCGGATCTGGAGCACGCAGCCACGGCCCTGCTCGATGGCACTGAGGTCAACAACACAGAGGCGCGACCGGCACTGCACAGCCTGCTGCGCGCGACCAGCGCACCCGGCCTGGAAGACAAACTGGCACAAGTACAACGCAGCCGAGCCACCATGCGCGACTGGGCCGAGCGCCTCAACAACAGCCAGCACCTGGGCTTCAGTGGCGCCGTCATTACCGACGTGGTCAACATTGGCATCGGAGGCTCTGATCTCGGGCCGCGACTCGTCACCGAAGCACTGCGCCCCTTCCAGGGAGACGTGGCCTGCCACTACGTGGCCAACGTGGACCCGGCCGATTTACAAAACACCCTGCGGGACCTGAACCCGGACACTACCCTGTTTATTGTCTGCTCCAAGTCCTTCCGCACCGAGGAAACCCTGACCAACAGCCTGGTGGCCCGCGAGTGGATGCTCAACGCCGGCGCCAGCGAGGCCGACCTGGCCATGCATTTCCTGGCCATTACCACCAACCTCGAGGCCGCAACCGAGTTCGGCATTGACGCCGACAATTGCCTGCCCATGTGGGACTGGGTCGGTGGCCGCTACTCGGTGTGGTCAGCCGTCGGCCTGTCCTGCGCCATCGCCGTGGGTTGGGACAACTTTGAACAGTTCCTGGCAGGCGCTGCCGCCATGGACCGGCACTTCGCCGAGGCGCCGCTCGAGCAGAATCTACCCGTACTGCTCAGCCTGCTAGAGGTGTGGTACTGCAATTTCTTTGGCGCCGGCAATCACGTCGTCCTGCCCTACGACAACGCGCTACAGCGCTTCCCGGACTTTCTCCAGCAACTCACCATGGAGAGTAACGGCAAAGGCGTGAGCAAATCTGGCCAGCCTGTGGACTACGCCACGGGGCCGGTGCTGTGGGGCTCAGCCGGCACCATGGGCCAGCACTCTTTCCACCAGCTACTCCACCAGGGCACCGAACTGTGCCCGACCGATTTCATCCTGCCGCTAACGACCCACACGGGCATGACCGAGCAACACCGCCGCCTGGTCGCCAATTGCCTGGCCCAGAGCCGTACCATGATGGTGGGCCGCTCGCTGCAGGAGGCGTATGCGTCACTGGTCGAGCGTGGTGTCGACCCAGCGCGAGCGGAGGAACTGGCACCTCACCTGGCCATGCAGGGCAACCGACCGAACTCCGTCATCACAATGGAAGCCCTCACACCAACGACCCTGGGCGCCCTTATTGCCCTGTACGAGCACCGCACGTATTGCAGCGGCGTCATGTGGGGCATCAACTCCTTTGACCAATGGGGTGTCGAGCTGGGCAAGGAAATCGGTGTCCAGATTCACGGCATCATGGTGGGCGAGAGCACCAACGCTGCGATGGATCCTGCCACCGACCGCTTGATTGCTGCCTGGCAGAAAGCGCAGGACTAGGCCATTTCCGACTATCCGCCCTGCCGACGGGCAATAGCGTTTCCTCGCGGCCGTATGTTTTGCAACAGCAGCTACGGCCGCAGGGCAACTCGGCGTGGGATTGCTTTGCAATCCTCAGGCACGCCTCAAACACTCCCTGCGGAAAGCCCTTCGCTGCTTCTGCAAGATATAAGCACGGCCTGATGGCTCGAAAACCCTATCGCCCGCCGGCATGGCTCCGATCAAGCTAAACGCCGAGCAGACTTGCGTGTAAAAGACGGCGCGTTATTTGCTCAGAGAACAAACCAGAGCAACGTCACTGGGTAGAGGTGGACGGAACCATAAGGCCACGCTTTTTGCGCAGCGGGAGGCAGCGCAGGGCTTTTCGCGGTGGGTTTTTGAGGAGTGTTTTGGAATTGCGCTGCAATTCCTACTCCGAGTTACGCCGCGACCGGAGCTGCCGGAGCGGAGCTTTGTGGCCGTTCCGCCCGCCTCTATCCAGTGACGTTGCGACTAGCGTACAAGCATCCCAAACCCGGCAGCGGGGCTCTGTTCCGGCTGCTGAATAGACTCAGGCATACCTACTACCAAATATGGGGCGGAAAACGGTAATGAGCACTGCGGATAGCCTTAACCCCTAGCCCTCGATCAAAGCAAGCAGCTCAGCAGTCTTGGACTCCATCAGTGCAACATCGCCCCGCGACTCAACGTTGAGCCGTACGACAGGCTCAGTGTTGGACATCCGCAGATTAAAGCGCCAGCTGCCGCAATCGACGCTCACGCCATCGGTGTGATCAACCTCACCCTGATCGCCATAGGTGGCTTCCGCTGTGGCCAGCACCGCCTTGGCATCGTCGACTGATCGGTTGATCTCGCCGGAACAGGGGTAGGCCGCCATGCGCTCCGACACCATGGTGCTCAGGGGCTTACCCGTGGTGCTGATCAGGTCGGTGACCAGCAGCCAGGGAATCATGCCACTGTCGCAGTAGGCGAAGTCACGGAAGTAGTGGTGGGCACTCATCTCGCCGCCGTAGGCCGCGTTCTCGGAGCGCATACGCTCCTTGATGAAGGCGTGGCCGCACTTGGTCAGCACCGGCTGGCCGCCAGACGCCAACACCTGATCTACCGTGTTCCAGGTCAGGCGCGGGTCGTGAACGATCTTGGCGCCGGGCTCGAGCTTCAGGAAGGCCTCGGCGAGCAGGCCGACCACGTAATAGCCCTCGATAAATTCGCTGTTTTCATCGTAGAAAAAGCAGCGATCAAAATCGCCGTCCCAGCCAATACCCAGGTCGGCGCCGTGCTCCTTGACCGCGGCGATTGTGGCGGCGCGGTTTTCGGGCAACAACGGGTTGGGAATGCCATTAGGGAAATTGCCATCGGGCTCATGATGCAGCTTGATGAACTCAAACGGTAGATGCGGCTCGAGCAGGTCGACAACCCGGCCTGCACCGCCATTGCCTGCATCCACCACAATTTTCAGGGGCTTGAGCTTGCTCACATCAACATATGACAGCAGGTGCTCGACATAAGCGCCGGCCGTGTCCAGCGGCTGCAGCTGACCGCGTTCCGCCGCCGCTGTGAAATCATTCTGCTCCGCCAACGCCTTGATCTCTCCCAGGCCGCTGTCTGCAGAGATCGGCTTGGACTCCTCGCGCACAAACTTGATGCCGTTGTAATCCTTGGGATTGTGGCTGGCGGTCACCACGATGCCCCCGTCCATACTGGCATGGGAGGTAGCGAAGTAGATTTCCTCGGTGCCGCACATGCCGATGTCGTAAACATCGACACCCTGTTCCATGAGCCCCTCGCTGAGCGCCGCCTTAATAGCTTCGCTGGACAGGCGGATATCGTGACCGACCACAACGCGCTTGGGCTTGATGACCTCTGCGTAGGCCCGACCAATGCGGCGAGCGATGTCTTCGTTGAGTTGATCGGGCACCCGACCACGAACATCGTAGGCCTTGAAACAGGTAATTTCGCTCACAACGCTGGCCTCAGTCCTTGCCGTAGTAGTTTTCGTAAACGTGATTGGTCGCTTCGACAAACCCGGGCACGGAGCCGCAGTCAAAGCGCTGGCCTTTGAACTTGTAGGCCATGACCAGGCCGCGCTTGGCCTGGATCTGCAAGGCATCAGTAAGCTGAATCTCACCGTTGGCTCCGGGGGGCGTTTCCTCGAGAATCTCAAAGATATCCGGAGTGAGGATATAGCGACCGATAATCGCCAGATTGGAAGGAGCGTCTTCCTGGGCCGGCTTTTCCACCATGTCGTCGACCCGGTAAATGCTATCGCGCAGATTTTCACCCTTGATCACGCCATACTTATGCACCTCGTCCATGGGCACTTCCTGGATAGCGACGATAGAACAGCGGAACTGGTTGTAGAGCTCGGTCATTTGCGCCAGTACGCCCATGCCCTCGGCATTGAGGCACAAATCGTCTGACAACAGGACGCCGAAAGGCTCATTTCCCACCAGCGAGCGGCCGGTAAGAATCGCGTGTCCCAGGCCCTTCATCTCGCGCTGGCGGACCATGGTAAACACGCCCTTATCGAGCACCGAGCGAATACTCTCCAGATAGGCCTCTTTACCGGTGCCGGATATCTGGTGTTCAAGCTCATAGCTGATATCGAAATGGTCGGTAATGGCGCGCTTGCCGCGACCGGTGACGAACGCACAGGTCGTCATGTTGGCCTCTATGGCTTCCTCAACCCCATACTGCACCAACGGCTTGTTCACGATGGGCAGCATTTCCTTGGGCATGCTCTTTGTCGCGGGCAAAAACCGGGTGCCGTACCCTGCCACGGGAAAGAGACACTTCTTGATCATCCTTATTCTCCTTGAAAAGACCTACTCACTGCGGCCGTATTGATCGTCAAATCTTACAATATCATCCTCACCCAGATAGGTGCCGGTCTGCACTTCAATCAGTTCGAGGGGAATGCGCCCGGGGTTGGCGAGGCGATGCTTGTGGCCGAGCGGGATGTAAGTCGACTCATCCTCGCCCAGCATGAAAACTTTGTCTTCGCAGGTGACTTCCGCCGTGCCACTGACCACTATCCAGTGCTCGGCACGGTGGTGGTGCAATTGCAGTGACAGACGCTCACCGGGGTTCACCGTAATGCGCTTCACCTGAAAACGATCCGAGACGATCAGGCTTTCATAGCAGCCCCAGGGGCGGTATACGCACTGGTGCAGGCTGTGCTCGGGGCGCCCTTCTGTCTTGAGTCGAGCGACAATGTTCTTAACATCCTGGACCTTCTCGCGCTCAGCCACCAGCACGGCATCGGCGGTCTCCACCACAACCAGGTTTTCTACGCCGGTGGCTGCCACCAGACGCGATTCACTGCGGAAGTAGCTGTTATCGCAGTTGTCGATCATCACATCGCCCTGCACCACATTGCCACGTTCGTCGCCGGGGTGGACGTCCCACAGTGCCGACCAGGCGCCGACATCGCTCCAACCACAGTCCAGCGACACCACGCCACCCAGGCGGGTATTTTCCATCACCGCGTAATCAATGCTGTCGCTTGGGCAGGCCGCGAAAGCTTCCGCATCTGGCCGCACAAAATCCATGTCTGTCGCCGCGCTGGCCATGGCCTGCTCACAGGCGGTACGCATGGCGGGATTGTGCTCACCCAGTTCAGCAAGATAAGCATCGGCGCGGAGCAGGAACATACCGCTGTTCCACAGGTAGCTGCCGCTCTCGACGTAGGTTTTCGCGGTATCCAGGTCAGGCTTTTCGACAAAACGCTCGAGGTCGTATAGCTCATCACCCAGGGCGTCGCCACACTTGATATAACCGTAGCCGGTCTCGGGGCTGGCGGGTACCACACCAAAGGTCATCAGCCGCCCTTGCTGGGCCAGAGGAATAGCATGCGACACTGCCGCAGAGAAGGCAGCCACGTTCTGTATCACGTGGTCAGCAGGCAAGACCAGCAACAGCGCCTCAGGGTCATCCTGCACCGCACGCAGGGCAGCCAGGGCCACCGCCGGTGCCGTATTGCGGCCCGCGGGCTCGAGAATCAGCGCGCTAGCCCGTAAATCCACCTGGCGCAACTGCTCGGCCACCATGAAGCGGTGATCTTCATTACACACCACCAGGGGGGCGGTCGCCTCCAGGCCTGAGGTGCGCCGCAGAGTCTCCTGCAGCATGGACAGTTCACCAGCCAGGGGCTGGAACTGCTTGGGATGGGCCTCGCGCGACACAGGCCACAACCGGCTGCCCACGCCGCCGGACAGAAGAACGGGAGTCAACATGTTCAATCCTTGAAGTAAAACTTGGAAATCGACTTGCCTGCAGAAATAATGAAACCTGTGCGAGAGCACCACTATTCAAACATAGTAACCAAAGCAGTCCCTGCAAGCCACTCCCGACAGTCGCCTAGGCTGGACTTGTGGCCCGCAACTATTAGAATGGGCACGCTTCCCAGCCCGCAACGGGCGACGGACCTAATTAGCCTGGAAACAACATGACTGGAAAAAGCGCGTACGCCAAGGACGAATTGGTAGCCTGCGGCCACGGAGAGCTCTTTGGCGAAGGCAATGCCCGGTTGCCGGTGGACAATATGCTGATGCTTGACCGCATCACCCATATCAGCTCCGAGGGCGGCGAGTTCGACAAGGGAGAGATTGTCGCCGAGCTCGACATCAATCCGAACCTGTGGTTTTTCGACTGCCACTTCCCGTCCGACCCGGTAATGCCGGGCTGCCTGGGCCTTGATGCCATGTGGCAGCTGGTCGGCTTTTTCCTGGGCTGGCGCGGCAATCCGGGCCGCGGCCGCGCTCTGGGCTGTGGCGAAGTGAAGTTTACCGGCCAAATTCTCCCGACCGCCAGCAAAGTGGTCTATAACATCAACATGAAGCGCGTCATCGAACGCAAACTGGTGATGGGTATCGCCGACGGCAGTGTTTCCGTAGACGGTCGGGAAATTTATACAGCAAGCGACCTGCGGGTCGGCCTTTTCCAATCCACGGAGTCTTTCTAAAGCAATGACTAGACGCGTTGTAGTTACCGGCCTGGGCATTGTGTCTTGCCTGGGCAATGATGCCGAGACAGTTGCGCAGGCACTGTACGAGGGCAAATCGGGCATTAGCACTCGCCAGGAACATATCGACATGGGCATGCGCTCCCATGTCGCCGGCTCCCCGGACATCGACATCAAATCCCTGATCGACCGCAAGCAGCTGCGGTTTATGGGCGATGCCGCCTCATATGCCTACGTCTCCATGCAGCAGGCCATTGAAGACGCTGGCTTAACTGAAGAGCAGGTATCCAACGTGCGCACCGGCATTATCGCCGGCTCCGGCGGCGCCTCCTCTGCCAGCCAGACTGAAGCTGCGGATATTTTGCGTGAGCGCGGCTTGCGCCGGGTGGGCCCATACCGGGTCACCCAGACCATGGGCAGCACCGTGTCAGCCTGTCTGGCCACCCCCTTTAAGATCAAGGGCGTGAACTACTCCATTTCCTCGGCCTGCTCCACGAGTGCGCACTGCATCGGCAACGCCATGGAGCAAATCCAGCTCAACAAGCAGGACATCGTATTTGCCGGCGGCGGTGAGGAACTGCACTGGACCCTGAGCAGCCTGTTTGATGCCATGGGCGCGCTCTCCACCAAATACAACGAAACCCCCGAGCGCGCCTCGCGCGCCTACGATGCGGACCGCGACGGCTTTGTAATTGCCGGCGGTGGCGGCATGCTGGTTCTGGAAGAGCTGGATCACGCCCTGGCGCGGGGTGCAAAAATTTACGCAGAAGTAGTCGGCTATGGCGCCACCTCGGATGGCTACGACATGGTCGCCCCCTCTGGCGAGGGCGCAGTACGCTGCATGCAACAGGCGCTGTCCACTGTCGAGGGCAAAGTGGAATACATCAACGCCCATGGCACGTCTACGCCAGCGGGCGACATCCAGGAACTCAAGGCCGTCAAAGAGGCCTACGCCGACATGGACAGCATCCCGGTGGTCGGCTCTACGAAGTCGCTGTCAGGGCACTCCCTCGGCGCCGCCGGCGTGCAGGAGGCGATTTATACCCTGCTCATGCAACAGCGTGGATTTATCGCCGCTTCGGCCAACATCGAAAACCTGGATCCGGAAGCGGAAGGTCTGCCCATTGCCACCGAACGCCACGACAACGTGGACCTGGTGCGCGTGATGTCGAACAGCTTCGGCTTTGGTGGCACCAACGCCTCACTGGTCTTCCAGAAATACCCGCTCTAATCAGGCCTGACGCCGTGCCGGAGGCTGAGTTGCCTCTGGCATGGGCAACTCCGGTAAGGTCTCGCCCTGACTGATTTGCAAACCTTCGCAGTGATAGGCCGCAGCCACTTTTGGCTCGCCGAGTGCGAGCAATAACCTCCCCAATTCCGCACAGATTTCCTCTGAGCGCTCCAGGCGATAACTGCTTTCGAAGTAATCGCGCGCCTTGCCCCAGAGCTTTTCCCTGGCACTGAGACGACCCAGGCACAGCAGCAGCTGCGCATCCTGCGGGTGACTGGCCAACCAGCTCTCGGCCTGGGCCAGTTGACGGGCGGGCTGCTCCAGGCCCAGATAGCCATAGTGGCGGACTAGGCTGGGCTGCCAGTTTTGCTTCAGTGCGCGCACAATCACCTTGTCCGCAGCGGCCTCGTGACCACCGGCGACCAACATTGCCACGTAGCGGTTGAGAATTTCCGGATCCTGTTTAAGTGCAGAAGGGACCTTCTGCCACACCTGGCGCAATTGATCGCCGCTGTCTTCGCCGGCCGCCTGTGCGGCCAACAGCGCGATATACACTTCGCGCTCGAGTGTATTCAGCGCGGCCTCATCCAGCACCTTGTACTTGCGCAACTCCGGCAGCAATTCCAACAATTGCCCCCAGTCCTTGAGGCCGTAATAGGCGCGGTGCAACAGGTCCAGCACGTAGGGATGGCGGCTCGCGTTGCGGCGGGCGCGCACCAGGGTAGCCAGGGCCTGCTCATACTGCCCAGCATGCAGCTTCATCTCGGCCTGGGTCAGCTCGACCGCTATGCCCGCTTCGGCCTCGGCCTCTTCTGCGGCGCCGAGATACTCACGCATCTGGTCGGGCTCGTTTAGTCGGTAGCTGGCGCGAGCAGCCATCAGGTAATTGATCAGCGGGGCTTCGCTATTTTTGGCGCCACGCAGCAACTGCCTGCGGGCACGCTGCCAGTTGCCCTCGATGAAACTGATCATGCCGCGGGTGGTCAAGCGAGAAGAGGCGCGCGAACGGCGGCCTCCCAACCAGCTGGCGAGGGAGTTCTGTCCGCCCACCACCCGGCGGAACAAGCGCACCAACAAATAAATGGCCAGGGTGAAAAAGGCGAGAATCACCAGGCCTACCCACAGGCTGGTTTCTACTGTGTAGTTGCCGTAGGCCACCAACAAATAACCGGGATCCGTCTCGATAACGGCGACAATACCGACACCGAGCAGTAGGGCGATCAGGGCGAGCAGAAATAGTTTGCGCATGACTTAGCCCGCCTCTCCCTGCCCGATAGCTTCCCTCATGGCCTTATCCAGTGCTTTCAGGGAGCGGGTCAGATCGGGCATGGTCACCTGTACCGTGCGCTGCTCGAGCTGGCGAATCTCTCGCGCCATCGCCTTCGCGGCCGCCTCATCAGAATCGTAGAACTGCTCTACCCAGTGCAGCGAACGCTGCAGGCTCTCGGTGTACAGTGTCTGGTTCCCTGACAAAAGGGCCACCTGGGCCTGCTCCAGCAACATTCTCAGGTTCTGGCGTACCAGCCCTTCCCACTGCGGATCCATCAATGCCCGCATGGGTACGTCCCGACGCCGGATCACGACATAATCCGACAGTTTCTGTGCAGCTTCCTCATAGCCGCGGGCCAGGCGGCTCTGCCAGCCCTCAGTGGGCTCGGCCTCGGGCTGCGCCTCGGTTTCCTGCATCTGGAAGATCACCAGCGAATCAGCCTGTTCTATCAGGGCCGACAGGCTCAGGTAGATGCCCTCCACATCCACCTTGGGCACGGCCCGCAGTGCTGCCTGTTCCGAGGCAACGGCGGCCCGCACATCGTAGAGCGTGGGATCGTTCAATTCATCCAGAATGCTATCGGCACTGCCCAGCAAGGCCTGGGCAGACACGACATCACGGGCCATGATGAGCCGCTGGTTGGCCAGCCGCAACAGGTACTGCGCCTCCGCTCTCAGCCAGGCGTCGTGATCGTTGGCGCTAAAGGATGCCAGGCGCTCCTGCTGGTCGCGGATCTGGGCGCGAAGCTCGTCCAGCTGGGCATTTTGCTGGCTGATAGCATCGCTGGATTGCTTGGATTTGCGATCTATTTGCTGGCGCAGCTTGCGTTCGAGACCATCCAGGTCGACCTCCGGAGGAGCCAGCTCAGTGCCGAGTGATTCAATGCGCTGCACCAGCGCGGCCTCACGCTGCATGCCCTGCTGCACGGTCCAGCCTGCTGCTGCAGCCAGCACCAACACCAGTACCAGCGCCAACCAGGCGACGAGCGAAGAGCCTTTCTTCACCACCGGCGCAGGGGGCGTTGCAGAAGCCGCGCTCTTCTCTACCAGCGGACTGCCCTGTTTCCCGGGCGTATCACCCTGCTCGGAAGCTGCAGCTTCATCCTTGCCGGTATCAGGCGGGGCGACTTCATCTGCCTTGTTCCCGGTCGTGCTGTTGTTCTCGTCACTCACTCAATGATCTCCGGATTACCGCCCTTGCAGGGCTGCCATCATGGCCTCATCTGAGGCATTGGCCGCCGTATCAATTTGCGTAAAACCCGCCTCGCGCGCCAGCTTCTCCACTCGCGGAGAAGGCACCACAAGGCGTACATCCCTAAACTTAGTGGTTTCTTCCCCGCTAAGCAATGTCAGCATATTCTGCAGACCTTCGCCGCTGGAAATCAGCACTGTCTCTATCCCGCCCTCGCTGATTGTCCGTGCCAGAGCACCCTGCTCCAGTGGCGGACATGCGCGCGAGTAGCAGGCTAGCTCGTCGACCCGCGCGCCGCGCGCCGTCAGTTCACGCTGCAGGAGTTCGCGACCGCCCTGCCCTTTCACAATCAACACCCGCTGGTCGGCGACCTGCTGCAACGCTGGCACCGCCAGCAGACCTTCGCTGTTCATTTGCGCACCTGGCTCTGTGGCGACGAGGCCGCGCTCGGCCAAGAGCCGAGCCGTGGTTCCCCCGATGGCATACCAGTTAATCCCAGTGGGCAACTGGGGCCAGTAGTCATCGATAATAGAAAGTCCGTAGCGCACGGCGTTGCCACTGATAAAAATCACATGGGCGTAGAGGTCGAGGTCCAGTACCCGCTGCCGCAGCGATGGTGCGAGCTCAGCCAGCGGCGCCAATGCCAGCAGCGGCTGATGGCTGGCACGATAGCCCGCCTGTTCAAGTCGCGCGAGTAGGCTGTCCGCCTGGCCAGCAGGACGTGTGACAAGAACGCGCCCGCGTTCAGTCACCATAGACCTCGGCGAGAATCTGGCCCGCACCCTGGCCCAATAAATCCCGGGCAACCGTCTGCCCCAGTGCTTCAGCCTGGTCAGCAGGCGCCTGTGCCTCTGCACGGAGAATCTCGCTACCGTCGGGCTTGCCCACGAGACCGCGCAACCAGAGCTGGTCATCACGATAAACGCTGAAACAGGCTATGGGCACCTGGCAGCCGCCCTGCAGCGCCAGGTTCATGGCCCGCTCGGCGGTGACTCGATGCGCCGTTGGCGCATGGTGTAACGGCTGCAATAGCGCCAGCGTATCGCTGTCGTCGGTGCGCAATTCAATGCCTACGGCTCCCTGCCCACCGGCGGGAAGTGAATCCTCGACACTGATGGTGGCGGCAATACGATCCTGAAAGCCCAGGCGAATCAAGCCAGCACTGGCAAGAATAATCGCATCGTATTCTCCGTCATCGAGTTTGCGCAGCCGGGTATTGACGTTACCTCGCAGAAACTTCACCTCCAGATCGGGACGCCGGGCACGCAGCTGACACTCGCGTCGTAAACTGGAGGTACCCACGACACTGCCGGCAGGAAGATCCTCCAGACGATGGTAGGTATTGCTCACGAATGCGTCAGTGGGGTCTTCCCGCTCACAAATGACACCCAGCCCAAGCCCTGGGGGAAACTCCATGGGAACGTCCTTCATGGAGTGCACGGCAATGTCGGCACTGCCGTCGAGTAACGCCGTTTCCAGCTCTTTCACAAACAATCCTTTACCGCCGACTTTAGCCAGAGGCACATCGAGCAGCTGGTCGCCGCGTGAGGTCATCCCCAGCAGTTCCACATCAAGCCCTGAATGCGCGGCCTGCAGGGCACTGCGAACATATTCGGCCTGCCACAGGGCGAGAGGGCTCTCACGGGTGGCTATGGTCAATTTGCGGGGCATGGGTATTCCTTGGTGCTGGAAGCGGGCGTTAAATTGTGCCGCGCATGATAACACTGTCGCGGCTGCGAAGCTGGTATACTTCGCGGCCCTTACCACTGGCAGCGGCAACAGGACAGGACAGGCCATGAGCAACGACAAGGACACCAGCAAACTCTGGGGTGGACGTTTCAACGAACCTACCGACAGCTTCGTACAACGCTATACGGCCTCGGTCACGTTCGATCAACGTATGGCTGCCGAAGACATCGCGGGATCGCGTGCCCACGCCAGCATGCTCGCCAGCGCTGGCGTTCTGAGTGCAGAAGAACTCCAGCAGATCCAGGACGGCCTGGATCAGGTGGCTGCAGAAATCGAAGCGGGCGAATTCCAGTGGTCGATTGAACTGGAAGACGTGCACATGAACATTGAGGCACGCCTGACAGAGCTGATTGGCATTACCGGCAAAAAACTGCACACGGGCCGCTCGCGCAATGACCAGGTCGCAACCGATATCCGCCTTTACTTGCGCGGCGCCATTGACCGCATTGCCGAGGAGCTGACCCGCCTGCAGCGCGGCACGATTGGCCTGGCCGCGGATAACACTGCGACCATCATGCCGGGGTTCACCCACCTGCAAACGGCCCAACCAGTGTCCTTCGGCCACCACCTGCTGGCCTGGAATGAGATGTTGGAACGCGACTACGGCCGCCTTATGGACTGCCGGGCACGCATGAACCAGTCACCACTGGGAGCCGCCGCACTCGCGGGCACGACCTACCCGATCGACCGCGCCCAGACGGCGGCCAGCCTGGGCTTTGACAAACCCACAGAAAACTCGCTGGACTCGGTCTCGGATCGCGATTTCGCCATCGAGTTCTGCTCATTCGCCTCACTGCTGATGACGCATTTGTCGCGCATGTCTGAGGAACTGGTCATCTGGACCTCAGCGCAATTCAATTTTATCGAGCTGCCGGATCGCTTCTGCACGGGCTCATCGATCATGCCCCAGAAGAAAAACCCGGACGTACCGGAGCTGGTGCGCGGCAAAGTGGGCCGGGTTAATGGCCACCTGATTTCCCTGCTCACGCTGATGAAGAGCCAACCGCTGGCCTACAACAAGGACAACCAGGAAGACAAGGAACCGCTGTTCGACACTATCGACACGGTACTGGATTCCCTGCGCGCTTTTGCCGACATGGTGCCTGCGATCAAGCCGCGCGAAGCGAATATGCGCGAAGCGGCCCGCTCGGGCTTCTCAACTGCCACTGATCTGGCGGACTACCTGGTAGGCCTGGGACTGCCCTTCCGCGACGCTCACGAGGTGGTGGGCAAGGCGGTGGCCCACGGCGTTGAGTCGGGGCTGGATCTGGCGGAGATGGACCTGGCGACACTGCAGGGCTTTTGTGCGGACATCGGCGAGGATGTGTTCGATGTGCTGACGCTGGAAGGCTCGATTGGGGCGCGGGATCACCTCGGTGGCACGGCGCCAACGCAGGTAGCTGCGGCTACGGTGCGCGCAAACGCATTGCTGGATCAGCGATAACGGCTTCACCCGCCGCCCCTTCGCGGCGGCTTCAGCTCCGCCTCACTGCCGCATGGCTTGCTCCCGCGGCTGCGGCCGCGGAGCACCACGTAAACAATGAAACGCTAGTTAACCCGGTACCGCAGGCTGGCCTGGAAAGTAACATCGGGGGCGGTTTCCACCTGCACGTCTTCCACGACGGAAAAATCGACGGCCCAATCCGGCGCGAAGCGCCAGCGGGCGCCGGCGGTGAGCATAATGGCCTCGTCGCCTAGCGAGGTGATCTCGCTGTTCATGGGCGCGGCGTGGGCGTCGAGCTGACCGATGAGTGACCAGCGCGGATTCAGCACCCAGTCCATGGTGAGGCCAACAAACCATAAATCCTGCTCCTGGGCCTTGCCCAAGAGATCAGATTCGCCGGCGTCAAGGTAACCTGCCTGGCCATGCCAGCGCAGCGGGACGTCATCGTTGCGATGATCGCCTGAGAAGCGCACTACCAGATAGACGTCGTCTTCGCCGCTGCCGAGGAAATCGTCCTCGTCACCGGTGGCGAACTTGTAGCCGGCGGCCACACTGGCGGCAAAAATATCGTCGCGGGCAAACTGCCAGCTCAGGGTCAGCGTGCTGTCGCCGACGCCGGAGGCATCGTCGAGCAACACAAACCGGGCATCGGGGCCGGCATAGCTGAAATCCAGTAAATCGCGTTCAACCCGGGAGCGACCTCCGTCGGACATGCCCCAGAAGTCGTGCCAGCCGTCGATAGTGGCATCGAGAAAGCCGCCGGAGTGGTCCAGCCAAGGTACTTCCAGTTGTAGATCCCAGTTGTCGGCGAGGGCGTAGCGGAACTCCAGCGCCATGCGCAGGGTTTCGCCATCGAGGTTGACCTGCTCGTCGCCGCGAAACTCGGCCACATAATTGTTGGCGATACTGGTGTGCAGGTTGATATCGAGCGCACCGGCGGGGCCAGTACCGGCAAAACGCTGGCTGGGTAGGCCGAACAGGCCACTGACCGGGCTCAGGTTTTTGGCGTACAGCGGCTCGTTGCCCTGCCCTGCCGCAGGCAGGCTGGCGAGTAGCAGGCAGGTACCGGCAAACCGTTTTACTGCCACTGGAACTCCAGGCCGGCCTGTTCGCGCATTTGTTCAATCACAAACGGGCGGAACAGCTGGCCGTCGCGGGTGTTGCGCCAATCACCGGCTTCGGCGTCGTATTCAAAGTGAAAACCGCCAGAGCGGGCCGCCAGCCATAGCTGCCGTACGGGTGGCTGCCGGCTGAAGACCATGGTGGTGCCATTTTCGAAATCCACAGTGAGAACGCCGCCACCGGTCTCGTAGTCCAGATCGCTATCGATCTCGTCGAGGGCCAACTCTACTGCTTCAAAGGTGGCGTCAACGCGCTCACCAAACTCGCTCTCTGATATCACGATCAATCCAATGCGATGAGTGTGGACGCCCATAATAAGCGCTGCTCGCACCGCTTACTACCGGCAGGTATAATCGCCGCTTTTGCATTTTGGGGAAGCACCATGCGATTGTTAGCTGCACTGGGCCTGATAGCCGCGCTCGCGGGCTGTGGCCAGACCGGACCACTGTACCTGCCGGGCGAAGCACCTCCCCGGGCTTCACAGCCCGCGCCTGAAGCGCCGCCTGCAGAACCTGCCGACGCCACTCCCACCGAACCGACGGAATAAACCATGGATCACTTCACCTATCGCGATGATCAGCTCTACGCTGAGGACATGCAGGTTGCCGCCATCGCGGAGCGATTTGGAACCCCCTGCTACATATACTCCCGCGCTGCCCTGGAGGCGCGCTTCAAGGAATACCAGGATGCCCTGGCAGGTGCCGATCACCTCATTTGTTACGCGGTAAAAGCAAATTCCAACCTGGCAGTACTTGATGTGCTGGGGCGCATGGGCGCGGGTTTCGACATTGTTTCCGGCGGAGAGATGGAGCGTGTGATTGCGGCCGGCGGCGATCCGGCGAAGATTGTTTTTTCCGGGGTGGGTAAAACCTCCGCAGAGATGGCGCGCGCCCTCGATCTGGACATCGCGTGTTTCAACCTCGAATCCGCCCAGGAGCTGGAAGTTCTGGCAGAGGTTGCGGCGGACAAAAACACGGTCGCCCGCGTATCCGTGCGGGTTAACCCCGATGTCGATGCCCAGACGCACCCCTATATTTCGACGGGCCTGCGCGAAAACAAGTTTGGCGTGAATACTGACGAGGCCATGGCGGTTTACCGTCGCGCCGCTGAACTGCCCGCCATCGAGGTTGTGGGTATCGACTGCCATATTGGCTCGCAGCTCACCCAGATCAGCCCGTTCATCGACGCCCTCAAGCGCCTTCTGGCGCTGGTCGATCAACTGGCAGCAGAAGGTATTACCCTACATCATCTGGACCTGGGTGGCGGCCTCGGCGTCTGCTACAAGGATGAACAACCGCCCTCGGTGGCCGAGTACATTGGCGCCGTGCGCGCTGAACTGGGCGACCGGCCACTGCAGCTGGTCTTCGAACCGGGCCGCTCCATTGCCGCCAATGCGGGTTTGCTGGTGACCCGGGTGAACTACCTGAAAACCACCGAGGCCCACCACTTTGCCCTGGTGGACGCCGCCATGAACGACATGATCCGGCCGGCGCTCTACCAGGCCTGGCTGGATATTCGCCAGGTGGACCGCGGCGCACAGGGCCAGACAGCCCAGTGGGATGTAGTCGGGCCCGTGTGCGAAACCGGGGATTTTCTCGGCAAAGAGCGGGAATTGACCCTGGCCCCAGGGGATCTGCTGGCCCTGTCGGGCGCAGGTGCCTACGGGTTTACCATGAGCTCCAACTACAACACGCGCCCGCGGGCGGCCGAGATCATGATCGATGGCGACCGGGCACACGTCGTGCGCGCCCGCGAGGTGTTCGAGGACATGGTGCGCGGCGAGTGTCGCCTGCCGGAGTAAACGCTACACTAGCCCTATGATTTTGAAGTTCACCAAAATGCACGGCGCGGGCAATGACTTTGTCGTCATCGACCTGATCAGCCAGCGTTGCAAACTCCGGTCCCGGGACTTTCGCAAGATCGCCGACCGGCGCTTTGGCGTGGGCTGCGACCAGATTCTGCTGGTGGAGCCTCCCGGCAGCCCCAATGTGGATTTTCGCTACCGCATTTTCAACGCCGATGGCGGCGAGGTAGAGCAATGTGGCAACGGCGCCCGCTGCTTTGCCCGCTTTGTACGCGACAAAAAGCTGACCGCCAAAAAGATGATTAGCGTGGAAACCGCCAGCGGCGTCATTACCCTGCGCGTTCGCGATCAGCATCAGGTTGAGGTGGACATGGGAGCGCCCGAGTGGATACCTGCGCGCATTCCCTTCAATACCCCGGCGGAGCAGGACAGCTACCAGATCGAGGCCGCTGGCCAATCGCTGGAAATCGGCGCGGTCTCCATGGGCAACCCCCACGCGGTGACCCGGGTCGACGAAGTCGACGCCCTGGACCTGGACAGCCTGGGTCCACAGGTCGAAAACCACAGCGATTTTCCTGAGCGCGTGAACGCCGGTTTTATGCAGGTCATCAGCGAGCGTGAAATTCGTCTGCGCGTGTTTGAACGCGGTGTAGGCGAAACCCTGGCCTGCGGCACCGGCGCCTGCGCCGCCGTGGTATACGGCCTCAAGCGCGGCTGGCTGCGGGATTCCGTGACAGTTCAGCTGCCCGGGGGTAAGCTGTCCATATCCTGGCCCGGGGACGGCCACGGAGTGATTATGACCGGACCCACCGCGGTGGTGTTCGAGGGAACAATAAAAGTCTGAGGGGCATACGCCCCCAGCAGCGGGGGAGCGACACTATGTCAGCAGTAAACGAGCCAGCCCAGGCGGCCACAGCCGAATTGGATCTGAGCGACGAGCAGGTCAGGGAGTACCTCAAGGAAAACGGCGATTTCCTCCAGCGCAACCCGGATATGCTCGATCATCTGCATATTTCCCACGCGTCCGGCTCAGCGGTATCGCTGGTCGAAAAACAGGTAAGCGTACTGCGCGAGCGCAACATGGAAATGCGCCACCGCCTCAACACCCTCACCGCCAATGCGCGCGACAACGACAAGCTTTACGACCAGACCCGTGCGCTGGTGCTGTCACTGCTCGACGCCAGAAACCGGGAGCAGCTTTATCAGCATTTCATGCAATCTATGGCGGAAGACTTCAAAGTCGAACACGCCAGCATGATTCTCTTTGGCGAGCCGGGCAGCGCCGGCGAATGCCGTATCGAAAGCCTGGAGTCAGCCAAAATCGAAATCGGCAGCCTGTTGCGCGGCAACAAGCCCGTTTGCGGTGTACTGCGCAAGGAAGAACTCAACTACCTGTTCCCGGATGCCGGGGAAGTGGGCTCGGCGGCCCTCATGCCACTGGTCAAGAACGGTGAAATCGGCCTGCTGGCGGTGGGAAGCTCCGATGCCGGCAAATACAGCAGCAGCATGGGCACCCTGTTCCTGTCGCATATTGCCGAAGTCATTGTGCGCCTGCTGCCCAAGTTAGACACGGCGGATTGATGTGAACGAGGCCCTGGCCCGATCCTGCGAGCGGTTTATCGACTACCTGCGGGACGTACGCCAGCTCTCAACTCACACCCTCACCAACTACCAACGCGACCTGCAATCGCTGCAGGCCTGGGCCAGCAATAATCAACGCGCCAGCGCGGCCGAGCTGAACGAGGCGGATATCCGCGCCTGGATCAGCCTGCTGCATCGCCGCGGCCTGGCCGGCAGTAGTATCCAGCGCAGCCTGTCGGCAGCCCGTTCTTTTTTCAACTTTCTCGGCAGGGAGAACGGCCACCCCCGCAACCCGGCGGCCAGCGTGCAGGCACCGCGCAAGCCGCGCAAACTGCCCAAGACACTCGACGCCGATCAGGTCGGGCGCTACCTGGAATTCGACGACAACAACCCCACCAGCGTGCGCGATCGCGCAATGGCTGAGCTGTTCTACTCCTCGGGTCTGCGCCTGGCGGAACTGGCAGCCATTGATGTAGACGACTTTGACCGCGACTCACGCTTGCTCACCGTGACCGGCAAGGGCAGCAAAACCCGCACGGTGCCGGTAGGCTCTGCTGCACTCGAGGCGATTGACGCCTGGCTGGCGGCGCGACCACCGGCCATGGCCGGTGACGATGATGGCGCGCTCTTTACCAGCAACCGCGGCAAACGCATCAGCGAACGCAATATTCAGGCGCGTCTGAAACTGCAGGGCCGCAAGGCCGGCATGCATCAGGACGTGCACCCGCATATGCTGCGCCACTCGTTCGCCAGCCACATGCTGGAATCCTCCGGCGACCTGCGCGCCGTCCAGGAGCTGCTCGGGCACGCCAATATCTCCACCACCCAGATTTACACACACCTGGATTTCCAGCATCTGTCCAAGGTGTATGATGCCGCCCACCCCCGAGCCAAGCGGCGCAAACAGGACAAAACATGAGTATCAAGGTCATTACCTTCGATCTGGACAATACCCTCTGGGACGTCGAGCCGGCCCTGATTCGGGCCGAACAGGCCCAGCGCGCCTGGCTACTGGAACACCGCCCCGGGACCATCGAGCGCTATGATGACGAGGCTTTATGGGCGTTTAAAAAAGATCTCTGGAAGCGCCACCCCGAACTGATTCACAACGTGACTGCCATGCGCATGCAGATGCTGCGGGAGCTACAGCAGGCAGCTGGGTACGACGAGCGGCAGGCGGAGGCGGGCGCCGGGGCGGGCTTCGCGGCATTTCTGAATGAGCGACACCGAGTCGAGCTGTATGAACAGGCCCTCGATGTTCTGCAGACACTGGCGCGAGATTATCGTATTGGCGCATTGACCAATGGCAACGCCGACATCTACAAAACCGACGCCGGGGAATACTTTGATTTTGCTTTTCTGGCGGAGGAATTTGGCTCAGCCAAACCCGCGCCGGATATGTTTCAGGCCGCGATGGCGCGCTCAGGTGCCCGCGCCGATGAAATTGTCCATGTGGGGGACAACCCCGATCACGATGTGCGCGGGGCTTTGGAGGTGGGGATGTATACCGTGTGGATGAACCTCCGCGACACGCCCTGGCCCGACGGGCCAAGAGCACATGAAGAAGTTACTTCTCTGGGAGAACTACCCGCAGCGATTGCGCGGATAGCGGCCGCTAAGTCCAGTTAATCCGGGCTAGATAGCGTCTTCGCCGGTCTCGCCGGTACGAATCCGAATCACCTGCTCGAGAGGCGAGACAAAGATCTTGCCGTCGCCGATTTTGCCGCTGTTGGCTGCCGAGATAATTGCCTCGATAGCCTTTTCAACATCGCTGTCGGCCACCGCAATCTCCAGCTTCACCTTGGGCAGGAAATCCACCACGTATTCTGCGCCGCGATACAGCTCGGTATGGCCCTTCTGCCGGCCAAAGCCCTTCACCTCGCTCACTGTGACACCCTGAACACCGATCTGTGACAACGCCATACGCACGTCATCCAGTTTGAAAGGCTTGATAATGGCTGTGACCAGTTTCATACAGCGACTCCTTGGTTGCGAGCGGATAACTATAGGAGCTATTGGCGGGCATGTAAATTGAGAGGGGGNTGGNTAGGGATGCGCCTTCCTGGCTGCTGCGGAGCTGGGACGAGTTGGGCTTTCATTCCCAGCCACGTCCGATCACCATCCATGGCTCCTGCGGACGTACATTACATCCTTGTAAATAAAAAAAGGGGGGCCAAAAGGCCCCCCAAGTACACGCATTATACAATGCGCCCGCAAGATGGTTATGACTTGGTAAATTCCGGGTAGGCTTCCACACCACATTCGTGGATGTCGACACCGTCGTACTCTTCTTCTTCAGTGACACGGATGCCCATGATCATTTTCAGTACGAACCAGGTGATGAAGCTTGCTACGAATACCCAGATAAAGATGACCAGGGTACCTACCAGCTGACCCATGAAGGTCGCGTCGGAATCGGACAGCAGTACCGCGAAGATGCCCCAGATACCCACAACACCGTGTACGGAGATGGCACCAACAGGATCGTCGAGCTTCAGCTTGTCCAGAGTCACGATGGAGAACACTACAATGATGCCGCCAATCGCGCCGATAATGGTCGCCAGCAGGGGCGAGGGATCAGCAGGTTCAGCAGTAATCGCCACCAGACCAGCCAGCGCACCGTTAAGAGCCATGGTCAGGTCAGCCTTGCCGAACATGATTCGCGCAACAATCAGGGCGGCGATCAGGCCACCGGAAGCGGCGGCGTTAGTGTTCAGGAAAACGTTAGCAACTTCGTTGGCAACACCGATGCCACCCAGTTTCAGGGTAGAGCCACCGTTGAAGCCGAACCAGCCCATCCACAGGATGAAGGTACCGAGGGTCGCCAGCGGCAGGTTGGCACCGGGAATGGCGTTAACCTGGCCTTCGGGGCCGTACTTGCCTTTACGTGCGCCCAGCAGGAGTACACCAGCCAGGGCTGCAGCAGCACCTGCCATGTGAACAATACCGGAGCCCGCGTAGTCGGAGTAGCTCAGTTCGCCGATGAAGGGAACAGCCTTGCCACCCCAGGTCCAGCCGCCTTCGATCGGGTAGATGAAGCCAGTCATGACAACCGCAAAAGCCAGGAAGGCCCACAGTTTCATACGCTCGGCCACAGCACCGGACACGATAGACATACAGGTTGCAACAAATACCACCTGGAAGAAGAAGTCAGAAGCACCGGCATATTCACCCATATCGGCGAAGCCAGCTTCCTTCGAGGCCTCCAGTACAGCAGCGACAGCCGCGTCGTCCATACCAGCAACAGTAGTTACTTCCGACAGGAAGATGCCACCGTCGTACATGAAGTGGTACCCGCAAACCAGGTACATGGTGGATGCCACTGCGAACAGGGCAACGTTTTTGAGAAGAATCTCAGTTGTGTTCTTGGAACGGACCAGACCAGCTTCGAGCATTGCGAAGCCTGCTGCCATCCACATAACCAGTGCGCCACAGACAAGGAAGTAGAACGTGTCCATTGCGTACTGTAGTTCGAAAATATTGTTTTCCATGGGAATACTCTCTACGGACAGTAAAAGGGTTAGATGGCTTCTTCGCCGGTTTCGCCCGTACGAATACGGATAACCTGCTCAAGCGGTGATACAAAGACTTTACCGTCGCCAATCTTGCCGGTATTGGCTGCCTTGGTAATGGCTTCAATGGTCTGGTCGACTACGCTGTCGGCAACGGCCACTTCGATCTTCACCTTCGGCAGGAAGTCGACAACGTACTCCGCGCCACGGTACAACTCAGTGTGTCCCTTCTGGCGGCCAAAACCTTTTACTTCAGTCACGGTGATGCCCTGCACGCCGATTTCTGACAATGCTTCGCGCACGTCGTCCAGCTTAAAGGGCTTCACAATAGCCGTGATTAGTTTCATGTTTCTCTCCTGGAGTTCTTAAATGGCGCCCGCTGGGGGCGCCATGGGATAAGCCTTCAAACGTGCTTACATGCTCTTGGAAACGGTGAATACAACAGTGTCTTCGCCCCAATCGGTGTCGAACACGTCTTCTTCATCCAGAGTGGTGCCCACGTAGGCGATGGACCAGTCAACGGCCAGCCAGGAAGTGCTCAGGGCAACAGAGTAATCGGTGTAGGAATCTTCGCTGGTTGCCAGGAAGCCACCATCTTCTTCCAGATCGTTGAAGCCAACGTGGAAGTCCAGGGAGAAGTTCTCTCCCAGGCCCAGGCTGTAGTCAGCGTAGTAGTAGAAGAAAGTATCGGTCTCGCCGTAATAGTCGTCAGAGTACGCCATGCCCACGGTGAAATCGTAGAATGAGAAGGAACCGTAGAGCTCCTGGTAGTCGCCCTCGGCGCCATCATCTCCGGGGTAATCGTAGTACAGGTAGCCCACGTCAATGGCGGAGTTCTCGCCAATGTCCATGCCCCAGCCCACGTAGTAGTCCAGTTCCAGAGAGCCGTCGAAGCCGTCATTGGAATCGAAGTCTACGGACGAACCCCAGGTACCAACGTAGATGCCGTTATCGAACGCCAGGTCGAAGCCACCCTGCAGGGCGATGCTTTCGTCGGACTGGGAAATACCGCGGAAACGGTAGTCGCTGGTCAGGGCTACATTGGCGCTGATTTCAGCCGCTTGTACTGTAGTTGCAGTCGCGCCAGCCAGCAGCGAGGCGGCAACGGCAGCGGGAAGTACTTTTTTCAACATGTTCCAAATCTCCAAAAAGTCGTTTTGAGTGTCAGATTGGTATTGCTTCGTCTAATTTCGGGCACGTTGTGCGCGCTATACAAATCCACCCGAATTATTGCAGATGGTGTGCCAAAGTCTTTATTAGTTATTAATATCAATTACTTAACAATAAACCGACGCACCTGAAGCAGTATTCCTGCATCAAGAAGGCACCGCGCGCGCACCAAAGTTGTCACGCGCACCATCTTGGTGCACCAAAATGACGCACACTGGAAAGCGCACTAGAAATCGCCACCCGTGGACGCTTCTGATCTGGGTATACCCCGGGAAATCCTCTAGAATCTGCAGCAAAGGCATAGCGAAAAGGCAGGCACATGGCGATCAAACCCCCTCCCCCCCCCTGGGACGTCCTCCAAAAAGTCGGCGACATGGTGGGCCAGTCCGGCCTGCGCGATGAGGTCGACAAAGGCGTCAAGACGCTGGCACAGGGAGCGTTGAATAGACTGGATGTCGTGAGCCGGGAAGAGTTTGATGTGCAGGCGGAGATTCTCAGACGCACTCGCGAAAGGGTAGCGGAACTCGAATCCGAACTCGCCCAATTGACCACCGAACTGGAAGCCCTGTCCGAGGGCCCCTGAGGCCTTTTCACCTATCTGAACAGCCCCGCGCTCAAGGATGAGCCATGGAACTATCAATTGTTCACAGCCGCGCCCTGGTGGGGCTCTCGGCGCCACCTGTTCGGGTCGAAACCCATCTCTCCAACGGGCTGCCTGCGTTTCACATCGTCGGCATGCCCGAGACCGCTGTCCGTGAGAGCAAAGACCGGGTTCGCTCGGCTATTCTCAACTCCCACTTCGAATTCCCTGATCGCCGAATTACCGTCAATCTCGCCCCGGCCGACCTGCCCAAGGAAGGCGGGCGCTTCGATCTGCCTATTGCACTGGGTATTCTGGTGGCCTCCGGGCAGCTGCCGGGGCACAAGCTGGATCACTGCGAATGTCTTGGAGAACTGGCACTGGACGGCGGCTTACAACCGGTCACGGGCATTGTTTGCGCCGCGCTTGCCGCGAGCGCATGCAACCGGCCCCTGATAGTACCGCTGAGCTGCGCAGCCACTGCCAGCGTCGTCGATGACATAGCCCTCCTCGGTGCACCTGACCTGCTCACACTATGCGCACACCTCAATGACAGTGAACCACTGCCCAGCTTTGCTACAAGCCCCGACCAGCCCACGGCCAATAACACACCCGACCTTGCCGAAGTAACGGGTCAGGAAGGCGCCCGACGTGCCCTGGAAATCGCCGCCAGTGGCGGTCACAACCTGCTGTTAACCGGGCCACCCGGCACCGGCAAGACCCTGCTCGCCAGTCGTATGCCGGGGATTCTGCCACCACCGGATCCACAGGAAGCGCTGGTCATTCTGGCGCTGCGCGACTTCTGTGGCTTGGCAAAGCCCGGTGAATCTGCACAGCGGCCCTTCCGATCACCACACCACAGTGCCAGCGCTGCAGCGCTTATTGGTGGCGGCGGCAATCCACAGCCCGGCGAGGTGTCGCTGGCACACGGCGGTGTGCTGTTTCTCGACGAGCTGCCAGAGTTCTCCCGCCACAGCCTAGACATGCTGCGCGAGCCGATGGAGTCCGGGCAGGTGACTCTCGCCCGGGCCAGACACCGGGTCAGCTATCCCGCCAGCTTTCAATTGGTGGCGGCCATGAATCCCTGCCCCTGTGGCTACCTCGGCGACCCGGAGCACCCCTGCTGCTGCTCGCCAGAGCAGATTCAGCGCTATGCAGGGCGTATTTCGGGCCCGCTGCTGGACCGCATCGACTTACATGTCCCGGTCACACGCCTCCCACCCGCGCAATTATTGCGCCGCGGCGGCCGCGGTGAATCGTCAGCGACCATCTGCCAACGGGTGAGCGCATGCAGAGCTCGGCAACTGCACCGTCAGCAATGCGTCAATGCCCGCCTCAGTAATGACCAGTTACTTGAAATCAGCCAGCTACATGAGGGCCCACGCGCGCTACTGGAAGCGGCAGCGGGCCAGCTCAAGCTGTCCGGCCGCGGGCTGCATCGTACATTACGTGTGGCGCTGACCCTGGCGGACATGGAAGGCTCCTCGCATATTCAGGAGGCCCATGTAGCAGAAGCGCTGGCCTATCGGGCCGCCTGACTGCCCCTCCCAGTCCAATAGATAAGACCAACCCCGCTTTACCTGTCAGTGTCGCTATGCCACAATTTCCTACAAACTAATAGTCATTAGTTTGGCTACTTTTTTCCAACTGCCCTCCGGGAGACATCGCCATGAGCCAGTGCCCCTTTTCCAATCTGCTCGACCCCGACACTTATAAAGATGGTATGCCTTACCAGATGCTGAGCGACATCCGCAAGGCAGGCCCAGTGGTAAAAATGGAAGATCCGCTGACGGGCATTCCCTACTGGGTTGTCACCCGTATCAAGGACCTCGACGAGGTGTCCAAGCAACCGGCGCTGTTCTCCTCCGAAAAACGCGGCGCCTTTCCCATGGAGATGGAAGAGGCTTCACTGGAAATGCAGAAGAACACCATCATTAACATGGACCCGCCCCGGCACCAGAAGGTGCGCCGGATCGTGCGCAATGCATTTACCCCAAAGCGAGTGGATTCTTACGAACCCATGTTTCGCCAGCATGCCAAGAGCATTGTCGACGCAGTCGCCAGTCGCGGCGAATGCGAGTTTGTCGAGGAGGTCGCTGCAGAACTGCCGCTGATCGCTATTCTGGATTTGCTGGGTGTGCCCAAGGAAGACCGCAAACAGTTCTTCGACTGGACCAACACCATGATTTTCGCGGATGACCCGGATATGGCCACCTCAGAAGAGGATGCCCAGATCGCCGCCATGGAGGCCATTGGCTATGCTATGCAACTGGTGGAGAAACACCGCCAGGAGCCGATGGACAACATCACCGGCGCGCTGCTGGACGCTGAACTCGAAGGCGAGCCGGTCAGCGAAGAGATGTTCGCCTGGATGTTTATCCTGATTCTGGTGGGCGGCAACGAGTCAACACGTACCGTGATTGCCCAGGGTATGCGCCTGCTAATGGAAACCCCCGATCAGCTGCAATACCTGGTGGACAACCCCGACAAGATTAGCAACGCCGTCGAGGAAATTCTGCGCTACAACACGGCCTTTATCTCCATGCGCCGCACCGCGACCGAAGACTGCGAACTCGCCGGCCAGCAGATCAAGGCCGGCGACAAGATTATTCTCCATTACCATGCTGCCAACCACGACGAAGATGTGTTTGGGGACAATGCCACAGAATTCGACATTACTCGCGCCGAGCGCATGCCTGACCTTTACAACCAGCTGCGCTCCTTTGGCATTGGCCAGCACTTTTGCATTGGCACCCACCTGGCACGCCTGGAACTGAACGTTATGTTCGAGGAAATTATCCCGCGCCTGCGCAACCCGAAGTTTGCCGAAGAACCCCAGTTCGTGCGCTCATTCTTCGTCAACGCCATGAAGGAAATGCGCATCAGCTTCGACGCAGAAGCCGGCGCCGACGCAGCCTGACCCCTCTGCGCCGCGGCCATTGTCGCGGCCACGCCTGAACACTCTGCCTGTGCTATTCTCCCCGGCCAATTCCGGGGAACAGCACCATGAACGCCTACCAGAAACTCGAAGCCACCCACAAGCGCCTGTCGGCCCTGCGCAATGCCGAGGGCATTCTGTTCTGGGATCACGAGACAATGATGCCATCGGGCGCAGCCGAGGCCCGCGCCGAGGTCGAAGCCGAACTCAGTGTCATGCAGCACGAGATCCAGACTGACCCTGCCATGGCCGATGCCATCGCCGAAGCCGAACAGCAACGCGAGCAACTGGACCCGTGGCAGCAAGCCAATCTGCGCGAAATCAAACGCCTCTACCGCCACGCCAATGCAGTACCGGCAGACCTGGTGGAAAAAATGGTCCACGCCCGTCACGAGGCCACCATGGTATGGCGTGAGGCACGCCCGGCGAATGACTTCAAACGCCTCGCCCCCAAACTGAAAGCCCTGTTCGATCTCAAACGCGAAGAGGCAGGGATTAAGGCAGAGCTGTTCGGCATTACCCCCTACGAAGCGCTACTCGATCAGTACGACCCGGGCCGTCGCGAAGTGCAGATCGATGCCATCTTCGATGATCTGGCAGGGTTCTTACCCAACTTCCTGCAGCAGGTGCTGGAGAAACAGGCTCAGGGACCAGCCATCCTGCAGCCGCAGGGGCCTTTCGCCTTGGACAAGCAGGAGGCACTGAGCCGGGCCGTCATGGAAGTTCTGGATTTCCCTTTCGATCGCGGCCGGCTGGATGTGGCAGCACATCCCTTCTCTGGCGGCGCCGACGGCGACAATCGAATCACCACTCGCTACGAGGAGTCCGACTTTACCGCCAGTCTCATGGCCGTAGTGCACGAGGTGGGCCACGCCCTGTACGAAGATGGCCGGCCCAAAGACTGGCTCAGCCAACCAGTAGGAAACAGCCGGGACATGACCCTGCACGAGAGCCAGTCGCTGTTACTGGAGATGCAGGCGGGGCGTTCAGAGGCGTTTATTCGCCACCTGGCACCGATTATCCGCGACACCCTCGGTAGCAGCGGCCCGGCCTGGGAGGCCGACAACCTGGTACGCCTGCAGCACAAGGTTGCGCCCGGGTTGATCCGGGTCTATGCCGACGAGGTGACCTATCCGCTGCATGTGATACTGCGCTACAAGCTGGAGAAGGCTATTGTCGCGGACAACATCGCCATCGACGACCTGCCCGGCGCGTGGAACGAGATGATGCAGCGCTATCTGGGTATTACCCCACCCAGCGATACGGATGGTGTCATGCAGGATGTGCACTGGCCCGAAGGCCTGTTCGCCTACTTCCCCACTTATTCACTGGGAGCAATGGCCGCTGCACAGATATTTGCCGCTGCCAATCGCGCTGTACCGGAAATCATGCCGGGGCTGGCTGAAGGTAATCTCAAGCCGCTATACGGCTGGCTGGACACCCATATTCGCTCTCAGGGCTGCCTGTACCTGCCCGACGAACTGATCGAACGGGCCACGGGTGAGCCGCTGGGTACGGCGGCCTACAAGGCCGCCGTCACGGCAAGATATCTCAACAATTGAGGGATCGCCGNCGCCCGCCAATACGGGCGCCGGGTCAGGACATCAGCCAAACGTTCTGCCGTCAGCTGCCATATCCAGCAGCAACTGCGGCGGTTCGAAGGCCTCACCGTAGGCTGCCGCCAACTCCTTTGCCCGATCGGCAAACGCCTGCACGCCGTAGGCGTTCACACATTGGTACACACCGCCGGTGTGCGGCGGAAAACCAATGCCCATAATGGAGCCGATATTGCCGTCACCGACACTGGTGAGCACACCCTCTTCCATGATGCGGATGGCCTCCAGCACCTGGGAGAACAGCAGGCGGTCTTTCACGTCCTGATAGGGCACGTCCTTATAGCCATCTTTGGCGAACAATGCCTTCAGGCCCGCCCAGGTAGCCACCTTCTTGCCCTTATCGTCGTAGTCGTAGAAACCGGCGCCCTTGGCCTGTCCCACACGCTCAGCCTCTTCCACCATGATCCGAATCACTTCAGATTCGGCGGAGGGCTCCACCTGTTCACCGCGGGCTTCGGCATCGACGCGCTGCTGATTGGCCGCGTGATAAGCGGTCTCCAGTGAGATCGTGTCGAGGGTCTCCAGCGGCCCCATGGGTGAGCCATTGAAGGCTGCGCCATTTTCGATCAGCGCCGGGTTTACCCCTTCAGCCAACATGCGCTGGCCCTGGGTAATGGTCTGGCCGATGACCCGGGTGGTAAAGAAGCCGGGAGCGTCCTTGACCACAATCGGCTTCTTGCCCATTTTTTGCGCCAGGTCAAAGGCCCAGGCCAGGCATTCATCTGAGGTTTGCTCGCCGGTAATGATTTCCACAAGGGGCATGCGCTCCGCCGGGGAGAAGAAGTGCATACCGATGAAGTTCTGCGGGCGCACTGAAGCTTGCGCCAGTTCAGTAATAGGCAGCGCCGAGGTATTGGAAGCAAACACTGCCTGCTCACCCAGTACCGCCTCGGTCTCGCGGGTAACCGCAGCCTTCACATCGCGATTCTCAAACACCGCTTCAATGACCAGGTCACAATCTGCCAGCTCAGCAACATCCGCCGTCGGCTGAATGCGCCCAAGAATCTCTTCTGCCTGCTGCTCGTCGATTCGCCGACTTTTCTCGCAGGCACTGGCAGCGTAGGCCTTACCCTTGTCCGCGTTTTCCTGAGTCAGGTCCTTGAGGACAACATCCATCCCTACCTTGGCCGCATTGAACGCAATACCTGCACCCATCACACCCGCCCCGAGAATGCCGAGTTTTTTCACCTCGGTCTTGGCAATACCCTCGGGCCGTGACGCGCCGGCATCCAGAGCGTTCATCTGTACAAAGAATGTAGTCATCATGTTGCGCGATACCTGATCGAGCAGCAGGCGCTGGAAATAGCGCGCCTCAATCTTGTGCGCGGTGACATAGTCCACCCGGGCGGTATCAATCACCGCGGCAATAATCACCTGCGGTGCGGTCATATTGCCCTTGGTCTGGTTCATGACATTCACCGGGCCGAAGTACGTCAGCCCCTGGGTGGCCTCATCCTCCGGGCCTCCGCCCGGAATGCTGTAGCCGGGCTGCTCCCAGGGCTGCTTAGCGTCCGAGTTGGCCTTAATCCAGGCTTTGGCCTGCGCGGCCATGGCCTCTTCATCGGCCGCCAACTCGTGAATCAGGCCTTTTTCAAGTGCCTTCGCTGCCACCAGCTGCTTGCCCTGCGAAATCAGGCCCAGCGCTTCCTGCATACCCAGCATGCGCGTCATACGGACAATGCCGCCGGCACCGGGCAACAGGCCCAGCATGGCCTCGGGCAGGCCGACCTTCACTTTCGGGGAATCCAGTGCAATGCGGTGATGACACGCCAGCGCAATCTCATAACCACCACCCAGTGCCGGGCCATTAATACCCACGGCTACCGGTACGCCCAGGCGCTCAATACGGGCCAGTGGCTCCTTGGCATCGAGCAGTCCCCGGTACATTTCTTCCCGCTCTTCCTGAGACGGATTGAGGTCCATCTCCAGCATCAGGGTAATGTCGCCGCCAGCAAAGAACTGACCTGGCTTACCCGAGCGAATATACAGGCCCTTAAGCTCATCACCCATGGCTTCCAGTTCGTCCAGTGCTTTGGGCATGGCCTCGGCGTATTCTTCACCCATCACATTCACCGACTTGCCCTCCTGATCAAAAATCAGGTCAACAATGCCATCGGCGTCTTTTTCCAGTCGGATATAACTCATCTCTACTTCTCCTTAAACACGCTCGATGATAGTGGCAATGCCAATACCGCCACCGGCACACAGGGTGACCAGGCCGGTGTTCAAATCGCGACGCTCCAACTCATCCAGCAGCGTTCCCAGCACAATGGCACCGGTGGCGCCAATGGGATGCCCCATGGCAATCGCGCCGCCGTTCACGTTGATCTTGTCATCGGCTACGCCTATGAGTCGCTGATAGCGCAACACCACCGAAGCAAACGCCTCATTGAGCTCGAACAGGTCGATATCGTCGACGGTCATTCCCGCCATCTTCAGCGCTTTCTCTGAGGCAGGTGCCGGACCGGCCAGCATAATGGTGGGTTCACTGCCGGTAACGGCCATCGCCCTGATGCGCGCACGCGGCTTCAGGCCCTGGTCGTCCCCTGCCTGCTTGCTGCCGAGCAGCACCAGCGAGGCGCCATCGACGACACCGGAGGAGTTGCCCGGGGTATGTACGCAGTTAATTTTCTCTACCTGCGGATACTTGAACTTGAGGAAATCGCCATGGCCGAAATCGTTAAACATGGCAAAAGACGGATTGAGACGGGCCAGGCTGTCCATGTCCGTGGGACGGATGAGTTCATCGCGATCGAGCACAGTGACGCCATTGAGGTCCTTGACCGGCACAATTGATTTGTCGAAATAGCCATTGTCACGGGCATGGCCAGCGCGGCGCTGTGACTCACAGGCATAGCGGTCGACGTCTTCACGGCTGAAGCCGTCCAGATGCGCCATCAGGTCAGCGCCGAGGCCCTGGGATATGCCATAGCTCCGCATAGCCACCCAGGCATCGCCTGCGGCCGCACCGGATGCACCGATGCCGAGGCGGGACATACTCTCAACACCACCGGCAACGCCCATGGACTCCATACCGGACATGATTTTCATGGCGATGTTGTTCACTGCATCGAGGCCACCGGCACAGTAGCGGTGCAGTTGGGCACCGACGGTAATATTATTCCAGCTGGAATACACCAATGCAGTTTTGGCAATATTCTGCCCTTGCTCGTTGACCGGTTCACCGGTGGCACAGATGAAATCCTCCACCTGGGTGGTATCCAGGTTGTGGCGGGATTTCATCTCCTCCAGCAGGTTGGTCACCAGGTCAATGGGCTTGACCTCGTAGAGGCCGCCACCCGGCTTGCCCTTGCCACGGGGGGTGCGAATAGCGTCGTAAATAAAAGCGTCTTGGGTCATGTGTGGGTCCGTTGCGACATCAAACTGAGGCGCTCAACATACCCCAAGACAGAGACGCCACAAGCGCTCCGAAGGAATTAGGAAGCGGCGTTTATCCATTTAAACTACCTGCCGTCGGCGACTGTGCCATTCGGCCAGAAGCGTATGACATTTTCTGCCACCGCAACGATCTGGCGCGAGCTCCGTCTCGCCACCTGGACTATAAGTCGCCGGTAATTTCGCCACAATCTGGTAGACTCTGCGGCTTGTTCGATTTTCAGTTGTAAGATTCAGTGACCCAGTTAAATCCACGTCAGCGCGAGGCTGTCCGCTACATCGACGGCCCGCTGTTGGTGCTCGCCGGTGCCGGCTCCGGCAAAACCAGCGTAATCACCCAGAAAATTGCCTATCTCGTGCAGACCTGTGGCTATCGCGCCAACCGGATTGCCGCCGTGACATTTACCAATAAGGCGGCCCGGGAAATGAAGGAGCGGGTTGGCAAACTGCTGGGCAATAATGGCGAGGGGCTTACCGTGAGCACCTTTCATCAGTTGGGCCTGAAGATCATTCGTCACGAGCGTAAATACCTGAGCCTCAAAACCGGCTTTTCAATCTTTGACGGCCAGGACACCCAGGCCCTGATCAAGGACCTGCTGATTCAGGAGCACGGTTCAGACGGCGACCAGGCCCAGACGATTGCCAACCAGATATCCAACTGGAAGAACGACCGCCTGCTGCCAGAACAGGCAGTGGCCAAAGCCAAGTCGCCGGCGGAGATTTTGTGCGCCCAGGCTTATCTGCGCTACCAGCGCGCGCTTAAGGCCTACAATGCCCTGGACTTTGATGATCTTATCCTGCTGCCCACGGTACTGTTCGAGGAGCACCCCGCGGTGCTGGAGAAATGGCAGAACCAGATTCACTACCTGCTGGTGGACGAATATCAGGACACCAACTCCAGCCAGTACCTGCTGGTAAAACAACTGGTAGGGCTGCGCGGAGGACTCACCGTGGTAGGCGACGACGACCAGTCCATCTACGCCTGGCGCGGCGCCAAACCGGAAAACCTGGCCATGCTTCAGGAGGATTTCCCCGCCCTGAAGCTGGTGAAACTGGAACAAAACTACCGTTCCACCTCCCGTATTCTCAAAGCCGCCAATACGCTTATCGCCAACAACCCGCACGTCTTCGACAAGGCACTGTGGAGTGAGCTGGGCTACGGCGACCCACTGCGCGTTATCCGCTGCAGCGATGAAAACCACGAGGCCGAGCAGGTGGTGGCCGAGATAATCGACCACAAGCTGCGCAAGAAAACCCGCTTTGGTGATTACGCCATTCTCTACCGCGGCAATCATCAGGCCCGCCTGATGGAAATTGCCCTGCAGCAACAGCAAGTGCCCTATCACCTGTCCGGCGGCACCAGCTTCTTCAGTCGCAACGAGGTCAAGGACATCATGGCCTACCTGCGCCTGCTGGTGAACGAGGATGACGACAATGCCTTTCTGCGTATTGCCAACGTGCCGCGCCGCAAGCTCGGCGCCTCCACTCTGGAATCATTAGGCAATGTCGCCAATGCGCGCCAGTGCAGTTTAAGCCAGGCCTGCGGCCGGGCCGATAGCGGCGATATACCCGAGGCCGGCCTGAATCGGTTGCGGGAATTCCGTACCTGGGTAGACAGCTTCCGCCGCCGCGTAGAGACCGGTGACGGCATTGCCGCCGTGCGCGAAATGATTCGCGACATGCGCTACGAGGACCACCTCGTGCAACTAAGCTCCAGCGAGGATGTGGCGCAGCGGCGCATGAGCAACATACACTTCCTGGTGGACTCACTGCACAAAGTGATGAGCGACGAAGAGGTGGGCCTGAACGAGGCGATCTCACGGTTGATTCTGCGCGACCTCATGGAACAACAGGAAGAGGAAGACGCGAGCCCGGACAACGTGCAGATGATGACCATGCACGCATCCAAGGGTCTGGAATTTCCCCATGTTTTTATCATCGGCATGGAAGAAAACCTGCTGCCACACCGCTCCAGCGTAGAAGACGGCAATGTCGAGGAAGAGCGCCGACTCGCCTATGTGGGCATTACCCGGGCGCGGGAGACGCTGGCAATGACCATGGCCCGCACCCGTCGCCAGTTTGGCGAAACCATTAACTGTGAACCCAGCCGCTTCCTGGATGAACTACCGGCGGACGATCTGACTTGGCAGGGCGGTGAGGATGAAGAGGAAGGGGCGAATGAGCAGCGCGGCCAGGAAACCCTGGCCGGGCTGATGAGCATGTTTACTCAATAACGCGGAAGTATGGATCCAGCGGAGGGCAGGCCTCGCTTTCGACGGCGATGGTGAATTTATACAGGGCACCATTTTCCAACCTTGGCGCGTCGGTCAAAATCGGTACGTCCGTGCGCATTGCACCCGCAATATCCTCCGCAGGTACAAGTGACACTGGGCCCTGAAATGGGTCAAACCACACCGAGTATTCGACATCCGCAGGGGCCCATTTGCCGTTGGCATTTTTTGCATAGGCCTGCCAGGCACCATACTGGTTGGGCAGCTTGGTATCGAGTTCGGTCACCAGATCCTTAATTCTGAACGGACAATACACTGTTTTACCCGTATCATCCTTGCGCTCACGAAAAGCTACAATGTTGTAAGACACATTGTTGATTTCCACCGTACGCATTGTATCGAAAACCTCCTGACTCACACCCGCTTCGGCGCCCTCCTTGGATACACCCATTGCTGAGCAAGATACGAGCAGCGCAGCAGCCGACAGCATCCCTGACAATTGTATAGGTTCAACTCTTTTCATATTTATCTCCATTTGGATTTAGCGCGTCATTCCCCCTGCGCCATTAACGCCCCAAAACGAGGCAATTCTTTAAGCCCTGTCAAATTCGCATCTGCCAGCGCCAGATTCATTGGATAACCGTCATCCAGCGCAGACGCCAATGACTGCATGACAATATCGAACTCACCCAGCGACGACAATGCCGTCGCTGTGGAAGTACTTAACATAGACATCATTGGGCGCAATTGCCTGCGCCCGCTCAATGAAAGTGTGACCCAACGGTGCATTGCCCAGGGCTGCATGGTAGTGAGCCATTAAGGCCGGCGTCTGGGGATTGTTCTCGTTGATCGCCAGATGCCTTTCTGCCAGCTTGAGTGCATTTTCATACATTGGTCCGGCGATATCATTGCTCGGAAGCGTAGCGATAGGCATCAACGGGGTTGCCCCAGTTCCTCATCTTCGCTGAGATTGACGAAGGGCATAACCGCGATCGAGGCATCAGCGATGGTGGGATCGATAGACGTGGTGTCCGGCGGGTTGGCGAGGCGGCCCACATAGAGATAGCCCACCGGGCCACAGAGAGTCAGGACTACCGTCAGCTCGATAATTCGGGCCGACGAGAAAGGCATTTCAGCGCTCGCTTCGCCCTCCGCCAGATGGGCACCCTGGCCTTCAGGCGTCAACTCGAACAACCACGACAGAATAAGGGCAAGCGGGAAACCGAGGGCGGCGATAACCAGAACCGCGGTGACGGTCCAATCTGGCAGGCCCACCACGATGAAAATAATGTCCGCCACCTGCAAGAAAGCCCATGCGCCTGCACAATAGACCGCCGCAGTACGGCAAACCTTTCTGCTTTTCAGCTCACTAACAAACTGCCGTAACTCCATGTCGACGCACAGCCAGGGGGGAAAAATCCCTAGGTGTATGCCATTTTACGGATATGGCAATCACTGGCGGCCAATGGTCTTGAGCCGCTCGCGAGTGCCCTGCACCATGGCATAGAACGCCGGCACGAAATAAACACCCAGCACCATGGTAGCCAGCATGCCGCCGAACACGGTCATACCCAGGGCGCGCTGCCCTGCGGCACCCGCACCGGAGGACAGCACCAGTGGCAGAATGCCCAGTACAAATGAGATACCCGTCATGCAGACGGCACGAAAGCGAAGTTTGGCCGCATCCCTGGCCGCCACCAGAATTTCCTCACCATCCTGCTCGCGCTTCTGGCGCGCAAACTCCACCATCAGAATGGCGGTTTTGGCGCACATACCAATCAACAACACGATCCCGATCTGGGCATACATATTGAGAGCGATGCCACTGAGTATAAGCGAGGTAATGGCGCCGCCAATAGCGATGGGCACCACCAGCAGAATCGCCGCCGGTATTGACCAGCTCTCATACTGGGCCACCAGGAACAGGTACACGAAGATCAGCGCCAGCAAGTAGGCGTATATCGCCGCACTTCCCGCTTTACGCTCCTGATAAGACATACCGGTCCAATCGATATTGTAACCGGCTGGCAGAGTTTCCCGCGCGAGCTTCTCCATAGCCGCCATTGCCTGACCGGTGCTGTAACCGGGTGCGGCACTGGCTTGTACAGAGGCGGAACGGAACAGGTTGTAGCGGCTGGAGATATCCGGCCCGAGAATGGGTCGGGTGGTAACCAGTGTGCTCAGAGGGACCATTTCGCCAGCGCCGGATTTCACATAGAAACGATCGAGGTCAGACAGATCCGAGCGGTAGGTGGATTCGGCCTGCATAATCACCCGGTAGGTCTGGCCGAACTTGTTGAAATCATTGATATACAGGGACCCCATCTGCGCCTGCAGCGTCGCAAAGATCTCATCCAGGCTTACACCGAGATTCTTCGCCTTGACCCGGTCCACATCAACAAAATACTGGGGCACATTGGCGCGATACGTACTGAAGACACTTTGCAGCGCCGGTGTATGGTTGGCCTCAACGATCAGGTGGTTGAGCGCTGACGCCAGTTCCTGGGAACTGCGCGACAGTGTGTCCTGCAACACCACCTCCAGGCCGCCGGAGGCACCCATGCCGGGCACGGATGGCGGTGTGAGCGCAAACACCTGTGCCTCAGGCACCATCTGGAAGCCCTGCGCGTTAATGGTCTGTGCCACACCAAAAGAGCTGGACGTAAAGTCTTCGCGCTCCTCCCAGGGCTTGAGGCCAACGAACAGGGTTCCGCCATTACTGCTCATGGCACCGGACAGGAGACTGAAACCGGAAACCGCCGTCACCGTCTCGACCGCGGGGTTTTTGGAAATCAGACCACTGAGCTTATCCATCACCTCTTTGGTTCTGAGCAGTGACGAACCGTCGGGCAGTTGCACACTGACCATCATGGAGCCCTTGTCCTCATCGGGCACAAAGCCGGTGGGGGTTGTCATGAATCCGAACACTACCGCCGCGGTTAGCCCCATGAACACCATGGCAGTCATGCGCAGACGCCCCAGCAACCAACCCACGCCCCTGTCGTAGCTGTTGGTGAGGCGGCCAAAACCGCCCAGGAAACGCTGGTACCACGCCGCCTGGGCCCGTTCGCCGGACTTCAGCAAAAGACTACACAACGCCGGGCTCAGGGTGAGCGCGTTCACAGAAGAGAACAGCACGGCCACACAAATGGTCACCGCAAACTGCTGGTACATCACGCCGGTAATACCGGGCAACATGGCTACTGGCACAAACACCGCGAGCAGTACCAATGTCGTAGCCACAATAGCGCTGCCCACCTCGTGCATGGTGATTTTGGCGGCGTCAGTCGGTGACATCGTCGGGTCTTCCCGCAGGTGGCGGTCGCAGTTCTCGATCACCAGAATCGCATCGTCCACCACAATACCAATCGCCAGAATCAGGCCGAACAGTGTCACCGTGTTAATGGTCATCCCGGTGGCCAGCAGAATGGCAAAGGTCGCGACCAGCGATACGGGTATCGCCACTGCCGGTACCAGGGTGGCCCGGAACGATCCAAGGAAAATAAATGTTACCAGGATGACCAGGCCCACGGCTTCAAACAGCGAGCTCACCACCTGGCTTACCGCGGTGCTGACGTAGCGCGTGGTGTCATAGGGCATCAGGTAATCCATGCCCTCAGGAAAGTCTTTCGACATCTGCTCCAGCAGCGCATCCACCTCAGCGCCCACCTCCAGCGCATTGGCGTCGGCCAACTGGTATATGGCCAGGTTCACCGCCGACACACCGTTAGTCTCGCCGTAAAAGTTGTAGGCGGACTGCCCGAGCTCAACCCGGGCGATGTCCTTGAGGAAAATCGCAGAGCCATCAGCTGTGGCTCGCAGCACAATATTTTCAAACTCTTCGACTTCCTGCAGGCGCCCCTTGGTCTGCAGGGTAAACTCTGACTGCAGCGGCCCTTCAAAAGGCGGAGCGCCGATCTTACCGGCGGCCACCTGTACATTCTGTTCGTGCAGTGCCGCGTATACCTCATTCACCGACAGCTCATAAATCGCCATCTTGTCCGGGTTCAGCCACAAGCGCATGGCGTAGTCGGCCTCGCCAAGAATCGTTGCTTCGGATACACCGGGAAGACGTGCCAGGGCACTTTGCAAATTGATCTTCACGTAGTTGGACACAAACTTGTAATCCAACTTGCCACCGGGCGCGGTAAAGCTGACCAGCTTGAGCATGTCCGGCGAACGCTCGGAAATATTCAGCCCCATGGCGGTCACTTCCGCCGGCAGTGAAGGCTCTGCCAACTTCACCCGGTTCTGCACGCGCACCAGCGCCATATCCGGATCTGAGCCTACCTCAAAGGTGACCGTCAACGCATAGCTACCATCGTTGGCGCTCTTGGAAGACATGTAAATCATGTCCTCAACGCCATTCACGGCATCTTCGATGGGAGTACCCACGGTTGTTTCGACAATTTCAGCTGAGGCACCGGGATACACGCCACTGACTATGATGCTGGGCGGGGAAATCGCCGGGTACTCGTTCACAGGCAAGGCATAAATAGATAAGCCACCCGCCAGGGTGAGCACAATAGCGATGACGATTGCGAACTTGGGCCGATCAATAAAGAAGGCGCTAAACATAAAAGGCCCTCGCTTACGCTGCTGCCGGTGCTGTTGTCGGCGCATCGGCGGCCGGCGGCATCGGTGTCGCCTTCACCGTCATCCCCGGGCGCACCAACTGCAGACCGCGCACAATGATCACATCGCCCTCAACCAGCCCTTCCAACACGAGCACGTTGGTATCCAGGCGGAAGCCGAGCTCGACATTGCGGCGCACGACCTCGCTTTCAGCGTTGACCATCATCACAAAGGCGCCCTGTTGATCCGCCTGCACCGCCGCCTGGGGGATGAACAGCCCCTCCAGAAGTTCGGTTTCATGGAGGATGACCCGCACGTACTGACCGGGCACTAGCAGCGAGCCAGGATTGGGAATCAGAGCCCGCGCTTCCAGTGTGCCGGTGGTCTGATCCACCCGGTTGGCGAAGTAGTCAATACGTCCCACTTCCGGATAGACCAGGCCGTTGGTCAGCTCCAGGGTTACTTCCACAGACCGGAGCTTCTCGACATCCAGCTCTTCGGTAAAGCGCTGCTTCATGGCCGCCACGTAAGTCGACTCACTCACGCGGAACAAGGCCTCGATCGGGTCGATGCTGACCAATGTGGTCAAGTTGCCGGTGCTGGGCCCGACCAGATCACCCACGCTGACAATACTGCGACCAATGCGGCCCGAGATCGGTGCGCGAATCGTGGTGTAACCGAGATTGACTTCGGCGCTGGTCACCTCCGCCTGGGCGGATTCGAACTGGGCGTCAGCATCGAGTTTTTTTGCGGTCAGATCATCCATCTCGGACTGGGAAATCGAACCCGAAGGAATGAGGCCCATGCCGCGCTTATAGTTGCGCTCGGCATTGGCCTGATTGGCCACGGCGGCCGCCAGGCCGGCCTGTGCGCGGGCCAGGGCAGCGTCGTACTCGGAGGCGTCCAGGGTATAGAGAATGGCCCCCGCCTCCACAATTTCACCCTCGCGGAAGTCCCGACTATGCACATAGCCGCCCACCTTGGCCTGTATCGCCACATCATCAATGGCCTGCAAGCGGCCGACGAACTCCTGTTCGGGCTGATAGGGTTCCAGAACCACCTTGTCGGTAATCACCTCTATCATGGGCGGCGGCGGGGCCTCTTCAGAACAGCCGACAGCCAGGGATAATGTGAGCACAGCAAACAGGGGGCGCAGCATAGACTTAACTCCGGAGAACAGACCTATAAATGTAGCAAAAAAAAAAAGGCCGCGATGCTAATGCACCGCGGCCTTTCGAGATTCGATAAGCTACTGGCTGCCGGCGACCATGTAGTCAACCGCAGCATTGATCTCCTCGTCGGAGCAGTTCATGCAACCACCCTTGGCAATCATGCCAGTGCCTGGAACACCATTAATGCCGCTGGCGTACAGCGCATCATTACCCTTGGCAATACGATCCGCCCAGGCTACAACATCGCCCAGTACCGGTGCGCCACCGGCGCCAGTGCCGTGACAGGCCATACAGGCAGAATTGTATACATCTTCACCAGAGCGAGGGCCACTGGATGCAGCCACAGCCGCGCCACCGCACTCGCTGTCGCCCTGCAGGCAGACTTCACCAATCGGCTTGATACGATCTTCAATCGCAGTGCGCTGCTCTGCGGTGGGTTCAGCGGTGGCACCCAGTGCCAGAATCATGGCCGCCAGGCCAAGGGCGTAACGAATAATCACAATAGGGTCCTCTGTCAGTCCGGCGCGCATTATAGCGACTATTGAGGTGTGGGGAAAACTCACCTCAAGGGGAATATTGGCAGAAGGCCCGATTGCCCCTACCATGACCCACCCCTGTCCAGAACAATACTGCTAAGGATTCAACGCAATGAAACTCTATACCTACGACCCGGCCCCCAACCCCCAGCGCCTGGCCTTGTTCCTGAAGTACAAGGGCGTTGAGATCGAAACCCAGCAGATTGACCTGATGACCCAGGAGCAGCTGGGCGAAGCCTATACCTCCATTGTCCCGGAGCGCACCGTTCCCGCCCTGGTGCTAGACGACGGCACCCTGCTCACCGAGGTGATTGGCCAGTGCATTTACCTGGAGTCGCTGTATCCGGAGAAACCCTTGCTGGGCTCCAATGCCCGGGAGCGCGCCCAGGTCATCAGCTGGGATCACAAGCTGTTTATGAGCATGTTTCTGGGTGTTGCCGAGGTACTGCGCAACACCAGCAAAGGCTTTGTCGACCGCGCCATACCCGGCCCACTGAATCTGCCCCAGATTCCCGAACTGGAGGCGCGTGGCCGAAGCCGTCTGGAATTCGGCTGGCAGGACATGAACCGGCAGCTGGAAGGCAAAACCTGGCTGGCCGGCGACAGCTTCTCCCTGGCGGACATCGACATGGCCGTCATTCACAGCTTCTCAGGGTGGGTTAAAGCCCAACCGGGTGAAGAACTTGAGACAGTGCATGCCTACCTGGCGCGGGTAAACGCCGAATTGGGGCTGTAACCGCCCCTACCTGCTCAGAAATAACGCGCCACCTGCACGAATACCGTTGTGCCGGTGGCCAGCGTCATGCCCTCGGGGCTGCCTTCGATTCCCCCAAACTCGGTACCTGTCGGCCCCAGGGGCACATTCAGCGCACTGAGCACCTGCCAATCCTGGGCAAAGTCCCACTGGACACTCACTTGCGCTAGGGCCGACTGATCTCCCAGGTTAAAAAACAATACCGGCGTCACGTTCAGTAGCGGCGTGACCTCCATCATCAGCGAACTCGCCAGGTAATGGCGGCCCAAGGTATACAGCTCGCCGCGCGCCAGACGAGCCACGAGATCCTCTGCTGCAGCGATTTTCTCCGCCGAATAGTCCTGCTCCCGCAGGCCAAAGCCGTTGAAGAAGTACTCCGCAACGCCGCTGACATTGGTGTCGCCCCAGACCCAGGAGTAAGACCAGTTCACGACCAGGCTGGTTACCCACTTCGGATCCGTTTCGCTGACCATCACATCGCCGCGTACCACTGAGTCGCCAACATTGATCACCCCACCGACCCCGACAATCGCTTCATCGTAGTGCTGGGCGAGCAGCAGGTCGTACTCCCGATCCAGTCCAAATCCGTGGTATTTGACGGCAGTAGAGCTCACCTCGGCGCTCACATCGCCCGCTGCATCCCGGCGCTGTACGTTAACCGCCTGCCAGTCATTCCCCGAATCCTGCAGGTACTGCCCGTAAATCATGTCGTCACCCACTTTATATTCAGTGTCCACGGCGGCGGGATCAAAGGGGTTGAAGAAGTCCATGGGGTTATAAATCACGCCGTTTCCCCAGCTCACCGCCTGTCGCCCAAAACGCACCACGGTTTTATCGCCACGATAGGCCACATTCAGCCGATCCAAACGATGCAGCAATACGTGCTCGTCACCACTATTGATTTCCGAGGTGAGATCCCACCAGCGACGATCGTCATCGACCACAATTCGCTGCGGGACAAACTGGTTGTCCAGCGCGCCACCGCCGCCAATGCTCTCGCCGTGGCGGCCCAGGAGCTGATAGTCCGCCTGTACCTGCCAGGCGCCGGCATCGACACTGAACTTGAAGCGCACATCTATGGCCTGGTCCTGCGTTACGGCGCCAAGCTCCTCGCGGAAAACACTGTCATCAGGATAACTGGAGGTCAGCCAGACGCCTTTGACATGACCGCCGTCAAACAGTGGTAACTCTGCAATGGCGGTACCACTGAGTGCGAATAGCGCTAACCCTACGGCACGGCGCATCAATCACCCTGCGGCTCGTCGCTGACCACCTGACCATCGCGCAGCTTCACCAGCCGCCGCGCGTAGGCCATTACCCGGGTGTCATGGGTAGACACCACAAAGGTAATATTCTGGTCCCGATTGAGCGCAACGAACAGCTCCATTAGCTGGGCCGCACTGTGACTGTCCAGATTTGCAGTGGGTTCATCGGCGAGCACCAATTCAGGCTCACTGGCGATGGCGCGAGCCACCGCCACACGCTGCTGCTGACCGCCAGACAGCTCGGCAGGCAGACGCTCCTCCAAGCCTGCCAGCCCCACCTCAGCCAGCACCGCATCCACTCGCTTGCGCCGCTCCTGGGCGGGAACGCCCTGCACCTCCATCACAAATTCGACATTTTCGCGGGCCGAAAGCACGGGCACCAGGTTATAGGCCTGAAAGACAAAGCCGATGCTGTTGAGACGCATATCTGCCAGCTCGCCCTTGGACATGGCATCCAGACGCCGACCGCCCACAGAGACCTCGCCGCTGTCCGGGGTATCCAGCCCTCCGATCGCATTGAGCAGCGTGGTTTTCCCTGAACCGGAGGGGCCGGACAGACACACGAATTCACCGGCATCAATATTCAGGCTCACCTGGTCCAGGCCGGTAATCTCCTGATCGCCCTGGCGAAAGATCCGGCACAAATCCCGGCATACAACGGTGCTCATAACTGCTTTCCCTCAGGTTTTGTTAAGCGCCCGCACGGGGTCGAGTCGCGACGCCCGCCACGCCGGTAACAGGCTGGCCACAAGGCCGAGAATGACCACGATGGCCGTCGACATCCACATATCCGAAGTCTGCAGTGCGGGATACAACGTCGTGCCCATGCCCATCATTTCCATGCCCTCGGCGACCATCGAAATATCGATACCGCTCTCCAGCGGCTTGATTGTCAGCCACGCCAGTAAATTTCCCGCCCCCAGCCCCAGCACCAGCAGAAACAGGCTCTCCAGTAAGAACTGCAACATGATGAGCGTCGGCCGCACACCCAGCGCCTGCTGCAGACCGATTTCGCGGGTGCGCTCAAACACCGCCATCACCAGGGTATTTACCAGGCCAAAGGACAGCGCGACAAAAATCACCACCATGAAGATCAGGGTAAACCCGTCCTGCACACCGAGCATGCTGTCCAGAAAGGGCTGGAGTTGCATCCATGACAACACCTCCAGATCATCGCCCGCTGCCTGCTGCAACGCCGGCAGCCAGGCGGACACGCGCCGGTAGTCGCCGGCCGTTACCGCCACTTCCGAGACCTGATCTCCCACGGCGAGCATTTCCTGCAACACGTTGCGCCCGGCATACACCAGTTGATCCTCGGTGCCCTCCAGGCGCGCCCGATAAATACCGACAATCCGCGTACCTCGATCGGCGACATTGTTCTCCGGGTCTTGGGACATGATGACCACACGCTTGCCCAGGTCCGTATCCAGGCGCCTGGCCAGGGAGGCACCGATCACCAGGCCGCGATCTTCAGGGCCATTCAGGAAGCGGCCCTCAACAATCTCATCTGGCAGCGCGCCGACGCCCGCCTCGGTTACGGGGTCCACCCCCAGCAGCGTAACGCCGCGACTCTCGCGTTCACTGGCAATCACCGCCGGTACCCGCACGCGTGCAGACCAGGCGGAGATAGGTACCTCGCCAAGGGCCTCATACAAAGTGCCGGCGGGCATTGGCATGGAGTTCACCACACTGGGATCGGCGCGGTATTGGGGATGGTGTATTTGCGCCTCACCAGGCAGGTTGTGCAATCCGTTAAGCAATACCTGATCTGTCATCCCGCGCATCAGCGCCGACATAAACACCATCGCCCAGACACCGGTGCCAATCGCGAGCAACATGATCAGCGTGCGCCGATGGTTGCGCCACAAATTGCGCCAGGCCAGACGTGCAGTCACATTCAGCGAGCCCGCCACTACACCGCCCTCATCGCCTGCACAGGCTCAAGCTTATACAGTCGCAACGACGGGTAAATTGCGGCCAGCATGGTAAACAGGAACACGGTGGAAGGCCCCCACATCAGAGCCACAAAACTGACCTCGGGGTAAAAGCGGCTGTCCATATTGAACTCCGCGGCCATCTCTTCCATGCCGGGATAACTGAACCCCGCATGCGATAACCACAGCACCACCAAGCCACCGAACAGCAGCCCCAATAACAAGCCCAGCAATGACAGGAGAAACGTCTCGATCGTCACCAGCTTTGCCAACCGACCGGGCCCCATCCCCAGCGCGAGCATGACTCCAAATTCACGGGTGCGTTCCAGCACCGACATCAACTGCGTGTTCAGCACGCTGAATGCCACCAGCACGATGAACACCGCATACATCACCCAACCACTGGCCAGGTCGGAACGAATGGCCTGCCGCAAGCCGGGCTGCAGTGCATCCCAATCCAGTGCCACCAGATTTTGTCCCTCGGGCAGCAGGGCCGCGACACGTTGCACCGCCCCCTCTACCAGTGCCAGGTCCGGCATTCGCACAACCACAGTGTGGCCGTGGTCACCCATGCTGAAAGTCTCCTGAAACCAGGCCAGCGGCACATGGGCTATGCCGCGATCGATTTCATCCATGCCGGTATGCACAATGCCGACCACCGTAGCCAGGCCGGCGGCGAAGGAACCATCCCTGCCACTCCCTAGGAATGTGAGCTCATCGCCTAAGCCAACTTTAAGGTTCTTGGCGAGCACGGCGCCAATCACAATGGCATCGCGATCGTCAGCTGCGAGATAGCGCCCCTCGGACACCAGCCCCGGCAGGCTGGAAACACCGGGCTCCTTGTCGGGTTGCACCCCCGCCAGCAATACCCCGAAAGAACGATCTTCACTGGAGGCCAGGGCGAATGCCTGACCACGGGCCGCCACTGTATCTAAACCGAGCTCATTCGCCACGCTGGCAGCCAGCGCCTCCACGGCGGGCACCGAGTCGCGCATTCGCTGATTCTCAAGGTAATCTTTCTGCTGCACCTGCACGTGCCCCGTGACCATCGCCAGGCTGTTGTTAATCATCATGTCGTAGGTGCCCAGCTGCAGCGAGATCATGAACATCAATAAGGTATTGCAAAACACCATGGCGGCGACCGTCAGCCAGGTGCGGCGACGATGCCGCCACAGGTTTCGCCAGGCCAGGCGCCAGTTAACGTTCACTGCCGGGGATTTCTCAAATTGGAGAGGGTAAACAAGTTACCGGGAAGTTCGATGTCGAAATCCACCGCGTCGGTACGGACCTCTGTCCATTCCTCCGGCGCATCCTCGCGCGACATTCGCAGACGCGTCGCCGTCGTGCGCCCGCCCAGCTCGCGTATCTCGTGGGCCTTCAGCGTTTTTACCAGCACGCCGTCCTGGTCCCAGAACTGCTGCTCGATAAGCACCCAATCCTCGCGCACACTCAGCACTTCCTTGCCCCACACTACGGCTGCCTCTTCGTGGGGAGTGGATTCGATCACCCAGAGTGTCTGGCCGTCATGCTCACCGGTTTCGACTAGGGTGTGGTCGTACTCATCAATAATGGCCGTATCCTTGCTGATATCCTTGTTGGAGAAATCAGAGCCCATCCAGTTCTGGCTCATCATCGACGAGGGCACCTTAATGACGCGATTAATCCGCGGAGTATAGGTCCACATGTTGCCATCCACAGACAAGGTGCCATTGCCGGCATCTTTCTTGGGGTCGGTTACCCGCACCAGAGTTTTCTTGTCACCCTCACTCCAGCCGCGCATGGTCATACTGCGTTCCCAGTCAGGGCGATGAATCACCATGGTCATTTCTGAGTAAGACGTCTGGCCGCGATAATGGTCCATGGCCTTGCGAATAATATCCCGGGCCGCCAAATCATCGCTAGCAACCGCCTGGCCGCCAACGAGCAGCACCAGCAGGGCAAACCATTTCATGCGCAATACTCTTCCAGATAGCATTGGCACAGTATAGACAAAGGCCGGAATCGTTGACCACAATTGCCCTGCAATGCGTTATAAAAGCGCTATGCGTTTCTGGTTCTTCACACTGCTGCTCCTACTGGTCACTGCCTGCGACAGGCCCGACCAGCACACCCCCTACGCCCAATACCTGGCGCGTCTGCAAAATACACTCGACCAGCGGATCAGCCCGCCAACACCCACCACCGGTGTGCCGCGCCGTCCGCGGCCCGGGCAATTGCGCCTGGCAGTGCCGGCTGATGACCTGGATGTTCTGGACTTTATGGAATTGCGTGGCTGTGCGCTGCAAGAAACGATTGGCAAGCGCAACAGTATTCTGGGGCGTCACGCGCGAGACTCACAGCGCCTGCTCCTGGAGCTGGAATTTTTGCGGCTCGCCCCACCCTGCGTAGACAAGCTGATGAGTAACGGACAGCAGGCGCTGGCGGAGCAGTTGCAGCGCAACGTGACGATTAAGCGGGAGCAATTGCCCGCCCGAATTTTCAATGCCACATTGGCCAATGACGAGTTCGGTTCATTCTGGCGTGTGAGTGAAGTCAATCCGAGCTACCCGGAGAATACATCGTCGGTGCCGGTTACCTCCCTGGCGAGCATCAACGCCCTGGCTCGGCAGTGGCTGGCTGGCGACTACCGGGTCGACAACCGAGAATTTGAATTATTGCTGTATGACTTATCCACCGGCGACGGCGCCTCGCTGTGGCTGGCGCTGGACCAGCAGGCAGCCTGGCTGGAGGGCGCAGACCAGGTGCTGCGACAACGGGCGGCCAACGGTCCGCTATGCCAGGGCAGAATCAGGCCAGCGGCTGCGGATGTGCTGCCAACCGTGGTCAGGAAGTTTTTTATCCAGGGAATCCAGCCCCGCGCAGCCATGCTGGGCAGGCGTTATCACGACCTCATGCCCCCGCTGCAAGCACTGGAGGCGCAACTGCAAGCGGTGCTGCCGACAGACTATCGACACTGGCAGCAGGCTCGGGATCGCGATCTGCGCGCCTATAGTGAGGCGCCAGCACGCCACGTTCAGAATCTGCAAAACCTGCTCAAACCCTGCGGCGGCATTAACGGGAACTGACAGCGGTGTCTCCGGTCATAGTTTCCGTTACACTAGATGGCAATAACCATATCCGCTGGAGAACACCATGACTCGCTGGAAGCGCATTTCCGCCACCTTCATCACCCTGAGTATCGCCTTGTTACTCGGCGCCTGTACCACAGCGCCCGAGCCGGTGTTCGACTTCAAGCATGACTACGATTTCAGCGGTGTGCGCAATATCGCTTTCTATAAGGGCTCCGGTGAAGTCAGTGGCGACAACCCGCTGCAACTGAGCGACTTCCAGAAGGAACGTATTGATGATGCCCTGGCGCGCGCACTACAGACAAAGGGCTTCAATGTAGTAGACGACGCAAACCAGGCCGACATGCTGATGAGTTGGCACCTCGGCACCCATGAAAAAACCGACGTGCGCACCTACGAAACGCCTGCCACCATGAGCATGGGCTATGGGTACTACGGCGGTTATAACCGCTACAGCATGTACAACTGCTGGAACTGCACTAACACCGAAGTACGCGTCAGCAACTATACCGAGGGTACGTTTATCATCGACATGATCGACCCTAACCTGCAAAAGAGTGTATGGCGCTCGGTAACTCAGTCCAAGCTCAAGGGCAAGAAACACGAGGATGAACCAGGCGAGATTGATGAGGCAGCCCAGCGCGTCCTCGCACAGTTCCCACCGCTGTAAACCGCTGACTCATCCAGGCGCCGCGACCGCGGCGCCAGCATCTACCTACAGCGTCACGGGCAATGCACCCGGCGCTACAGCTTCACCCACCAACACCTTTGCCAGCGCCACATAAGCAGGCCCCGGCGCACCGCCAAATCCCTCTGCCGCACCTTCATAGGTAGCAAGTATGCTGTCGGCACAACCGAAAAACTCGGCGGCCCTATAGGGCGAGTACAGCATGGCGACAATACGCTGCTTATCCTGCGCCCCGGCCAGCAAGGCTTTAACAACGGTGGCCGGATGCAGGTCTGGTAGGTCTGGCAAATCTTCAGCACCGCCGGCGACGACCGCGCTGATGGCAGGTTCGCTCACACCCACCACATAGGCATCGCAGGCGGCCAGTTGGCGGCGCTCGGCATCGAGGTCGAAGTTCTCAAGCGACTGCCAGCTGATCGCCAGATCGGGATTCGCCACCTGCAGCGCTGCCGCCAGGGCGCGGGCCGTTGAATCACCCGGCATCAGCAGATGAACGGCGCCTACCTCAGGCCCGAGCACGCCATCACCCTGCAATAGGGTGATACTGCCCGCCGCAATGCGTTGTTCGAGTTTGCGGTGTGAGGCACTGCCGATCACGGCCGGCTCCGCGCCGTGTGGAGCAATCGGATAGGCATGGCGCAGGGCCAGTACACGCTCAGCGGAATCGCGCAGCTCGCGCTCGTCCAACTCACCGCTACGGACTGCGGCTGCGATGTCATCCACGAGGGTGAACATGGCCGCAAGGCTTTGCGCATCGCGCAACAACATTGGCATCAGCGCAATATCAACCCCTGCCCGGAAAGCTTCCAGCACCGCCGCCTGTGGCGTCAGTATGGCGCTGATAGCGCGCATATCCATCGCATCGGTAATCACCACCCCGGCAAAACCCAGCTTATACCGCAACACATCGGTGAGAATGGTCCGGGACAGGGTGGCCGGGCGCACAATATCGGTGCCGGGCAACATGCTGCTGTCCAGCGCCGGATACTGAATGTGCGCTGTCATCACCATGGCAGGGGAAGTCGTGTCGATGACGCTGGCAAAGGGCGCTAGATCCATAGCCTGTGCCTGTGCGCACGTTCGGTCGACCCGCGGCAGGCCGGTGTGACTGTCCTGACTGGTATCGCCGTGCCCGGGAAAGTGCTTGAGCGATGCGGCAACCCCAACCGACTGAATGCCCGCAGTCACCGCGGCTCCCAGTTCCGCTACCAGTGCCGGATCATCACTAAACGCCCGCACGTGAATCACGGGATTGGCAGGGTTGCTGTTCACGTCCAGGCTCGGGACAAAATTACAGTTAATACCCAGCGCCCGAAGCTCTTCGCCCTGGGCGACGGCCATGTCTCTGGCAAGGGAGTTGCGGTCGTCTTCAGGACAGGCCGCAAGCGCCATATTGCCGCTAAAACTGGTGCACTGCCTCCGGGGCAGGCGCGTCACTCGACCGCCCTCCTGATCGATGCCAATCAGGAGCTCGGGCGAGATACAGGCTCGCAACTCATCGGTAAGCTCGCGCACCTGGGATGTGGATGCGAGGTTCTCGCGGAACACAATCACCCCGCCAGGCTGCAAACGAGCAAGGCCGTCGGCCAGCGCCGCCGGCAGGTTGAGCACTGGCTGCGCGCCGTCGCCACTGTCATACAGGCGGATATCCACCATCAACTTGAGTGCGACACACTGCTCAATGGAGATATTGGCGGTTGCGGTCATAGGCTGGGGCTATCCGAAGGGGAAAATGGGGCCACCATAACCCCTCAACCGAAGGGGGTAAACCCGCGCCGCCAAGGTTCACTCTTTCCCGCCATATTGGTACCCTAGCCGCCTCTGCAGGTGCACAGCCTCGCAGCCAGTTTCATGACCCTTCCCCACGGAGCACTCACTTGGATTCAATTATTGTCAAAGGCGGCCGCCGCCTTGAAGGCACAGTCTCAACCAGCGGCTCAAAGAATGCGGCCCTGCCGATTCTGTTTGCATCGCTGCTGGCCGACGGTCGCCACGAATTCGACAACGTGCCCTACCTCAAGGACATTGAATCCACCGAGCAGCTGCTGAACTCCCTGGGCGCCAGCTGCCACCGCGAGGGCGACAAGTTTATTGTGGAGGTTCGCTCCGACGGCGATCACGTCGCCGATTACGATATGGTGCGCAAAATGCGAGCGGGCATTTTGTGCCTGGGCCCCCTGCTGGCCCGCTACGGTGAGGCCAGGGTGAGCCTGCCCGGGGGCTGCGCTATTGGCTCGCGCCCGATTGACCTGCACATTGAAACCATGCGCCGCCTGGGGGCGGACATCACCAGCGACGGCGGCTACGTTATCGCCCGGGCCCAGCGCCTGGAGGGCGGCCGCATTCTGTTTGAGAAGGTCACCGTCGGCGGTACTGAGAATGCGTTGATGGCCGCCAGCCTGGCGAGCGGCACCACCGTCATCGAAAATGCTGCCAAGGAGCCTGAAGTGGTGGATCTGGCCAACTGTCTGATCAGCATGGGCGCAAAGATCACTGGCGTCGGTACCAGTGTCATCACGGTTGAAGGCGTGGAAACGCTAAAGCCCGCCAGACATCGGATTATTCCTGACCGAATTGAAGCGGGCACGCTACTGCTGGCCGGCGCCATTACCGGTGGCACGGTCACCGTCAACCAGTGCGTACCCGAGCACCTGCAATCACTGATCGACAAATTGCGCGACGCCGACTTCCGTATCGACGTGGAAGGCGATGCCATCACCGTGAAAGCCGCCGAGAACTGTCGCGCCGTCGACATTTCGACAGCGCCCTATCCCGGCTTCCCCACCGATTTGCAGGCCCAGCTGATGGCGCTGATGACCCAGGCCAAGGGCACATCGGTGGTCACCGAGGGCATATTTGAGAATCGCTTTATGCACGTTCAGGAGCTGGTGCGCCTGGGTGCAGACATTACCCCCATGACCCAGGTGGCCGTGGTGCGCGGCGAGCGCGGCGGCCTCAGCGGCGCCCAGGTGATGGCCACCGATCTGCGGGCCAGTGCCTGCCTGGTGCTGGCAGGCCTGGTCGCCGAAGGCGAAACCGAGGTCAGCCGTATCTATCACCTCGATCGCGGCTATGAACACCTCGAAAACAAGCTGGCCAGCCTCGGGGCCGATATCCGCCGCGTCACCAACGAACCCCAGTAAGCAATTGATATTTAAAAGCTTTAGCTGAAATCAGGTTTTAATCTAGGCAATTATCCGCCGCACCATCTAGTCATCATGGCGACACAGGTTCATCGGGGCACCCCGCCCCGGCCACAAGGACGCTGGCTGATGATGAGAAGGATTTGCTTGCTGTTGTTCGTCTGCGCGTTGAACGCTTGCAAAGTGGTTGTCGTGGCGCCGGATCACGGCGCGGTTGTCTCCGGCGACCTGACATTTTTCTGCCTGCCCGGAGAACGTTGCGAAATCGACTTCGCACACTTCACGACGGACATGCGCCTACAGGTGGTCGCTGAGCCAGGCTATATGTTCGAGCGCTGGAGCGACGCTCCCAGTCATCTATGCTCAGGTTTCACCGACCCCGTCTGTCGCCTGAACACCAACAACCTCGATCCGCAAAACCCCGGCCACGTCGCCATGCTCGACAGCGAGCACGTGTTCTATGTGGGCGCGGTGATGGTGGTAGACCCCGATGGCCCTGACCCATCCATCATTCTGTTCGACGGCCAGGTATTCGACCGATAACACCTAGCCGTGGATGTCCAGCTTGCGTTTGGGGTGCATGCCTTCAACCATGCCCATAAACGGTGGATGAATCGAGTACCCCAGCATGCTGCGAAGGGTTTCAGACACATTCGCCGCCGTTTCGCGAGACACCGACAAAAAGTAGTTCTCCTGAGTGCGCACCCAGGGCTCACAATACTGGGCGGTGATTGCAAGGCGGCTCTGAGCTGAATAGTTTGCGCCGCCCCCGTGCCAGAGATTGCCCAGAAACAGAATGGCGGAGCCGGCGGGCATAATTGCCTTGACGCAAATGTCGTCGTCTCCGGGAAGCCGCTCTTCTCCCCAGGCATGACTGCCTGGAATCGCGACTGTAGCGCCATTGTTGTCAGTAAAGTCATCTACCGCAAACACCGTGGCCGCAGACAAGGCCGGGCGCGGCCGAGGCCAGGGGTAAAAACCGTCATCGATGTGCAGCGGCTGTGCCGGGGAGCCATCGAGGATATTAATCACCTGCGCCTGGGACAGCAGATAGTTGGGCATTAGCAATCGATCGAGATGCGCGAGAATATGCGGGTGTTCAATAAACCGATCCGCGGCACGCAGTTTCTCGGGCACACCATAAATGCGCTGGGTACGCTCGCCCTCGAAAGAATTACGGCCCATCTTCTCAAGATAAGGGGCGGAAGTATCGCGCAGTAACTGCAGCTCATCGGCACTGACCAGGCCGTGCAGGATAATGTAGCCGTCGTGCATTAACTGGTCGTGTTCACGTTGAATCTGGTCCGGGTCAAGACCTGCAGCTTGCTCGCGCTTAGTGATACCGTGGGTGCGCGCAAGATCTGAACCCAAGTACTCACCGATGGACTCAATTTGCCTGAAACGCGGATCGTCGCGCCCACTATCCTGTGCACTCATACACCTAACTCACTCGTTGCCAACTGACCAGGGCCACTAATCTACCACTACCGCTGGTGCGTACACACTCGTGAATGTAAGCACAGAGGTGACACGTGGATGATGTTGCGATCGATCTTATTGTGCGTGGCCATATTACTCATACCCAATATGGCTAAAGCACTGGAAGAACCCCACTGGGATTTGCTGGACACGCTCGGTGACGTCGAGCTGAGGCGCTATGCTCCCAGCATCGAGGCGCGCACGCCGCTACGCAGCGGTCGCGAGAGCAGTGGCGGCTTTCAGCGACTGGCGGGCTACATTTTTGGTGGCAACGACGAGGGAGCGAAGATTGCCATGACCGCCCCGGTTGGCGAGACCCTGTCGGGCGACAATCCGGTCATGAGTTTCACCATGCCCGGAGCCTATAGCATGGACGATCTTCCGACCCCAGAGAACGGTAGTGTGACTTTGCACGAGACCCCGGAACGGCTGGTAGCAGCAGTGACCTTTTCCGGGTGGGCCACCAGCAGCAAAATTAACCGCTATCGTCGCACCCTGCTCACCACACTGAGCGAGAACGGCATCAACCTGCGGGGCGAGCCTACCCTGAATCAGTACAACCCACCCTGGACCCCACCGTTCTTGCGGCGCAATGAGATCGTCGTCGAAATCGAGGCGGCCACCTCTACGGACTGAATCGGACAGGCCTGTGCCTGTCCGATAGCCCCCCATACTTGCAACCTCACAGGCACCAGTGTTTTTATGGCCAGCAGTAGCTGCCATGCACACCATTGCTGAGTGAGAACGCACCATGTACGAACCCGGATGGACATCACTCCTTCCTCCCCTGCTGGCCATTGGCCTGGCCCTCTGGTCGCGCCAGGTCTATCTGGCCCTGGCAGGTGGCATATGGCTGGGAGCCACGCTGCTGGCGGGCGGCAACCCGCTCTCCGGGCTGGCGGATGCTATCGAGAGTATTATCGCGGTGCTTGGCAATGCCGGGGACGCCAGAGTCATTGCCTTTACGCTGCTCATAGGCGCCCTCATTGCCACCATTGAGGCCAGCGGTGGCGTGCGTGGTTTTATTGGCTGGCTGGAATCCAGACGCTGGGGTAACAGCGGCAAGCGAGCCCAGTGGCTGGCGTTTTTCAGCGGCATTGTCATCTTCATCGAATCCAATATCACCGTACTGGTGGCAGGCACCGTGGCCCGGCCGCTGATTGATCGCTACCGTGTCGCCCGGGAAAAACTCGCCTACATCATCGATTCAACCTCAGCGCCCATTTGTATTCTGATTCCGCTCAATGCCTGGGGCGCTTTCAATCTCAGCCTGCTGGGCAACCTGGATGTAGACAATCCACTGGGCGTATTCGCCGAGTCCATCAGCATGAATTTCTATGCCTGGTTTGCCGTGGGACTCACCGCACTGGTCATCGCCTTTAACTGGAATATTGGCCCCATGCGCGAAGCGGAGGCACGGGCTGCCTCCCAGGATCCAGTGTCAGAGAGCGACAAAGAAACCGAGGGCGGCAAGGCCATCAATATGGTACTGCCGCTGATCGTGCTGATTACCACCATGCCGCTCGGACTTTGGATTACCGGTAAGGGCAACCTCGCCCAGGGTTCCGGCTCCACCTCAGTACTGTGGGCGGTACTGGCAGCGCTAGCCTGCACCTGGCTGCTGATGCTGGGCCAACGGCAGATGAACGTTTCTCAGCTCATGGATATTTTCCTGGAGGGTGCGGGTAGGTTGTTGCCGATGGCCATCATTCTGTTGCTGGCCCTGGCGCTGGGCGACACCGCCAAGGCACTCGGCACCGGCCCCTGGGTCGCCTCGCAAATTCCACAGGATCTGGCCGCCAGCCTGTTGCTACCTGCGGTATTCCTGAGCTCGGCATTTATCGCCTTCTCCGTGGGATCCAGCTGGGGTACGTTTGCCATCATGATTCCCATTGCCATTCCGGCCGGCATGGCCCTGGGGCTGCCACCGGCACCGTTTCTTGCGGCGGTGCTGTCCGGGGGCATTTTTGGTGATCACTCCTCACCCATCAGCGATACCACCGTGATCTCCTCGCTGGCCTCAGGGTCTGACCACATCGCCCACGTGCGCACCCAGTTACCCTATGCCCTGCTCGCCGGCGGCTGTGCCACCGCCGCCTTTGCACTGCTGGGCATGTCGATCTAGCGATTTCGCACTGAATACAGCCACCGGACAGGAGCACACAACATGCTTATGCGTTTCCTGATGACTCTGCTGCTACTTGGCGTTAGCGGTAAGACCATCGCTAATGAGGTGCTGGTCAATCTCATCGACTACGCCCCGGACATCAGAACTGACATCCGCTACCATGGCTCTGACAATTTCAGCGGCCGGCCTGTAGATTGCTATGAAGCTCTGCAAGCACACGCGAGCCAGCAAGCACCGCTTGCGCCGCCGTATCTGCATTGAATCGTTGTGTCGCGTCGGTCTGGGCGTCGGGGGCGTCGCTCTTGGGGTCCAGCGGCGGCTGACCGCCGGCGGGTGATGCGATAGTCAATTCGACACCGGCGTCGAGCATCCGGTAATAAGGGGCCGCAAACTCCTCCAGCCAAAATCCAGTTTTCTCACCTGTATCACCCAGTTTATCGTGTGAAGTCAGTACAATGAGGATATTCATAAGTTTTCTCCCGTCGCAGAATTTAAATTTGATACACGCAATTGAGGCGCTGAACAGATTCTTCCGCGCACTGTAGAGCTGAAAACCAGCCCGCTTTACATATTTGTATATTCACGCTGCGCTAATATCACCTACCATAGGAGTGACATGACTAGGAGACATTGTGAATATCCTGCTGATTGAGGACGACCTGGACACTGCTGAATTCGTCACTCGCGGTCTGCGCGAGCAGGGCTACGCAGTTCAACACGAGAGCGACAGCCCTTCGGGCGTGTTGGCCTCAGCATCTGGCGACTTTGATGTCATCGTGTTCGATCGGCTACTTCCAGGCATGGATGGCATTGACGCTGTACGCATTTTGCGGGGTAGCAAACTGGATACGCCCATACTCATGTTGACCGCCCTATCGGGTATCGATGACCGTGTGGCAGGACTAGAAGCTGGCGCTGACGACTATATGGTCAAACCCTTCGCCTTTTCGGAATTACTCGCCCGGGTCAGGGCTCTGGCCCGGCGCAAGCCCCTGCTCAAAGATGAGATTGAGCTCCAAGCGGGAGACCTGGCCTTGAATCGGGCATCGCGCACTGTCCAACGCGCAGGCCAAACTATTGAGCTTCTGCCGCGTGAATTTCAAATCTTGGAGCTTTTTCTCATGCACCCGGGCCAAGTTATCACCCGCACTATGCTACTGGATCGCGTTTGGGGTTATACCTTTGACCCAAAGACTTCGCTCGTGCAAACCCACGTCAGTCGCCTGCGTACAAAAATCGACAAACCGTTCACCACCGAGCTGATTAAAACCGTGCGTGGCTCTGGATACATGCTGAAGGCGGATTGAGCCAGTGTTCAGATCTTCGGTCTTTCGCCTGACACTATTAGCATCACTTGGCTTTTTCCTGGTGGTGATACTGCTGGGTGGTTTTCTGGGTGCCCTTAGCCTGAAGGACATAGAGGCCCGCGAGCAGGAAGAACTGCTCGACCACCACGGGTGGCTTACCGAGTTGCTCGCGGAAGACGGCCTCGATGCCCTGGCGAATGAACTAGGCGAAGAAAACGAGCCCTGGCTTCAACCCGATGAGGAGGCTTTCTGGATCTTAGAAGACGGAGATTTCGCCGCCCTGATTAGTGGCATCGATGGAACGCCGCTGCTGGGCCTACCATTTCTGAAAGATGCACCCACAGGCCTGTCCGAGCAACTTTTTTACTTTGAGGATTTGGATGAGGAACTGGAGACGCGGGTCTATCGCGGGGACGCGGTCCGTGATCACGTGATCACCGTGGCCCGTAATCGAAGCTGGGATTATTTCGTCCTCAAGGATACGCTGAACGCAGGTCTATTCTTCCTCATCATTATCAGCATTCCACTATCACTGGTGATAGGCTATGCGTTGAGCAAGCGGGTTCACAGGCGCTTGGATGACCTCGCCATCGCAGTGGAGCAGATAGGCATGGGTAACTCTGATCAACGCGCATCTGTGAGCAAACACAATGACGAATTTGACACGCTTGCGACTCAGGTCAACTCCATGCTGGATCGGCTCGAGGCGATGCATCGCAATATCGAATCCGTCTCGATAGGCATAGCCCATGACATTAAGACACCTCTGTCGCGCATTTCCAATCGTCTGCAGCTTATGCACCAAGATTTGGCAGACCCGGTGGCACTAGAGGCGCACCTGACCAGTGCCGAGCAGCAAGTACAGACTGTATTGCAGGTATTCAGTAACTTACTCCGGCTGAGTGAAATCGAGTCAGCTGACCGTGGCAAACGCTTCAGCGAGGTTGAGCTTTCCACTCTGGTCGAAGATGTCGTTGAAAGTTACCAACCAGTGTTCGTCGACGCCGGCCGCAGGCTCGAGCCGGCGATCCTGCCCGATCTAAGGATTGAAGGTGACACCAACATGCTGACACAAATGCTCACCAACCTTCTGGAGAACAGCATTGAACATGGGAATCCCGGAGGAAAAACCTGGGTTCGTCTTCAGAGTTCCAAAAGCGGCGTTCTACTCCAGGTGGGCGACGACGGCCCCGGCATTCCCCCAGAGCATCACTCACAGATTTTCGAACGTTTCTATCGCGCAGACGCGAGCCGCTCGGAACCGGGGAACGGCTTGGGCCTTGCCATCGTTCGCTCTGTCTCTCAGCTGCACGGTGCCGACATCACACTACTACAAGGCCAGAAAGGCACGGTGTTTGACTGTATCTTTCCCACCAATCCATAGGGCGCCGGACTGCAAGGCGCGATCGGCATGAACTTATACAGATATGTATAAATTCACGCTCCTCTTTGTAATCCCACAGGGACCGAGGACGGCATAAACTAGGGCCAGCCCAACATCGATTGCCTATGCAGGAGATTCAGGATGCCCGATTGGAAAACGCTAATTATTCTCTGCGGAACCACTGCTCTCGCGTCTTTACCGCCCGTACACGCCGCAGACGACGCTTTCGTAACACCGAAAACGACCGCTCGATTTTTAGCGCAGGCCACTTTTGGTCCCAGACCAGACGAGATCAGCCGCCTGGCCCAGACCAGTGCCTCAGCGTGGTTCCTCGACCAACTGCAAGAGCCGCCCAACTATCTTATGCCGTTTCTACTCGAGTATCGTCAGAACACTCCTGAAGCCGAGGAGGAAGTTGTTCTGCTGGAGAACGAGGCCGCCACGTTCGGTTTCTGGCGCAACGCCATTGTCGGTCGGGACCAATTGCGACAACGCATGGCATTTGCCCTGTCTGAGCTACTTGTGGTTTCCAACAGCGGTGGCGGACTCCTCACGGACATTCCCGATGCCGTCGTTTACTACCAGGACCTGCTGATTGAGCACGCTTTCGGCAATTACCGTGATCTGCTGGAGGCAGTGACTTACGCACCCGCGATGGGACACTACCTGACCTACATGGGCAATGAGAAGGGGGACCTGGAAACCGGTCGCGTCCCCGACGAGAACTACGCCCGCGAAATCATGCAGCTCTTCACAATTGGACTGCTCGAGCTGAATGCGGATGGCACGCCGCGCACGGATACTGAAGGCCAGCCTCTCGAAACCTACAACAACGAGGATGTCACCGGGCTCGCGCGAGTATTCACCGGGCTTAATATCGATAAACGCTACTTTGACGGCGATGACGTTGAAGACGCTGATGGCATCGCATTCGCCGTACCGATGGTGATCTACCCAGACAGTCACTCAGATCGTCCGAAGCAGTTTCTGGGCACCAGCATCGCAGCTAATACGCCGGGCAAGCAGAGCATCGATGCTGCATTAGACCACCTTTTCGCCCATCCTAACGTAGCACCTTTCGTCGGTCGCCAGTTAATACAGCGGTTTGTGACCAGTCATCCTACTAGCGGCTATACAAAACGCGTGGCCAGTACTTTCGAGCGCGGCCGGTACACATTGCCTGACGGCACACGGGTGGGTACTGGTCGGCGAGGCGACCTGACAGCAACTCTGGCAGCTATACTGTTTGATCGCCAGGCGCGTAATCCCAACGGCCGAGTCACGGGGAAGGTACGCGAACCGATTCTGCGTATGACCCATTGGGCCAGAGCCTTTAGGGCCAAACAGGTAACGCCCGAATACTCCTGGGCCCTGTGGGACACCAGCGAGGCTACCGCGCTCGGTCAGCACCCCTACAGGGCACCCTCGGTATTCAACTTTTTTCGCCCCGGATACGTGGCACCGGGCACACTGACGGGCAGCCGCAACCTGACGGCACCTGAGCTACAAATTGTGAACGCCAGTTCAGTACCCGGCTATGCCAACTTCATGACGCCGTTCATCTTTAACGAGGCCCGCGAGACGGATGTAGAAGAGTTGCAAGAAGAGTATGACGAAGAAGGGCTGCCGCTCAATGCAGAACTCGCCCTCACCAGTTTCGAACCAAACTACAGCAGAGAAATCCAGCTGGCGAATAACAGCAACGCTCTCCTCAATCGCCTTGACATCATTCTCACCCACGGCCAGCTGTCGGGAGTTACTCGAGCGCAGATAAAACGCGTCCTTGCAGAGATTCCTCCAGAGGATAATGAACTGCGCGAACTGCGCGTGATGTTCGCGGTAATGATGATTATGACCTCCCCCGACTACCTTGTAATTCGCTAGGAGAACGCCATGCCAGTTTCTCGAAGAAAATTCCTGAACCTCAGCGCTGGCTCGATCGCTGGCGCGTCCTTAGGCGGTATATCGACTGCACTATCTGGAATCCAGGCCCAGGCAGGGAATACCAGTGGCTACAAAGCGATGGTCTGTGTATTCCTGTTCGGCGGTATGGACAATCACGACACCATCATCCCCTACGATCAGGGCAGCTACCAGCGCTGGGCGAACATTCGCTCCTCACTCATCAGAGCACAGGGCGCCAGCCGCGCACGCGACAACCTGCTTCAGCTTTCAAATGAAAAAAAACTCGGCTTCGGCAGCCGGAAGTTCGCATTGCCTCCGGAGCTGGCAGGGCTGCATCGGCTCTATGAAACTGGCAATGCCGCTGTTATCGGCAACGTCGGCCCACTGTTGACGCGCACTGATCGCAGCAGTTTCACCAACGAACTTGTCCCACTTCCTTCACGCCTCTTCTCCCATAACGATCAGCAGGCAACCTGGATGGCGGGCGCACCGGAGGGTGCCCAATTTGGCTGGGGTGGCCTATTCGCAGATGCAATGCAACAGTCGGGTGCCAACCTTGGCGCGGCCTTCAGCACCGTGACCACCGGCGGTAGTGCGCTTTTCATCACCGGCCGTGAGACGGCTCCCTACCAAGTAGGCGAAGAAGGTGCCTCCCAGCCGTGGGTTCTAGAGTACACCGAAGAAAAGCTTCGAGACGAACTACGCAGACACTTTCGCGCAGAACGATATAACCGCGGCAATTTCCTGCGCAGGGACATGGCCAGTAAAGTTCACGCCTCGTTCGATGCCAATGAGCTTTACAACATCGCCACTCAGAAAATCGACGCATCGAACGAAACGCCTTTCCCGTCCACACCGCTTGGTCAGCAGCTGCGATCGGTGGCTAGAACCATCGCCGCCAGAGCACATTTGGGCGTGCACAGACAGATTTTCACGGTCGCCATGGGCGGCTTTGACACACATTCTGGCCAGGCTCAGGATTTGCCTGCGCTGCAGACAGCTCTAGGTGACGCGATCGAGGCATTTTATGGGGCCATCGATGGTATGGGACTGGCCAACGACGTGACCCTTTTCACCGCATCCGACTTTGGCCGCACACTAGCGATCAACGGTGATGGCACCGACCACGGCTGGGGTGCGCATCACTTCGTTGTCGGCGGCGCAGTCAAAGGAAAGCAGATTTTTGGGGACATTCCTGAAGCGGAATTTGATCACGATCAGGACGCCGGCGGTGGCCGCCTGATTCCCACTCAGTCCGTAGAGCAGTTTGCAGCTCCTCTGGGACGCTGGTTCGGACTGGGCGAGAACGACCTCGCCAACGCCTTGCCCAGGCTTAGCAATTTTGGAGAAGGAGTGCAGTTTTTGAGTTGATTCGGGGTACTATAGCTCGGCTCAAAACAAGCTGCTCTGTTGTGGCATTGGCCAGGCAGGAAGACCGGGAAGATCAGCTACTTTCCCTCGTAAAGCGTCGTGGAAAGTCGCGGCGAATTCAGGGCAGTGCTGGTTATTGGGACAGTGCATCATGAAGTACACCGTGCACCCTGCGGAAAGGTAATCCGAGCAACGCTGCAACCACTCATCGACATATGGGGCGTTCAGATTCTGGTCAGGATGCAGGACCACCCTCGCGTAAACTAGGCCGTTGTAAACTGTGTCTAATAGCGGCACGTCTGGCTTTTTATGGCGCGCGGCTAAGACCTCGGGGTGCCGTATGTCTTCATTATAGATTGGCCTACTGTCGAACATCACTCGACCAGCGCCGGTTCGCTCTAACAGAGGCTCCAGCAGCTGTGGACAATAGAAGAATTCCGGGTGGCGCACCTCCAGCACATACCGAAAGTCGGCCGGTAAGGCCGCGAACAATCTTTCGAGCACGGCCAGCTCCATCGGGCCCAGCGTGGCAGGACATTGCACTAGGAAAGGTCCGAGATGATCGCCTAAAGGCTCCAGCACACGAAGAAATGTGCTCAGTACGATCCAGTCTGGCCTGCGCTCATGGGTGACGGAGCGCGGCAGCTTGAAGCTGAAGCGGAAGTCCGACCCCGCAACTGCCTGCTGCCAACGGGCAACGCTGGCCTCATCCGGCACCCGGTAAAAGGTGGTATTCCCCTCAACAGTATTGAAGACACTGGCATAGTGCGCCAGGGAACTTCCTCCCTCAGGAAAGTAGCTGCCAGACCAACCGGGAAACGCCCAAGCCGGCAAGCCAAGAAAATAGCCCAGCTTTGGCTTCAATGGCTACCCGTGATCGCGTAACGTTGGAGGACCTCGATTGACACAACCTGCAGGGCGCTGGCATCGCAGGCCTCCAGAATCACTTTTGGGGCCGTGCCCGCCTCGTGCGCCTCACGCCAGCGCAGAGCACATAGGCACCAACGATCACCCGGCTGCAGGCCTGGGAAGTCGAACTCAGGCCGCGGAGTGGACAAGTCGTTGCCAAGCTGCCTGGTAAACGCCAGGAACGCCGCTGTCATCTCAGCACAAATGACGTGCCGCCCCCTGTCATGCTTGTCCATGCGGCAAAAACCATCGCGATAGAAACCTGTTCTGGGTGCGTGACAGCACGCGACTAGTGGCTTACCCAGCACGTTCTTACGCGTACCGGGCTCGGGCTGGCTATCTGTCATGGGTTGTCGTCCGGCAGACTAATTGTACTTAATATACGCTAGCCTCAGGATCACAGATGAACGTATTTAAGCCGCGCCACCAGGAAAATATCCGTGAATAGTGAATTTGTGGCCTCATAGACAGACCTCCAGCGAAAAATTCTGCAGCGAGCACACTCCGGCGACGTGACGCTGTTTATCCCGGCGAAAGAATGTGTAAGTGTTGCTCTGCCAGCCTTAGCTTGTTTCGCAGTCATTCAGGCGAAACGCTGCAAAGCGCCTGCGCATGGCACAAGTAGTCCATGGCCAGTTACTACTGTTTCGGCCATTGCTATCCATAAAGTAACTGGAACAGCCGCCGCTATTCCAGACTGTGCCTTGAAGCGCCTGTTGTAACTCTACGTTGTAGTCCCTGTTTTTCTCGGCATAAACTTGCAGCTTCACCACCTGCCGGCGCCTTGCCTGCGTCAACGTGCGAATGATCAGTTTAAGCTGCGCCTCAATAATCACAAACGCCGAGGAGAACGTATAGAGATTCGGACCAAAGGTAAGAAAAAGGTTTGGACAATCCTCGGCAAGGGTGCCGAGATAAACATTAGGACTTCCAGCCCACTGCTGCGCCAGCGTCTCACCGCCAGCACATACAATTAGCTCTGCTATCGGCGGGTTGGCCACCTCGAATCCAGTCGCGAATATGATGACATCGACCTCATGGGTCGAGCCGTCCGCGGCGACCAGTTGACCATCTTCGATATGGCTGACGCCGTCGGTTACCGTGACATTGTCGGAAGCCAGTGCCGGATACCAGGTGTTGGACTGCAAGATGCGCTTGCAACCTATCGTATAGTCGGGCGTCAGCTTTGCGAGCAGTGAGCTATCGTTGATTGCCCTTTCCATGTTGCGGATACCCGCCGACTGCAATCGTCGGGTAAAAGTCGACCATTTCAGGCCGCTGTTAAGCAGCTCAAACTGGATATAGAGCGCCTTTCTTAGCAATCGCTGCAAAAAGGGGAAGCGCTCAAATCGGCGTTGCCACGCGGGCGATATACGCACATCCAGCTTGGGCAGCACCCACGGCGGAGTTCGCTGAAATAGCGTCACGTGCTGCGCCTGTTTGCGAACTACCGGAAGGAACTGTATAGCTGATGCTCCGCTGCCAATAACCGCAACACGCTTGTTGGAAAAATCGTAACTTTTAGGCCATTGCGCAGAATGGAAACGATCACCGCTGAATGTCTCCATTCCCGTGATTGTGGGCGTTACGGGCACGTGCATCGGACCGGTGGCGGCAATGAAGTAACGGCAGCGGTACCTGCCCGTAGCGGTGTCGAGGAGCCACTCATTTCTGGCGGAATCCCAGCGCGCCTCATACAACTCGCTGTGAAAGCGTATAGAGTCATGCAGACCGTATCGGCCTACCGTATCTTTTGCGTATTGTTGAATTTCTACCTGGCGCGCATAAAAATGCGACCAGTTAGCTTTAGGCGCAAAGGAGAAAGAGTATAGGCTCGAAGGTATATCACAGGCGCAATCCGGGTAAGTATTTTCTCGCCACACGCCGCCTATGTCTGCTGCTTTCTCGAGAATAACGAAGTCAAAGTTGGCTTCCTTAAGCTTGATTGCGGCACCAATACCTGCAAAGCCTGCGCCAACGACGATCACCTCCACAAAACTTGCCTCGTCGCTATCGCAAGCATTTGCTTCGGACTCTACATCACTCACGGCTTGAAGAACCCCAACTTCCATTTATCCATAAAGGGCCTGTGAAAAAATCGATAGAGAACGCTAGTTTCTTCGGCCTCGCTTTTGCGCCAGCCGTAAACCTCGGGCCGCTCTGTCGATATCACCAGCTTCTTCCACAGCAACCAATCATAAAGCGCGATAAAATTCTGAAAGTTTTTCCCCGAGTTGCTGCTGCGACTATGATGATGGTGGTGCTGATTCGGAAATACAAACACATGGCAAAGCGCATACATGGTTTTCGAAATCAGCGGACTTCTGTGCTTCAATAAGGTCATGTCATAGGTCAGGTTGGCATGATTATGAATGCCCCACAGACTCTTCATCGAGGTGCCCCAAATCCAGACCTCCCACAGCCCGAGGTATAGGCAGAACGTACCGAACCAGTAGTTGGGTAACGAGAACGGCCACCCCCAGCTTACAACAATGGTCTGAGAAGCCCCGATCTGCCCTTTACCATCGGGGCCGCCGTTAGTGTGATGCAGCCGGTGAGCACCCTTGTACCAGCGCTGTATCACTGCAAGCCACTTGTTTTTCGCGCGTTTCGCGTGGGCAAAGTAGTGTACAGAGCCGTGCAGCAGCTCATCGATAAGAACAAAGGCAACAATCAAAGGCACCAAATAAGCGTCCTGCCAGTGCCCGTAATTACCCTCTAGACCTGGCATCAATGTACGGTATGTGAAGTATGAGCACACAATCAGCATTGGCCGCTCAACGAACTGCAGCCAGGCAAACGAGATACCGAAGATTTGCCAGTCCTTGAAGGTTTTGCGGCCATCGCGGTAGCGGCCGCGCAGCCCCTCATAGATGATATAAAACCCGAACAACCCCAGTGTTATGTAGGTGAACTGGTCGTTAACGCTGCCTGACTCCATCACAACCTTTACCTCGCCGTTTCGACCTTGGCAGTCTAGGGTACGCTCATATATATTAATAATTAATATTTATTATTAACTGGTATAAACATGCTTAATATCAGAACGCTCGACCTTAACCTGCTCAAAGTATTCCTCGCGGTATACGAGACGGGTAGCATATCCCGGGCTGCCGAATCGCTGCATATGACGCAGCCTGCCGTGAGCCTTGCGCTTAAGCGACTGCAACAGTCCATCAACAAAACCTTGTTCGTGCGTGCGCCCAGGGGGATGACGCCAACACACTGCGCAGAAGAGCTTTTTGAGCCCTTGCAACACGCGCTAGACATCGTCGAATCGGCGCTAGAAAATTCACAAGCATTCGATGCAGCCGCTTCAAACCGCATCTTCAAATTGGCCTTCGGGCGCTATGGTGAGCTAGACCTGCTGCCCAGAATCCTCAGCCTGCTCAGCAGTGCCGGTAGTAGTATCGGGATTCAATCGGTGCTTGACCAGAGCCAGACCGGCCTTGAGCTTGTAGCTTCTGGCGCCATTGATGGGTGTTTTGACTTTGTTAAGCCAGAATTGCCGCAGGTGGAGTACGCCATTTTTGGACAGGAAGCCTTGGCAGTGATCGCCCGTAAGGGCCATCCGCGAATCCGGGGCTCGATCACTAAAAAAGCGTACTTTGCTGAACGTCACGTTGTAATGACATTCGGCGAGGAGCGGAGAGCCATCCTGGAAGACTTCATGTCCACACGCGGCGGCACCCGGAACATAATGACGGCAGTGCATCAGTACCTTGCCGTGCCTCCCGTCGTGATGAAGTCAGATGCCATTGCCATCGTGCCTCAACGCATGGCCCAGTTCGAAGGCTTCGCGCCCAGCCTCCAAATACTGCCGGTGCCGTTTCATATACGGCCCTTAACGATCTACCTGATGTGGCACAGCTCTCGCAGTAATGATTTGGGGTGGCAGTGGTTGCGTGGCTGTATACTCGATCTGGATTGATTGCGGAAGAGTTTATGGGTCGATGCCTGCGATAACCTGCGCCACGTGTTTGTGCTATGGCCGCCTGCCAACGCCCGATATCACTCAGAGGACACTGACCTCTCGGCTACGCGGTTGCGTTCCATGACCACCACCCAGCTGTAGATCTGCATCCCCACATCGGACAAGTATCGATCCATCAGGCAGGCGTATCTGGAATCGTACCCTGCGCCGGGCGTGTGATAGATTTTCAACTCGCAAAGAAGCTCCGCATGATCTGTCAGCACGGTAACGTCTAGGAGACTGTCGATCTGTATTTTCCGTGTACCAAAACGGTCTTTGCCGACGGACTGGATATACAGTACACCGCCCTAAGCGAAGCGATAGGCATAGGCTGGCGTCGCCCAGAGTGCCCGGGCTCTGGCATCGGTGCGCACAGGAGCCGCCTCAGAACTTTCTGCCCCCCGCCAATAGCACTCAGTCAAACCAGTAGTTGAATTGTAGCGCCACGGTCTGCGGACGTTCGTAAAAGCCGGCGTATGAAGGTGCATAAAACGGGTTACCGCCGGACAGGGTGACCTCTGAAATATAGCTTGTGATATCTTCATCCGTCAGGTTGCGGCCGATCAGCAAGATCGACCAGCGATCCGACTCGAGACCCAGCTGCGCGTTAACCCGAGTATAGGCATCCTGCTGCAATGGTTCATAAAGGGTCACCTCGACAAACTGCTCGTCGACGTAGCTCACGTCTAAGCCGGCGTACAAAGAGTATCCAGATGCAATCATTCTGGTATAGGCCAGACCCAGGCTGCCCGACCACTCGGGCGTAAATATATTGCGCCTGCCCTGGTAGTCACACTGCCTGACGCCCGTCTCAATAAACTCGGGCCTGGAGCAGGAACCCTCATACTCCTTAAATTCGAAGTCAAGATAGGCCATCGAGAGGGTGGCCGACAGTCCTTCGGATAGCTGGACCCGGCCATCCAGTTCAACGCCCTGCGTCACGGCCTTGGGCGCATTGCCAACAAAAAAGCCGGCTTCACCATCAAACTGACTGACCTGTAGATCACGATAATCGGTGTAGAAGGCTGCAGCGTTAAGCTCTGCACGGTTGTCAAAAAGCCTGGTTTTCGCACCAAGCTCGTAAGTTACCACGGTTTCATTGTCGTAGAAGAAATCACCCTCGCGATTGCCACGGGCATCAAAACCGCCAGATTTGTAGCCGCTGGCGACAGAGCCGTAGACCATAGCGCTGTCACTGGCGTCCCATTCGAGAACCAAGCTGGGCGTGAACGCGTCTTCACTGTTCGTCTGATCCAGGTTGTGAGTGGAAAAGAAGCCCTTGGGGTACTCCGGACCCAGCGCCTGGGTGGCACTGAGCTCACCGAGCGTTTGCAGGTCGATCCCCAGCAGCTGATTGACAACAATCGACTGTTCGAGATCAAAGTCGTTTGTCGCCGTATTCCGGCTATCGATAACACGCGATGCCGTCTTCTCCTCGTAGGTATAACGGGCGCCAATTGTCATACGCGCGTGGGCCGACAGGTGCCAAGTGGCCTGTGCGAATACAGCGAAAATCTCACTCTCTGAGTCGTATGCACGCCCAGTCTGTGAATTAGCACCCAAACCAATCGCTGTGAGCTCTGCACCAGCCGGGCCAAGGCTGTCACCCAGCACGCCCAGAGCGGTCAACACATTGTTATCGTCAACCAGACTAAAACTGTCAAAAGCAAGGTCCGAATATTGATAGAACGCACCGCCTATCCAGTCGAAAGCACCACCGACGGGCGAAGTAAAGCGCAGTTCCTGACTGAACTGCTGGTAGTCCTCACTCTGTGTGATCGATAGGACATCAAGCCCTAACTGATCGCAATCACACAGCTCGTCGGTGTCGTATTCGAGCCACGCCGTTACGCCGGTCACATCGATAGCGCCGAGTTTACCCTCCAGCCGCAGCGTGATATTGGTCGCAGCGATTTCCGATGATTCCTCGACGTTCGTGGACCGCCTGAAGTTGAATACGCCGTCCTCGGAACCGACGTCCTCGCCGGTCAGTTCTCCTAGCAGCTCGCCGATTTCGGGATAAGTCAAACCGGAAAACAGAAAGGATAAAGGCCCTGTGCCAGACGGCATGTTCAGAAATACCTCACTGGGGGTACCATTGGCCTCAATCGCAGCGTGCTCAGCTTTCAACGTGGAGGTGATAGCGTCGTTGAAATCCCAGCGCAGTTTTCCGCGAATGGAGAACTCGTCCCGTCCCGGCTCTTGATTGCCTGAGGTCAAGTTATCGTAGTAACCGGCGTCCGAATACGATCGGACCGCGAGGCGTCCGGCCAATGCGCCGGTGAGCGGTCCCGATAGGACTCCAGTATAGAGCTGCTGATTGTAATCATGCTCGTACTCGGCAGAGACACGGCCTTCAAAGGCTTCTGTGGGCTCCGCGGTAGTAATTGATAGTGCTCCGCCGATGCTGTTTTTTCCAAACAGCACATTCTGCGGGCCGCGCAAGACCTCTACACGCTCAAAATCCATGAACGGCATGCGGGCCAGAGGCGCCCTCCCAAGCGCAACATCGTCGGCGTACTGGACTACCGATTGTTCAAAACTTTGATTGACGCCGGAGCCGATACCCCGGATCAACAGCACCGGCCCCAGCGCGGTATCCGCCTTTTGAAAATTCGGCACATAGGCAGATAGGTCAGCAAAGTCTAGAATGCCGGCACGCTCTAGTTTTTCACCGCTGACCGCCGAGACGGAAATAGGCACATCCTGCAGAGATTGCGCACGTTTTTGAGCCGTGACCAGCACTTCCTCCAGCATCTGTGCCTGCCCGGTAAGCGGCAGCAAAGCCCACACCGCGATCGTCGCAGCTCGCGTCAGGACCGAACCTCGTGGAAAGCCCATTGCTGCATCGAGCCAATTGATGCTGTATCTCATACCGCCCTCTATTCTGTTATTTGCAGTACCTCCGCAGCCGGGCTTGACTGTTGCACGGCGGCTTGCGGAAGGTTGTATGCGGCGCGCGAGTGTAAAAAGGTTGACTTAAGATAACAAGGAAAATATTATGATTTTCATATTTTCCACAAGTAACACCGACACAACAGCAACCATGGCAACAGACACCGCGATCACTGCCCGGGACGATGCCCTACGCGCACGTGTTCTGTCGGTATTTGAACAACACGCCCGGACGGTCGGGCCACGCAATGTCGTTATTAGCCAGCTGGTCAGGGAAGTGGGTATTAGCAGCAGGACGCTATATCGATTGTTCGACAGCAAAGCGCATATCGTCACCGCACTCATCGACTCCTGGGCGGACATATGGTTCTCCAGACGTGAGCGTGGATTGAAAGAGGGCTTGCAGCCTAAACAGAGGATCGAGCTTCTCATCACCCAGTGGATGGATCATATCGGCCGTTTCTCCGCTGAGTTCTGGCTGCAGTTGGAGCGCGATTTCCCCGAGGCCCATGCCGTCTATGTAGAGCACTACCAGCTTTTCATGGCACATTCACGCCGCAGTCTGCTCGATACCATCAGGCAGGACCTCAACGCTGACCTTGCCCTGTCGACTTTGATGGTAATGATGAGACACGCTAGCGAGCAAAACGTCTTTGAGCGCTGTGACATGACCCGCCGCAGCGCTCTGCACACGGTCATTGACCTGTGGGCTACCGGGGCACTGAAAAAGGAATACCTGTCATGACCAGCGCAGATGTCTATGCCATAGGCGCGCCCATTGTGGTGTTGATGATCGCTGCAGAGGTCGCTTTCACCGCCGCGCGCGGCTTGCCCCACTACGACCGGAGCGACGTACTCGGCACGCTCGGTCTGCTAGGGGGCAACATACTCATCAACGGCATCACACAGAGCACTATCATCGGTCTGTATTTTTACCTCTATCAGTTCCGCCTGTTCGATATTGCCCGTGAGCTACCGCTGTGGATGCAGTGGATCGTCATATTCTTCGCCATCGATCTCACGTTCTACTGGTATCACAGAGCATCCCACCGGGTGCGGTTTCTGTGGGCCGTGCATATGAATCACCACTGCAGCCAGCACATGAACTTCAGTGTCGCTTTCCGTCAGGCCTGGTTCGGTCCGCTCAGCAAGGTACCCTTCTTCATAGCACTGCCGCTGGTGGGCTTCGACCCAAGTATCACAGCCGTCGCCGGTGTTATCGCAACGCTCTGGGGCGTAGTGGGACACACACAGGTCATCGGCCGCCTGCCAAGACCGTTTGAGTTTCTGTTCAATACGCCGTCCGCGCACAGAGTGCACCACGGTAGTAACCCCGAGTATATCGACAAGAACTACGGCAACATTTTCATGCTCTGGGACCATCTATTCGGCACTTATGCCAAGGAAGAATCACCGGTGCGCTACGGCCTGATCAAGAACATTGACAGCAACAATCCGATAAAGCTCACATTTTATGTGTGGCAGCAGATAGCGCGTGATCTGCTGCAGTCCCGTTCAGGTCACGATCGCTGGATGAGCGTGTTCGGCCCTCCTGAATGGCAGCGAAGCGATGACGCCGGACACACTGTCGCACAGCATCACTGACGCATCCCAACGCCCCCGCAATATAGAGTGATCTGCTCCATGACGACTTCACTGTATCACCTGCCCGCCAACTCGCCACGGCAAGACATTCTGCAGGTATTACAGGATGACGGCGCGTTGAAGAGGCCAAGCGCCTCCTCAGGGACAGCGACTGGCGGGATCGCACGGTCACCGACGTGATAACCGCCGCGGGCTTTAATAGCAAGGCCACCTTTAATAGCTTTTTCAAGAAATGCGTGGGGATGACACCCAGCCAGTATCGGCACGGCCACAGTAATCTTTTTGGGAAAACGTAACATTTCCATCGACGTATAAGGCCAATACCTATAAAATTTGCGCGACGTAGAATCTGAATGAAAATCGCCATGGATGACAATAAGAAGAAGGGCCAAAAGGCACACTCTGACGACAACCCGTCCGCAGGACAGGACAGCCGCCGCGACTTTGTTCGCAAAGCACTGACTGCCAGCGGCTTCATCGTTGCAGCCGGCACTATTAATAGCGGACTGGTACCCAAGGCTTACGCCCAACCGGGCATCACAACGACCACAACGACCACAACCACCGTACAACCGGCCACAACCACCGTACAACCGACCACAACGGGGAGCCCAACCACAACCGGTGGCCCAACGACTACAGCGCCCCCCCCCACAACCACCGCTGCGCCTCTTCCTGTCCCGGCCATTGGTGCTGTGGGTATCACCGGATTGGCAACAGGTCTCGCCCTGGCAGCAGCTATCGCCGACAAGAAACGCAACGACAAGGACGAAGCGTAATCCAAATAACGCCTGTGCTGAACACCCGCACCGCTGCCCAGAACTTTGATTATTAACCACGAACACCGGTTTGTTTATCTCGCGGTACCTCGAACCGCATCCACCGCGATCTCACACTCTCTCCAGAGAGCGTTTCCAGATTCTGTGAATATGGGACAACATCGTATGAATATCCCCGTCGAATGCACTAAAGGGGATTACACGATCATCGCGGGCGTGCGCAACCCTTATCAACGCATGGCAAGCCACTACTTGCACCGCCGTGACAGCCACCCACGCTCCGTATGGCACTGGACCTTCCATGAATATATTGCGCAGCTGGAGAAGCATTGCCTGCACTGGTGGGGCCTCGCAGACGATCCCCCGGCCTGCTCCTGGCTAAGAGACATAGAAGTCAGCCACTTGCTGCGCTACGAGTCACTTGAGCAACAATGGAATGAGCTGAGCCTGTGGCAACGCGTGGGCTTTATACCGAGATTGCTTCACCGTAACGCCAACTCGGCCAATCGGAACAGCTGGCACGCCTTGTATACGAAGGAACTGGCAGACAGGGTTTTCCATTTGCAACGAGAAGACTTCGAACAACATGGCTATCATCAGGACTCCTGGCGGCGCAATTATGCTGCAGATTGAGCTTCAAGCGCTCATAGAACCAGGCATATCCGTCAATTGACGGGTAGCAACTGCAACCTCAGCGAGCGCGGCAGCCAAATCGCTCAATCCTGCACTGCCTACGACCATATTTTCCAATCCCTCTGTGGATCCAGCCAGCACAACCTGAGGCATGCCGTCAGCCACCTGGCAAAGTGCATCCTGGGCGTCTGCTAACTGCACTTCAGCCAGCTGTTTTACATCCTGTATTACCAAACAGTGACGGCAGGGGCTATTCGCCAATTGCTGAAGATAACTCGACAGCCACTGCAAGCGCCCTGCAGCGTCCAATTCATTGCCTGCAAACGGCCGCACTACCACTTTGTCTATCCCCAGACTCGCCAATAGTGCCGGTACGTCTTGCCCCTCTCCAGGCAAATAGACGATGGCATCGAAATCAAATAGAGGCCCTTCCATCTCTTCTTGCAACGCGGCAAACAGAACATCGACATGGGCACTCCCCAGCAGCTCACTGAAATGTGCGTGAACTGACGATACATCCAGCCCCAACTCAGTCCAGCCAATCACATAGTTCCGAATTCGATCGTCCCAATCGTTCACGTAGGGCACCCCTAGCGGACGATTGAAACGGTGCAACCAACGAAGAAAAGGCACGCAGAGCGAACGCCCTCCTGCCTGACGAAACTTTTCCTGAATATAACCCTCTTCCGCACCAAACCCTCGGAATCTGGGATTAAAGCCCCGCCAGGCATCCCGACGGAACGCGAGCAAGCCGCACCCCTGCATCTCTATATCAAATGGCTCGGCGTCAATGCTCTCGCCGCGCGGGTCGGTATCCCAGGTACCGTACATGCCGCCACTCCACCCTGGCTTAAAGTGCGTGGAAAGACTCTTGAGATCGTCATACACCAATGGACCCTGCAGCAAATCAGTACAGTCAGGGCGCGAATCCAGATAATCAATTAAACGCCGAATCGCACCGGGGGCAAGGAATACATGACAATCCATTATCATCACATACTCTGCGTTCGCCTCGCGAACGATATAGTCCTTGCATACCGTTCCAACTGCCTCCGGCTGCGGTATGTATCGATAATGCGGGACATCCTCCCCCATTGATTTCAGCGCCGCGGCGCAAGGGCTGGTGGGATTGTTATCCAGCACGACGAACTGGACTTCATCCAGCACCTCCGGGTGAAACATGCGCACTGCCTGAATCGAGAAGTACACGCCGTCATAATCGTCAAAGGTCGCCATGCCTATACACAGTTTGCGCCGCTCTCCAATGGGAGTAGCCTCTGGTATCTCCGCAGGCTCATAGTGGAGACTGACACCAGCTGCAGTGGAAGTATCACCGGGAAGAGCTTCCGGATGGGCTGCCTGTTGATCCAGAACATCCTCTCTCAGCTGCGACAACTCATCGAGAAACGCACAGCGTTGACCGTACTTATGTAATTGCGCTTCGACCGTTTCGATCGCCAGCGAGTGGTAGTTGAGCGCTGACGCTATCCTGATAAATTCCACATACCGACCTTCTGACCACAAGCTCGGCTCGAAGTAATAGCATGGCTCAGTCTCTGGCAAATCAATCGCCGCGACGGCCAGATCAAAAGCAGCCTGCAACTGGCCTTCCTGACGCAATCGTCGCGCCATCCAAACCAGTGGCTCCACCCTCCCTGAGTCTTGTTCATAGGCTGTGTGGTATGCACCAATCACTCGGGTCAAATGGTGATCAGCTCGATCAGCCGCTCGAGCGAGCTGATATTTCGCATACCACTGATGTGCCGACTCAATGGCATAGTCTCCGGCGCGACGATACTGTTCCATGGCCTGAACCCAACTCCCTCTGGAATATAAAGTATCGGCCAGCGGGAACAACAGACCAATATCCGTGGGAGCCTCTAGCAGCGCCTGCTCAAAATAGAGACCGTCTCGCTCAAGCCGCAACGCATCGCGCCAGCGCACACCATCACAGTGATGACAAATTCGCAACGAGTCGAGCCAAACAGCCTCCTCCAGACCAACAGCAGTCTCAGCCAATGCGCCACGGAAGACGTAGTGCGCATCGTTTCGTACCAACCGCGGCTGCAGATAACTAGCGCCAACGGCCTCAACGGCCAGCTGAAACGCCGGCGCTACTCGCAGTTGGTCAATGGTAGAGGACACCTTGAGCGTCTCGTCTGCGTCCAGCCAGAGCACGAAATCAGCCAAGCCCTTACTGGCATCCACCAACTGATTGCGAACATGCGCAAAGTCAGTGAATGGCAAATGGAGCAGCTCACCTTTAATGCCTTCCAGTGCCCGCTCAACACGCTCGCAGGTATCATCATCACTACCGGTGTCAGCGATCAACCAGCGATCGATATAAGGTTTTACGGAATCCAAGCAGCGCTCAATAACAGCGCTCTCATTCCTGACCATCATGACCAGGCAGAGAGAATGTCCAGCAATCACAATCGTTATTCCAGTCTTGTAGCGTGAAGGCAAAAGAGGAAGTATAGGGAGATTGATCACGAATACCAATCGTCCCCGAATTGGAGCCGCTGCATGCTTTGCCATAAACACAATTGTGTCTTCGTACACATACCCAAGACAGCAGGTATGAGTGTTGAACAGTGGTTTCTGGATAGACTGGGCCTGCAAGAGGAAGACCGCCCAAAGCTGCTGCTCTACCGCAATGACGACCCCGAGAAGGGCCCGCCCAGAATGGCGCACTTGCTGGCACACCAATACGTAGACTGCGGCCACATAAGTGCTGATTTGTTCGAGACCTACTTCCGTTTCAGTATTGTGCGCAACCCCTATAAGAGGCTGATATCGATGTACCACTACTTACCTCAGTCTCGGGCAACTAGTTTCGATGACTTTGTATTTAACCGCTTCTTCCGACATCTGTGGCGCAACATGTACTGGTTCGTACGGCCCCAAGTAGAGTATCTAAACGACAAAAATGGCAATATGCTGGTCAATCGGGTAATTCGCTTCGAGCAGCTAAACGAAGATTTCTCTGCCGTTGCCAAACAACTGCAGCTGCCGGACACACCGCTTCCTAAAGTAAACGTGTCCAGAGATCACCGACCCAAAGAGTACCGCAGCCTGGCCGATTACTACCGCAGAGATGAAACAAGGCGCTGGGTGGAACATCTCTACGCCGACGACCTCGCGTATTTCAAATACGATTTTCCGGCAGAACTAGAGGGGAAATGAATAACCCAGCAACCGAATCTCGCGCTCACAGAGTTTCTGAATCATGAGCTTCTCGCTAAGCGACAAATCATCCACACGGCTGCTTTTGGGGCGATGACTGCCCTTCGCCAGCGGTAGCTGAAGCGGCCCGGGAAGCCCAAGACGAGGGGCAAGCTGCGTTATTTCAGCACCGAGGTTCTCGTAGCGCAGCAGTTGGTCCACGAGAACCTCTCCATCCTGGGTATAGAGCTCGTAACCCAGTTTGATGAGCTTATTAGCCTCCGTTGAAACCAATACGTCTGTGGCACTAGGGCGATGCTCCGACGGGTAACGCCAATGATAAAAAGAGAGAAATCGATCCCAGGGGTTTCGTACGACGCAAAATTTGAAATACTCACACCACACTTTCTCCCCGAGAAATTTACGCGCATGTTTAGCACCGCTGTGATTTGCAAGCGGCGCTACCGCACCCAGTGCTAATTCTCCCAGCGGTTCACGATAATGCCGCGGCCCCTGATAGCCCAGGGCTTGCCGCGTGGCCTCGTCTTTCTTGCTGATAGGCGTGACAATGTCGCCGTCATCGCAGTATTGAGACAGTGCAATTTCCAGACTGGTCCCGGCCGCCTTGGACGTCTTAATAAAAATAAACTTATACCGATGCGAAACGATCATATTGCCTGTGTGCTGTCAATCCTGTGGCGACAAATTCATCATATGCTATGGATTTCAGTCTGTCTCAACAGCGCAGCGGAATACACTGCAATTGGGTCAAATTCGGGTTTACCCCAAGACTGAGCAAATGACTTGTACTGCAAGCAGAGGCCGGCGCGAGAATAATTAGCCAGCCTGCAGCGCCGCGAGCAATGCATCAGCCACCGGCTCCGACGACGCCGGGTTCTGGCCGGTGATAAGCAGGCCGTCCGTCACCGCATAGGGATGCCAATCGGCCACAGCACTGAACTCGCCGCCGAGCGCCTGTAAGCGGTCCTCCAGCAGGAACGGCACCACCTCGGTGAGACCTACCACGGCCTCCTCGCTGTTGGTGAAGCCCGTAACTTTACGGCCTTTGACCAGTGGCTCCTCGTTAATGTGAGTATTCACCAACACCGCGGGAGCATGGCAGACAGCGGCTACGGGTTTCTGCTGCCCCATGAAGCTTTCAATCAGGGCAATGGAATCAGCACTCTCGGCCAGGTCCCAGAGCGGGCCGTGGCCGCCGGGGTAGAACACCCCGTCAAAATTTGAAGCGTCCATCTCTGCGAGCAAGTGAGTGCTTGCCAGCACAGCCTGTGCCGCCGGATCGGTATTAAACCGCTCGGTGGCCTCGGTCTGGGCCTCAGGTGCGCTACTCTTGGGGTCCAGCGGCGGCTGCCCCCCCGCTGGCGAGGCCAGGATGAGCTCCACCCCCGCATCCAGCAGCCGGTAGTAAGGAGCGGCGAATTCCTCCAGCCAGAAGCCGGTTTTCTCGCCGGTATCACCGAGTTGATCATGTGAGGTCAGGACCATTAGTACGCGCATTGGGAATGCTCTCCAGAATAATCAGTGCACAATATACGTCTATATGACGCGGTGCAGATTCACCCCCCGCATAGACCGCTACACGGCCTGATCACCCACGAATAGGCGCTGGACTCGCCACCGCGCTAAAGGTACCATTCGCCCCCGTTCCGCCCGTAGCTCAGCTGGATAGAGCGCTGCCCTCCGGAGGCAGAGGTCAGAGGTTCGAATCCTCTCGGGCGGGCCATTCTACAAAGCCTTTCCCAGCAAGTTCGCACTAACCTAAATGGCAGTTGGACCATAACTGGACCACTTTTGTTTTTTAATAGGTCAAACAGCTGAAAATCTGACCTTTAGCTAAAGCTGGTCCATGCTGCTAGTTATGTCTGCTTTCGCCTAAAAATGGGCACTCATTGCCGTAAGTCAAATGTCCGCTTTGGGGTCATTAGCTGCCTCTGGGGGCTGTGGTAGATTGTAAGGCTGACCACGTCCACAAAGCTGCACCCGAAAAAGCGAGGCTTTTCTGTGCACGATTAAGTAGTCCATATCTTTAGCTATTAGGGGTCCATATATGACTGACCACCAAGTGATATACAAATCAGAATCGACGAGGAAGTTCATTCGATTTATTACATTCCTAGGTGTTTTTCTGGCTCTGACTGGCTTGGCTCTCATTCTGAAGTTTCCCGATTGTCACACTATAAAAACTGCGGTCCTCGCCAGCTGGGGGATTGGTCCACCAGTGTGGTTCTTCTATGAATATCACTTTGTTTTCCGACATCCTGATAAGGGAGGCAATGCCGATGCAGTCTCCGAATTTAAATATTCACAAGGTTTAGCTACAAAAGTATGGGCAGGGGTTTTGGCTGCCCTCGTTGCGGCGGCAGCACTTCAGTGACCTTTAATAAACAAAAGCAATGGGGGCCGGCGTAGCGCCGGCCCATGCTGTGAGCGCTTAGTGGCCCCATGCAGCCGAAGCTTCTAGCACTCGCCGAGAGATACGTCGACTGTCCCGAGGGTCCAGTCGACACAATCACCTTAGATAAATACCCCGAACAGTTCGTGAATACTTCCCGCGCATTAAAATTAATGCAAGATAGGTGTCCTTGTTCTCACTAACAATCAACTCCCTAGCGATACCGCAACGCCTTTATAAAACATAGATCAATCTCGTCTGTCTTCAACACGCTCGGTTGTACGTGCCTCGGTACGAGCTTCCACTCGTGTATCTGAGCGATTTGTCGAGCAAGCGGTAAGAAACGTGGAGCTAAGAATAGCGACAGAGGCTAACAGGCATATGGTTTTCATAGTTCTTCATCCTTTCAAGGTTTTGCTGCGTTTTAGTGGAGCGGACCAAATGCCGCACCTTAAATTCGACCAAAATACAGTAGTGACTTCCAGGGAGAGCCTGGCGATACTCGAATCTGCCCTCCACAGCTCTCGTGCTCTGCAAAGTACGAACGACAACCAATTTAAGTTCCATCGGTTGTTAATGCCCTTTGGACATCCTACACTTTCCCAACTTCTCGCGGTGGTTGTGCATCCTTCCGACAGATTCGACGCCCTGCATTCAGCAAATGAAGTGAATCTCCGCAAATAATTTAGCGGCGACATCTGCAGTCATGAGTATCGATGGCGATCGCTTTTCCAAGCCCAACTGAAGCGACCCATTGGCCGATGTGAACGAGGCCACTCGCTTTGATCAAACCGAGTACAATGCCCATCATCTCAGCGCGGTTCGGCAGTGCATAGTACTGCTGCCTCTGCAACTTCACCTTGCTATCAGTGTGATGCGTCACTGCATCACCAAGGGCAACATCGTGATCAACCTTCGACCCCAACGACTGGTTGCCAATGCCAAAGGCATCAATGGACCAATTCGTGTGACCGTGTGTCGTACCAAACAGCAACTGATCCTGATCAGGTGTTGCCGCATCAAGCGATGCAGAAGCGGCACACAGCATACAAAGTACAACCTTCAATCGATTCATCTTGATGCTCCAGTAGTTGTGACCGCTTCACGGGGTTCTAGTGATCATGCGAATCGCCGAATCCATCTCCGATGAGTTCGAAGTCGCCGGGGCGCCATTCCCTGTCAAACCAGGCATCTAGCGGTCCATACAACCTAAAGATGGCCCACCATCCCTTGCCGGGAACAGTCTCTATCCAATTGGCGTCTTTTCCGTCCGGTGCCGTTGGGCCAAAGTAAAGTTCGATTGACCCGTCTTTATCGACAATCAAACTATCGCGTTTGTTGTTTTTACTTGGAAAAGGCTGGCCTGTCTGAAGTTCGCTTCTCGTCTGAGGGTCGTACACCACCATTGACCAGAAGTCCTTTGCTGGAACATTCGGAGGAATGCGGATCCGGTAAGATTTACTGCCGTCTAGATAATTACCCGACTGATCAGAAGCGGCGACCGCGTACTGCGATCCGGCGCCGACCATCTTCATCACCATAGCGGGGGTGTTCAACGTGTATCCGTAGAAAAACGCTGTGCGTGCATCGAGGTTGCGCCCACCATCACCGCCTGCAATCAGCCATTGATAATCGCCCCCAATAAAAGCGGAGTACCACCGACGATCGTCATACAAATATGCGGTTTTATCTCGTGGCTGCAGTAGCAACGCACGAGCAGTCGCATTGCCAATGGCAATGCCGTCGCGCAACAACCGCTGCATGCGCTCGTCTGGCTCAAACGGTTTACCTTTTTGTATACCTATGCTCGCCAGTTGACCGCGTAGTTCAGGGTCCAGGAATCCTACTGGCTCTCTTTGAATAACATCATTAATTTCGTCAAAAAAGCTCGAGTCGTTGGCGTGCACCGTGTTGAATGGAATCGTCGACCCACTGATAAATTTCATCTCAGGCGGATTATCTTTTTTATTCAGGGGATATATTTTCAAAGCTTCCTTGACGGACCGTACCGCTGCGTCTGTTTTTCCATCAACAAGAAAGCCTCGCAGAACCATCAGATTTATTGCGGAGGGCGAAGTCGCTGTGAAGTAGCCTTTCGGAATATCCCCTTCATAGTCGTGAGGCAAAATTAGGTATTTACCCCCCTTTCCACGATCAGGTCCGGGTGCGCCCATATCCGTCACGAAACGAAAATACGCGTCATTGACGGTACTAGGACCGCTACCCGGAGGGATTTCGACGACAACAGGGCCATCGCGACTCAGATCAAAAATTACGACGGAATACACCGTATCTGTATTCCCCGTCAAAAATAGTGGGTTGGAGTCGAGTAGCTGATCGAACATCATCACTTGGTTTGGCTTCGTCACACCAAGACCCTCGAGACCACGACGTATACCTTCAAGTGAGGCTGCGGGGACCATATTCAGAAAAACATCAGTGGCTCTAATCGTATCGAGATTGTCATAGAGTTTTCCGACAGTTTCATCATCCGGCATACCATCAAAGAAACGGAGCTCTCCAATCGAAGTGTCAACCGCATCCTCTGTAAGAATCGATTTAGGAATGGTTTGATTAAATCCTGGCGTTGGTTCAGCTGCCGTCCCGAGCACCGCTACTAATAGACACAGCGCCAGTACCGCTACCTGTTTTGTTTCTAATCTTTTCAGCATTTTCATCGAAGTGTCATCCTGTCAGTGTCAGCCCTTTGGTATAACGACTTGCAGCTGGAAACGGAGTCGCCATCCCTCGGGCCCATTATCAGGCGACGTTGCCCAATAACCAGCGCCCGCCACCCAGTTAATGGGGACACCACCAATAGGCAGAATCTTAGCCAAACTCAAGTTAATCGGGATCGTCCACTCTGTAGCTTTCCAATCGTAGGTGCTCTCAGATGTCAAAGTGTATGTGAACGCACTGCTCGTCGTGTAAGAAACGAACGGCTGAACGAAACTTGCGCTAGTAGGAACCTTCGGGTTGCTCTCAAGATCCCAGATGTGGTTACCCAGTGCACCCATCGTCCAAGGGCCTGCCACCTTCAGTACAATCCCGGTTGCACCACCGGCCCAGGTATCTGTCGAAACGTCTGACCAAGTTGGTATACGCACTATTGGACCAACACCCCAAGTCACTTTGTCAGGCGTAGTCTTTGAATACCAAGCATTGAACAGGATATCGCCAAAACCCGATTGAGATGTACCAGGGATCACGTCTTTCTGATCGATATATGGAACGATGGTGCGTGTAACCAAGCTGGCTTCGTCGCCCAGAGAAAATGGAATTACTGGCTGAAAATTAATGGTCTTCCTGGTGCCTTTGTCATTAGGCCCTAGATTGTCGTCAAGATTTATTTGCAAAGGCAATGACGTGATTGCTGCAATCGGATTCGCGAGTTTTTGAGCCAAGTCTTCATCAGCTAAAGCAGTTTGCCCAGTGGCAGTCAGGCAGCACATACAAAAAGTGCTGAAAGAAAATGACGCGATAGCGTGGTGCGTATGTAACTTGTGCGGGAAGAATTTTCGCATTTTGCGTTCCTCGCTTGTGTCGTTCTACTCTCGAGTAGTTCTGCATGAACTATGCCAAGTGTAGACTGTATTTCTGAAAGGCGCGCTCAATAGGTTTATTTTTCCTGTATTCTAGCCATGCAGCCTGGTAGAAAGCCCATCTCACATACACTGAGACAAGATCTACCCGGCGCGTCCGTCGCAGTCCTTCGATCTGCGAAAATAATCTACCCCTGAGGCGACTAGAGAATCGACACATGCATTGGGAACACGCCAATGCTTGCTGGCTCAAAGGATTATGATTAATTGACTTTGCTTGGTAGAAATATGCTCATACGCCGTAAGCGGCTTGTGAAACTTTTAATATTTTCTGAGCAGGCTTAAATGGCTGAACTTTGATTACTCCTGCAAATCCCTGGAAATCAATGTTGAGCAACAGAGACGAGGTACCTCTGCCACGCCCGGCAAGTGCGCTCTGTACCGCCAAGCCAGTTATTCCTAAAGCGCGAATCTTTCACGGTCCATGGAACCCCTGACGGCTGAGCTACTTGCTATAACTGATTTGAGTCGCAACGAACAATGCAAATTGCGAAAGGCCTGAGTGAGGCTGAACAAATTTTCCCACACTGTAAGTTGTCAGGGGATGCCAGATATAATCAGCTCTAAATTTCAGACAACTTTAGGCTGCTCCGGGTGTCACACTAAGAGGCATCCAAAGCCTATAGCTAAACCGTCGGCAAGCCTCACTCCTGCACCGGCCAATGCCCCGAGGATTGTTTCATCGGCAGCTCAAAAAACTCATCTAGAAACGTTTCAAAAAGCAATTCGCCTATTATATGAGTGCAGAGAGAAATCTCGCTCTTATTGCCTAGAAAAGTAGCCATTGTGGAAGTGTGAGCATGAACTGCGGTTTCCAGATTTACTTGATGTGCACGTCTTTGGGCAGACAGTGATGGCTTCGAATTCCCTCGGTAAGACCGCCTCTTAGTAGACAGTTTTAGTTTAAGAAAAACCCATGATACTTCGCGAAGCCACCCACAACGACTTACCTTTGCTACGCAGATTCGAGCAGGGCGTTGTCGAAGCTGAGCGACCCTTCAAAAGCGGGATTAGAGCCGAGGGTGCTCACTACTACGATCTCGAGGGTCTCATGGCCAGCAAGGATACTTACCTGCTCGTGGCCGAACTGGACGATGATATCGTGGCTAGCGGCTATGCCCGAATTGATGCATCCAAACCGGCTTTCGTTCACACCGAGCATTCTACCTGGGGTTCATGTACGTGTCGTCAGAGCAACGCGGTAAGGTTTGAACGGCGCCATCATTGAGCGATTGATGGGCTGGAGTACCGAGCGCGGCATTAATGATTATTACCTGGAGGTATACTCAGAAAACTCAGCAGCGATTCGCGCCCATGAAAACTGGGCTTTGTCACCCACAAGGTAGAGATGAAGCTGCATACGCCTTGAGCGCTTGGAGGAAGCCCGCACGCACAAGGCGCGATGCACGTCAGCCGCCTCTATCAATGGCCCGAATTCTGACAAGCTCATAGCTCTGAAAGTGTCGGCGCCGTATTTCTTCAACAAGATGCGCCCTCTCTTCCTCTGGGTAGCCTTCTACCGCAGACAATTCCTGCCTGTATTCATCGACACGCCGCTGCCAATCCAGGCGCTCAGCGTCGAGTGCAGCCATACGACTGGCAGCGTCGACTCCTACAACTTGACGACGGGCCTCGAAAATAGCCTCTGGGGATTGACCCGAATCGCTCAGGTTTGCGGATATTTCACGTATTTCAATAAGAGCTGACGACATTCGGCTTCCAATGTTACCGGCATGTAGCGCTTGTTCGTTCAAATACGCAAGCGCTTCCGAGCGCTGCTGCGGTGTCAAAGTTGCATCGGTGGTAATTCGCCACTTTTCGAGCATAAGGTCATCGTAGGCGTCCTCCCTGATAAACATCGCCTCTGCTACGCCAGCGGGCAGAAAGTCTAATCTGGACTCACGAATTTCTCTTTTCAGTGCTGCGATGCTCTCCCTGTCCCCGGACATGCCACCTTTAATATTTGCGTCATTGATAATAGCGCCGATGTTATTGCGATACTTTATGTATCCTTCGAGAATATCTATCGCAATTGTGTAGTTATCCACACTCAACTTACCGCGAAGGTAATGCTGGATGCGCGCAATGATGATCTCCAGGGGCTCCTCGCCAATTGCCACAAGGTAGTGTTCGAAGAGATCCCTTAAACGCCAATCGACTATCAAAGACCCGCTATCATCGGTCGATAGAAGCACAGGCGCACCGATGCCTGACAGTGATGCTGGTACCTGATCAAAATACTCTTCAGGCAGCAGACTCTCAGGCTGGGCTGAGCCCCTCACAATGTTCTCTATGGTCTCGTTCGGAAGCACCGCTTCGGGCAGAGCAGGATCGTACAAAGCTATGTCGCCACTTCCAGCCACTGAATCAGGTTCGCCGAAATAGAAGTAGCCGACGCAGCCTGTCATCACTATCAATGCAGCGACAATCGAATGCGTCTTCATAGCGGACTTTCGCACTTCCCCGCTTGGCCCTCAAGGCACCTCAAGGGCGCCCCGGAGCTTTGCGTTTTGGTCTTCGTATTCAGAGCCCGGCAGCCTTGAGACGCACTGCATGGGCTTTGTAGAGTGGGAGCGGCGATGTCGTAAACAGCCCCCTCAGCCCGAACAGACCATTCGTCTGATCGAGATGATTCATCGTGTAATCATCGCGAATATTATCACCGAGATGCATTGAGCAGCGCTCCACCAACCCGTCGTTTTCTGCCCCGTGTACGAGACCGGTGATGGCAAGTACAGCATCGATGGGATCCAACGCATTGGAGTTAGCAAGTGCATTGTATGTACCGCCCCACGAATAGTAGCGAACGCCGGCTACCTCGTGTGCACCATCATTGACAGAGTAGTCCTTCACCCACTGAGGCCACCACCATCGGCCCACATTGACCCAGGGCGTTTCTTTGCACGCGCCAAAACGCAATCCCTGGGGGTAGGTGGCGTTGAATGCTGCTGCCCCCTCCGAATCCAGCGAGGCGAGAGCCGCCATCGCGTTTTGCGTTTGCTGCGGGTCTCCAGATAATGCACTAATCAGGCCACCCAGCGCATTCGCAATCCCGCTGACCGCGGGGCTGAGGGGAGAGCCGTTGATCAGATCTGCTACATCGCTTCCATAATGAGGGCTGCCAATAGAGGTGACAGATGCCACAAGGTCGGGGCGCACTGCCGCGACGTAACGCGAAGTTGGCCCCCCTTGGGAATGCCCTATGAGGTTAACTTTTCGAGCCCCTGTCAGTGCCAGTACATCCTGTACATAACTCAACAGTTGTTCTCCACGAACTTCGTTGCTCTCGAAAGCGGTGACCTGCGCCGTGAATACCTGGTTTGCCCCGACACTGGACAGCGCATTCTCTACACCAAAAAAGTAGTCCACGAACAGCAACGTATCGAAGCCTGATAAACCATGCACCAGAACAATGGGATACTGGACAGCGCCCGAGTTATCACTCCTGGCAACCGTGGAGCCTGAAACCACCACCACAGCCAATAGCGCAGCGAAAACAACTTTTAGACCCGCTTCACCACTCTTGGTCTTTTTCATCATGAAACCCCGTCTTGTTAGTTTATTGTTGACAGTGTAAACACTTTACAAAGTAGACCAAATTCTGTGATTGGGCAAGCGGCAGCCAAGCAAAAGCTAAAGAAATGTGAGCCCCTGCATGAGCCGATCCGGTGAAGCATCAAACTCGCCATGTACACGGCATATGATTGTTACTGGGGTATAACGATTGACTATCGCCCTGCCAGTGCTTGTCTTGCCATAATAAAAACCACAAGCTGTTGATTTTATTTGTATTTTTTATTAGCCCGCAGCTCAGCTGGATAGAGCACTGCCCTCCAGAGGAAGGCTTTTTATGATCCGGTCTGCCAGAAAGACATGGTTAAAACCTCCCAAATTCGAAAAATTGCGCCAGCAGTTTAGACGCCGCAGGCGCCACGCAGGGGTCGCAACATTCGTACGCGACCCCGGCCCAAGCGTGTTACGCTCAATCCTCTTTTCACGGCCACTTCCTTTTGGCATAACTCTCAGAGACGCGCCATGAAATTTCGCGAAGCCACCCTCGACGATGTCTCCGCACTGCGCCAGCTCGAACAGGGCGTGGTAGAGGCGGAGCGCCCTTTCAACGACAGCATCAAGCCAGAAGGTGTCATCTACTACGATCTCGAAGGGCTGATCGACAGCGACAATGTCTGCCTGCTGCTGGCGGAGCTAGACGGTGAGATTGCGGCCTGTGGCTATGTCCGTATCGATGAATCCAGGCCGGTGTTTACGCACACCCGGCACGGCTATCTCGGGTTTATGTATGTCTCGCCAGCGCAGCGCGGTCAGGGGCTGAACGGCGAGATCATGGAGCGCCTGATAGCCTGGAGCGGTGAGCGCAGCGTGACGGATTTTTATCTCGATGTGTACTCAGAGAACGCTGGCGCCATTCGTGCCTACGAGAAGCTGGGCTTCGTCACCCACAAGGTGGAGATGAAGCTACACAGGCCCTGACGATGACCAGGAGCGCAGTCAGGCCTCGCCAGCAAATACCTCGGGCAAATGCGCCCAGGCCGGCGGCAGGTGTGTAGACCACTCTGGTTTAGCAGGTGGCATATTAAATTCTGCCGGCGGCTGCCACTGCATGGCTTTGAGTGTCTCGCCAATGTACGTCATGTTCAGATAGTCGTGGCTGTAGCAGAACAGACCATCGCCCGCGTAGTAAAGAATCGACAACCCGGGAACAATCCACTGGCCACCGTCCGGCTTTTCGCCAAGCACCTGATCCCAGTGACTCACCAACCGGTGCCCGTCGGTCATGGTCCAGCGCTCGGGTGTAGACCAGCCATAGCCCGTCAAACCGGCCATGGACTGCACAAAGAACTGACGAATCGTCTCCCGTCCCTCCTGTCGACCCCAGGCGGGATCAAGATACACCGCGTCTTCGGTGAAGAAGTCCGCCAGGCTGTCCCAGCCCGCCTGCCCCTCATCGATGCGATCGCGCTGCGCGATAAAGCGCTCGTAGGTGTCGAGCGCCTCCCGCTCGACCTGGCTCTTATCGTTCATATTGCCGGTTTCCGCTGATTGGTTTTAACCATGAGGCTAGCGCAGTGGCGGGATTCCACCAGCTACAGCGCCGAATGTTGCACGGCGGTACATCAGATAATACCGGTGCCTGGCGTGCGCAACACAGGCACCTCCTAACAGGTGTGCTACAGGGATACCTGCAATGCCTCAGCGATCAGGTTGCGCTTGGCCATGTTGTATCCGGTTGCCTTCGCCAGCGCTCCCTCGCGGCCGAGCAGCGTGTCCCGAATGTCTTCCAGGTCCAGTCCCTGCTGCAGTAAGCCCTGGCGTCAGAATTTTACAATACCCAGTGTCACCTTCACGCCCCCGACCAAAGTGGACCCACCGTAGTCCTTGGCCAATCTCAGTAAGGTTTTATGAAAGCCGAGATTGGGAGACGCCTCGGTTTTTTGAATCGCCAGATGTTTGGCTACACCCACACTGGTATCGAAGCCATTACAGGGCGTGCCCCGGTTGTCGTAATTGAGATCTACGGTGTTCTGAATAGACTGGTTCGCTGCAATGCCCTGATCGATGCCAATGCGGAGGGCCTGACCAAGCTGCCCGTGAGCGGTTTTCCGCTGCTTACCCACTGGCACATGATTCATCGACGCCAGAAACAGCTCAGCGCCGTAGCAGACTCCTTCCGACAATTTGTGATGGAAGAAGCGGAACAACACCTCCCCATGGACCGCATCCACGAGCGGGTACGCCAGGCCGTAAAATAACCTCCGCTGCGATTGCCCGGTGCTCGACTACACTGTGGGAAAGCAATAATCAGGGGAACAGGCTTTATGCGCCCAGCCATACTGCTGTCTCATCTGCGTGCCTGTTGGCAGCCATTACTCATCACCCACCTGCTGTACACACTGCTGGCCATTACAGTACTTGCGCCCCTGTTCGGTCTGATGCTGAAACTGACGCTAATGGCAGCAGGTACCGCGGCAGCAGTGGATCAGGACATTGCGCGCCTGTTGCTCTCCCCGACGGGGTTTATCGGTGCCGTATTCCTGATCTCCGTGGCCCTGGTTTTCGTGGGGTTGGAGTTGGGCGCGCTGCTACTCATCGCACGCTCCAGCCGCTCCGGTGACGTCATTGCCCCTATCGAGGCGATTCGGTTCAGCTTGTCCCGAGCCAGCCAACTGCTGGGGCTGACCATCCGGCTAACGTTGAGGGTGCTGCTCATCCTGTTGCCCTACCTGGTGGTGGTTGCAGGACTCGTATTCGCATTGCTCACTGATCACGACATCAACTACTACCTGGCAGAGCGACCGCCCGTCTTTACAGGGACCGTGGCCGCGGCACTGGTACTCGCTGTGCCACTGCTCTGGGTGCTGTGCCTGCGCCTCTGGCACTGGAGCCTGGTGCTGCCCATTGTGCTGATGGAAGGTGTCGAACCAGCGGCAGCATTCGAACTCAGCAAGCAGCGGGTGATGGCTTATCCGGCACAGGTGCGCAGCGCATTGCTCCACTGGCTGCTGGTAGTGATCGGGCTCTCTGCCCTGCCGCTACTGGTACTCACTCTGGGCATGGAAATCATTTTAGGTACCGGGCTGACCTCACTGGCCACACTCGCCCTGGCTCTGGGTCTGCTGGGCGCTCTATGGTCCGCACTTAATGTCCTGATCACTGCGCTGAATTTTGGCGGCTTCGCCGCGGTCATCAATGACCTGCACGACATCACTGGCGGCAACGCAGCCGACATGCCTTCGCCATCGACTGGGGACACCCGACGCTCTTCAATGGGGGCGCTGGGTATTACCACGGTTATCTGTGTATTAGCGGTAGGCGCACTGGCGCTAATGCTGCACCAGGTCGATTTCAGGGACGACGTGGCCATTATCGCTCACCGCGGCGCGGCCGGTTCTGCGCCAGAAAACACACTAGCCTCTATTCAGCAGGCGATTGCAGATGGCACCGACTGGGTGGAAATCGACGTACAGGAAAGTCGTGACGGACAGGTCGTGGTGGTTCACGATTCCGACTTTATGAAACTAGCCGGCGACCCGATTAAAGTCTGGGAGGGCGACCTGGCGAGGCTCCGCAACATCGACGTGGGCAGTTGGTACGATCCAGCCTTTGCCAGCGAGCGCATCCCTACGCTCGCCGAAGTCCTGACGGTTATCACCGCCTCTTCTGCGAACCTGGTGATTGAGCTGAAGTATTACGGGCACGATCAACAGCTGGAACAACGCGTGGTCGGCCTCGTGGAAGCTGCCGACATGGCTGAGCGTGTGGCCATCATGTCACTCAAGCTCGACGGCGTGCATAAGCTTAAAGCACTGCGTCCGGACTGGACGGGCGGCCTGCTGGCAGCCACAGCCATTGGCGACATTACCCGTCTGAGCGCCGACTTCCTGGCCGTTAACCAGGGACTGGCGAGCCCGGCATTTATTCGTCGGGCCCACAAGGCGGGCAAGCAGGTATTCGTGTGGACAGTGAACGACCCGATTTCATTGAGCCACTGGATGTCCATGGGTGTCGATGGAGTGATTACTGACGAGCCAGCGCTGGCCCGCCAGGTATTAAACGAAAGAGCTGAGCTGAGCCCCGCCGGCCGCCTGGCGATCAGTGCGGCCCTGTTCTTCGGTAAGCCCGAGACGCTTAAGCGCTACCGGGACAATTCGCCCTGAGCTACTCGCTGATCGTTTGCGGCTCACCCAGGCTCGCAGCAGCAACATCGTCCTCGCAAAAAGGCATGCGTACCCATTCCTTGCGGGAGTAGAGTTCACTCTGGTCAGCGTAATGCGGTGACGCAGGATTGATTGACTGCGATGTCGTGATAATGGCATCCGCCACCGGGCAATCACTCTCGTCGAAGGTCACGGTCTGCACGTAGGAATTGCCCGACCGGATGTTGCGGTACCCGCCCTCGTCCAATCCTGCGCTGATTGCGCCAAATACACCGGCGCTGCCGCTACCGCCGTGAATGCCGATGTCCACACCGTTTTTCGGCAACACCTGAACCTCACCCCAGGGCGCATCCAGTGCCACCCCGGCGCTCTGCAACGCTTCCACCGCACTGGTCAGCGCGGCGATAACACGCTCGCCATTGGCGGGAACGGATAGATCGATGTCCCTTGGCGTAGTCAGCGGGCTTGCAGGATCAAAGTCCACCAACCAGAACGTCTCGTCGCTGAAGGCGTTGCCAAAAGCGCTGCCACCTGCCGTCAACGCTTTCCAGAACTCCGTGAAAACCTGCATACCGCGGCTATCGAGGTTGGCCCGCCGATCCCAATCAGCCAATACGCCACAGGCAGACGCAGCGAGATCGGTATCCGCAGGCAGTGTTTCACACACACTCAGCACATCGTCCAACACCAGCTCCGCACCCCACACGCGATTGTCGTACATGAGTTGCTGGAGACTAGTCAGGGTAAAGCCAGGGCTGGCATCGAAGCCGTCCGTGCCGGCCAGACGCTCAGCCACCATGGCGTGATTGATCTGGGTGCGAAGGTTTTGCTGTTGGCCCTCATGCCCCACAAAACCCATGGTGGTGGGAAAGCCTTCCAGCGGCATCATGGGGTTGCTCAGCCAATAACTGTCGTTGCTGTTGGCCGCGTAATCTGCGGTAAAGAAGCTGGGCAGACTGCTCGCGCCAAATACACCGGAGCCCTCCGGCGCATCGGCGTCCTCACCCCACTGGCATTCACTGCGATTGCCATCGAGCGCGACAATCGCGTTATTGGTCAGCGCACGCACCACGGTATTCACCCCTGTGACACAGTCTTGCATTTTGGCCTCGGTCACGTTGGGAATCGAGGATACCTCGCCATAAAACGCGTCACCGTTACGGTCCGCCGCCAGGGTGTGGAACAGTGGGTTACCGATAACCCCAAGGGCGTCATACAGCTCGGCCACAGTCGTCGACTGACCAATATCCACCCACATTTCAATGCCGCGCAGATTGTCGAGATTGGCATCGCGCACCGCGTACACCGTGCCACGCGCTGTGGGCCAACCGTCAAACAGTGCTGCGAAAGCAGGGTCAATCGCAGCGGCGGTGGAAGCCAGATTCACAATCAACCCGTACTCCCAGCGGTAAAAGGTGTGCTCGCGCTCACTCATACTGCCGTCGGCTTCGCGCACCGCGATGGTAACCGTCTCGGGCACGATGTCCTTGAACTCGCCATCCACTTCATACTGCAGCGGGTTGTCGGGATTGAGCGTTAATTCGAACAGGGTAAAACGGTTCGCGACGCTCACTGTATGCGTCCAGGCGACATCCTTGTTGAAGCCAATCGCAATCTTGGGGAAGCCCTTAAGTGCCGCCCCCATAGCGTCATACTCACCGGGAATGGTCAGGTGCACCTGGTACCAAGAGCCCACGCCGTACCAGGGCTGGTGCGGATTACCCAGCAGCATGCCCGCGCCGGTCTGGGTGGCGTCACGACCCAGGGCAATTGCATTACTGCCGACATCCTCACTGGCAAAGGCTGCGCGCAACGCCTCCAGGGAGACAGGTGCAGGTGCCACTGTAGGGGCGGTGTCTGATGGGCCCGTGGCAGCGAGAATCGCGTCCCGCACAATGCCCTGATCAGTACTGCCCTGCAGCTGAATACGGCGGAAGTACTTCCACAAATCGATGGCGGTAATTTCACGCACCCAATCCTGGCCACGACAATTCGGGTCCGTTTCCGGCAAATTTTCGACACCGGTCTCGCGCAGATAACGGTTGTAACCCGCAGCGTACCCCTCAACCAACTCGAGAATGTGCTCGGGCTGCTGGGAGAGATAGCGCTCTTCGAGCTGGCCGTCGGCGTTGTTATTCACCAGCGAAAAGATGAAGTCTGTGCCTTCACTGCCGCCCGCTTCACCGAAAAATTCCAGAGACTGACCGCTGGCGCGGATAATCTCGGTAATCAGCATGCAGTAGTTGTCTTCGGCAAAGACGTAACCATGTCCGTAGCCCAGCCCACCCCAGGTATCGGCCACAATGTGCGGCACGCCGTATTCGGTGCGAGTGATATTGGCCTCGAAGGTGGGCGCCTCAACAGGCGGCTCTGGTGGAGGTGCAGGGGGGCTACTGCTGCGATCACTACTACTGCAAGCCGCAAGAGCGACTGTGGCCACAAAGGCCGTGGCCAGCTTCGGGAATAACATAGGGTGTGTTCCGTTGTTTGTTATGGTTGTTGGTACGGACCTTAATACAGCAACAGTTCACCGGTCCAGCGTCAGGCCTAGGCGCGCATCAAATATCTCGCCATAACGTGCCGCAATGGGTTGGGCAGAAGTTTGTCGAGCCAGTAATATCCAGACATAGCAATGCCCATGGGAAACGATGTGCCGCGACCTTCTGCGGCCTTCTGGATCCAGCGAGCCACATCTTCCGGGCCATAGGTCACTGGCGCTCGCTGGGGAATGATGCTGTCTACTGCGCGCCCCATAGCCGTATTAATGACCGGCGGTTTTACGCAGGTCACGCGGATGTCATACGCACGCCATTCCAGGTCCAGCGCTTCAGTCAAACCGTCGACGTAAAACTTGCTGGCACTGTAAACCGCCAGCGAAGGCATACCGTGGATACTGGACGCGGAGCACAGGTTCACCACCGTAGCGCCGACTGTTTGCGCCAACAGGGGAAATGTGCTTTGGAGCACGTGGGTTGCCCCACGCACGTTAACGTCCACTATCAGGTCATGGGCTGTTGCCGCGATGTCGGTGAACGCCCCTGCGGACAGCACTCCAGCATTGTTGACCAGTAGATCGAGCTGCCCCCCGCTGTGGCTAGAAAAGTCCGTCACCATGGCCTCGATCGAAGCCAGATCGGTAACATCGCAGTACCCACCACAGGCCTGAGGAAAGTCATGGCTGGTGAGCAGCTCCTCGATCACCGCAGTGTTCAGGTCGTAAAGGCCGACCATCCATCCCTGCGCCGCATAGCGCCGCGCCGTGGCAAGACCAATGCCCTGGGCAGCCCCGGTCACCAGTACCGTTTTCATGGCCCACTCCTCTCGGTTGCTATGGGCGCTACCTTAGTCGGTCTGCGGCAGCAGGCCAATATGGCTAGCGGTCAAACTTATGCGGAGAGGACACCTGCCGTATAGACTCACTCCGGCCCTGCGAAGACTTCCCGCCAGTCAGACTTCATATCGACAATGACCCACCCACGATCCGGTCCCTCATCCAGGGCGCGGTCGAGCTTGCCGATATGGGAATCGCGGTCATAGGCCCACGCGCGCTCGGCGTCAGTATGATGCACGATCACACCGAGACTTGGCCCGGGCCGTGCGGTAACCCACTCCAGCATCTGGAAGTCGCCATCGGAATTACCCACAGCCATAATGGGCCGGCGACCGATATGCGTATGAATGCCGACGGGCTTGCCTTCCTTGTCGTCGATGAAGTTCATCTCCGGTGCCCGCACCAATGTGGGCACTCCACCAAGCACTTCATAACGGGTTTTCACACTGGAGCCGACGACCTGCTCCGGGGGGATGCCATAAACTGCTTCCGTCCAGGGCCGCATGAAATCGATTCCGCCGCCGGACACGATGTAGGTGGTAAACCCATTGGCGCGCAGATAATCGAGCAACTCAAGCATCGGCTGATACACCATTTCCGTGTACTTGTAGCCTGTCTTCGGATGCCGCGCCGTGGCCAGCCAGTCATTCACGGCGGCTGTAAATTCATCGGTGCTGACATTGGCATGCGTCTCCATCACCAACTCAACAATGGCAGGCATACCTCCGGCCAGGGCTGCGGAGACGTCGCCTTTGAGTAGCGAGGCAAACGGCTCCCGGGTTTTCCACTGGGGATGATCGGCCGCCATGGCCTCCACGCGATCAATCGCAAACATGAGCTGGAAGTACATGGGCTGCTCCGCCCAAAGCGTTCCATCGTTATCGAATACCGCAATGCGCTCCGATGGTGACACATAGGCAGACGAACTTGTGTCACTGACCTCGGTCACAAAGCGCACGATGGCGTCGCGAGTGGCGCCATCGCGCCAGGAAGACAGTGGCTCTGCCGCATTGCTCGCGGCAGAGAATACCATACCCACCACTACGAGGCCGACACTGAGCAGGCGGACCACCTGTTTGTGTAGCCCACCGGTTTTACATCTAGTCATCGCAGCTAAACATCCTCTGTGAGTCACCCGCTGTTAGCATTGAGCATAGTAGAACTCCCAGAGCCGTCAAAACTCGCCATATCCTGCATATGCAATACCAGAGAGACGCGCCATGCTCTCCTGCCAGGTCCCCAGATCGTCTCTGGAGAAGTCCGCTAGATTGTCATGACCACAGGCGCGCGCCATGACCTGCATCGAGTCCACGCTGGCCTGCATGTATCTCGCAAGACGCTGGGCCCCTTCAGCGACATCCAGGCGGGCGCGCAGCTCGGGTTTCTGCGTGGCTATGTCGGCCGGGCAGTTGTTGCTGCTACAGATGCGCGCACCCACACATCCAATCGCCTGCATGGCGCTATTGGCCAGGGCGACCCCATCCGCGCCCAGGGCCATGGCCTTGACGAACTCCATATGGGTGCGTAAACCGCCGGTGACGATCAGGGTGACTCTTCCGGAAGCGCCCTGGGCATCCAGATAACGCCGCGCCCGGGCCAGGGCGGAAATCGTAGGCACGCTGATATGGTCGCGGAACATCAGCGGCGCAGCGCCGGTGCCGCCGCCACGACCATCGAGAGTGATGTAGTCGGCGTCCGCATCGAGCGAGAACTGAACATCGCGCTTAATATGATTAGCACTCAGCTTGAAGCCCACCGGGATGCCGCCACTGATCTCGCGCACGCGATCGGCAAACCGGCCGAAGTCTGCCGGTGTCTGCAGGTCGGAGAAGGTCAGCGGGGAAATGGCAGGCTGGCCCGCCTCGATACCGCGCATCTGGGCGATCTTGCCAATATTCTTGGCGCCCGGAAGATGCCCGTCGGTCCCGGTCTTGGCCCCTTGCCCACCCTTGAATCAGGGGAACTGGCCAGACTGGTAATCGCGCAGGGTCTGCTCGATTTCGTCGGGTGTATTCATTACAAATGGGCCATAGTTTGCGACCGGCTCACCAAGCGGGGCTCCTCGCAGCAGCAGTACCTGAGTACCCTCGACGCCAGCGTGCAAAGTCATGACACGACCGGCACTGGTGACGGCCATTTGCTGGGCATGCACCTCGCGCGCATTCACAATCATGCTTCCAGCATAAACATAGGCCAACAAGTTCTCCTCATCAGGCACCTGCAGCGTCAGTTCAACCTCTGGGTCAAGGCTCATATCCAATACACCAGCGTGACCGGCCAACTCTGCCAGCGGCCCGGTCACATCGGCGTCAGCCAGATGCCACTGGCCGGCAATGGCGGTGGCACTGGTGCCCTCGCCGCGCCATTCAACCAGTTCATTTGCAGGCACATCGCGATAGTTGGGCGCCGACATCTTTCGCGCAGCGGGCAAATTCACCCAGAGTTGAAAGCCATGCAGACCGTTGGTATCCACAGTCGGCATTTCCGAGTGAATAACGCCACGGCCGGCGGACATCCACTGGGCGCCACCGCCGCGAATCTCGCCGCGATTGCCCAGGCTGTCCTCATGAGAGATGCCTCCCCGCTTCAGGTAGGTGAGCGTTTGCATACCCCGGTGCGGGTGCGGTGGGAAACCTCCGGCAAAATCCTCACGTTGCTCTGAGCGCAATTCATCAATCATGAGAATGGGGTCCATGCCAGCATGGCGCATGCCAGAGATGCGTTGGATGGCGATCCCATCGCCATCCCGGCTGGGGTGTGCGGTGCGTACTTCGGTAATCTGTCGTTGTGTCATATCGACCTCCTCAATCTCTTGAACAGGATCTTATGGTCGTATTTGACGAAATGAAAACGCATAATAACGACATTAATATTCTATAAATACGAATATGAGCAAAACGACTCTCGAACAATGGCGCATGCTGAAAGCGGTCGTCGAACACGGTGGCTTCGCTCATGCGGCAGAGGCTGTGCATAAGAGCCAGTCCAGCATTAATCACGCCGTGCATAAGCTGCAGGACCAACTCGGCGTAGCACTGCTGGAAGTAAAAGGCCGCAAGGCCCATCTCACCGAAGCCGGGGCACTCTTGTTGCGCCGGGCTGAGCGGCTGCTGGAACAATCCGAGCAATTGGAAGACATTGCCACTGGCCTCGCCGCGGGCACCGAAGCAGAGCTTCGCCTGGCTATCGACGAAGTGTTCCCGCAGTGTTTTCTGGCTGACGCACTGCAGGCGTTTTCCAATCAATTCCCGAACACCCGCATTCAATTGTTCGAAACGGTGCTCTCTGGCGGGGCTGAGAAGCTGGTGGCGGGCGAAGTCGATATTCTCATCGCCGGATCAGCACCGCAGGGATTCATGGGCAACCCCCTCCTCCGCGCGGAATTCATCGCGGTGGCCAGCGCCGAGCACCCCCTCCACCGTTTACAGCGTGAACTCTCCCTGGACGACTTGCGCCAGCACCGCCAGATCGTCATTCGCGACTCAGCCCTGCACGACAGTAGAGACTCTGGATGGCTCGGTGCAGAGCAACGCTGGACGGTTTCCCATGTCGCCACCTCCGCGGACATGGTCAGCCGCGGCATGGGCTACGCCTGGCTGCCCAGCACACGCGTTGCCGAGGGGCTGGAGTCAGGAATACTGAGAGAATTGCCGTTGGGCAAAGCCAGTCGACGCTATGCAGAGTTGAATCTGATTCACGCTGATCAGGAAACAGCTGGGCCCGCTGCGCGGGCCCTGGAAAAACTGCTGGCACAGACTTGTGCCGGAATGCGTTAGGGCCAGGAACCTACCTGACCCAACTCGAGATTACTCGCCGGTATTCGGGCCATACAGCCCAACACCCAGTTCGCCGGCAATGTGATTGATGGCCTTCAAGCCTCTCACACTATTACCTGCCTCATTCAAAGGCGGTGAGAACGTGGCAATGGCAAACTTGCCTGGCACCACAGCAACAATACCGCCGCCCACACCGGTCTTGGCCGGCAGACCGGAGCGATACATCCACTCACCAGACTCGTCATAGAACCCAGCGGTTGCCATGATAGCCAGCAACTCGGGAACATCTTCCTTGTCCAGAAGCTTCTTGTTGGTGATGGGGTTAACGCCTTCATTGGCCAGCGTTGCACCCATGATGCCTAGATCACGCGTGTTAATACCGATGGAGCACTGGCGCGTGTAAACACGCAGTGACTCTTCAGGATCAGCGTACAGGCGACCGTAGTTATAGAGCAGGTTGGCAATGGCGCGGTTACCCCACACCTCACTCATTTCCGACTCGTACACTTCCTCCAGCACCTGCAGGTCGCGGGCGGCGAATGCCTGAATATTGTTGTAGACCTTGTTCCAGCGATCTTCTTCGGAATCGGCCTCCACCATACTCACTGCGGCGATGGCACCGGCGTTAACCAGTGGGTTAACCGAGCGAGCGGGGTACAGCTCCAGAGCCATTTTCGAGTTAAACGGCAGACCTGTTGGCTCTACACCGATTTTTTCACGGATCGCCGCTGGCCCCTGTTCGGCCATGATCAGCGACGCTGTAAACGGCTTGGATACAGACTGAATGGAAAACTCGTATTGTTGCTCACCCGCGGCGTATACCTTGCCATCGCGGGTGACCAGAGCTATGCCGAACATGTCGCTGGGCACTTTGGCCAGAATGGGAATGTAATCCGCATTCGCGCCATCCTTGACGCCTTTGAACTTTGCGTAGGCCTCGTCGACGACCTTTTGATACTGCTCTGGCGTAATTGCCCCTGCCAGTGCCTGGCCTGCAACCAATAACCCGGCGGCAACTAGCGCTAGACTTTTCAGTGTGTTCTTCAACAACATATCTCTTATCTCTCAAATAGAATTAGCGGGGAAAGTTAACTTTCAGTGACATTTGTACACGCAGGTCATCGACGCTGACACCATCGACCTCTTCGCGCTCACCCCAGATCAGCTCACCGCCCACCAGCACACCGTCGGTGGGATAGTGCAGCAGGTTGACCTGGGCAATCTGGCCGGTCTCGAATTCATCGAATGCCTGGCCGTCAGTGGTATCAAGGCGCGTCGTGCTCCAACCCACCGAGGTGGACCAACGCTCGTTCCAGTAATGATCGTAGTAGGCAACAATACCCAGCAGCGGCACTACTTCAGCGCGATTGTCAGCGAGCTCTGCGTTCTTGGGCGCGATATCGATACCACCGTCGTTCATGTAGTTACCAATACCCTCGCCGTATACAACCTGTAACTTCAGGCGATCGAGGTCATTGATCTTGACCACAGAGCTGGCGTTAAGACCCCAGCCAAACTCACTGTCGGTATCGCCAGTGTCTGTGCGTTCAAAGCCCAGCTTGCGGGCGATACCCGCCAGTTGCCAGTGGCCCCAGTCATTGTTGCTGCGATAACGTGCAACGAGGTCAGGTACATCATTCTTGGCCTGAAAAACATCGCCAATTAACGAGTCACAATTAGGGTCACTGGTGCAATCATCGCGGAATTTGCCCACGGTGAGAGCCGTACTGGGGTCTTCCAGTGAAACCGCAAATTCATTGTCACCCATTGGGAAGGTGTAACGCGCCTGCTTGTTTCGGTAGAACACCATGCCGGTTGGGCCCCAGTAATCGATGGTATTCGGGAAAACATCTGCGTCCATGAAGTTAGACCAGTATTGGCCCATGCCGAAGTTTTTCCAGGTGCCCCAGGCGTGACGCAGTCGCGGTGTTGTCTGTCCGGCGTCGCCGCCGGTACCAAACAGCTCCCATTCGAACAGCGCGGTGACTTTACCGGCATCGGTATCCCAATCGCCTTTAAAGCCTAGGCGGCTTTGGCGCACTGAAAATATAAATTCGCCGTCTTCACCGTACAAGCCTTCGGTTGTGGGGATAGTGCTCACTCGCAAGGTGTCATTCCAATCCGGATCTACCCGATTGAAGTCATAAATCGCGTCCGCCATCACAAAGCCGTAGATATCAAAGCCAAGGACGGTTTCTGCGTCCAGTTCTTTGGGCGCCGACGCCACAGCCACAGGCTCGTGCAAATCTTCCACTGGCACTGTCACCGCATCGGCCGATACACCCGCTGCTTTGAGGCGCTGCAGTTCAGCCTGCATTTGCTGCAACATCTGTTGCTGCTGCTGCAACTGCTCCTCGAGTATTCTGATGCGCTCAGCGTCTGACTGCGCCATCGCGGTAGGCGCTGCTGCAAGTGCTGTAACAGCCGCCGCCAGAATCCAATCCCGGTTTAATTCCATACTATGTCAGTCCCACTCATAGGTGATCATCAAAATAAAAGTAGCAGGTATTCGCCAATTTCCAAGTGAGCAACTGGGCAAACAGCAGGTACATATACTAATGTTGGAGCAACCTGAAATGACGGAGACCAATTACATGAAACACTTTCGCCTGCTCGTACTGGCCCTACTGGCCGCGGTATCTAGCTCGCTGCCAGCCTACGCCGCCCCGGACATCACCATACTCGCCACGGGCGGTACTATCGCCGGGTCTGCGGAAACCCAGACTCAGGCTGGCTATACATCCGGACAAGTCGGTGTGGAGACATTGCTCGCAGCAGTGCCACAGCTAAAGGAGCTGGCCGATGTCAGCGGTGAGCAGGTGGTCAATGTCGGCAGCCAGGATATGAGCGATGCCATCTGGCTCGATCTGGCATCGCGCATCAATACACTCCTGGCGACCAAGAAAACCGAGGGCATTGTCATCACGCACGGCACCGATACTATCGAGGAGACTGCCTATTTTCTCAACCTGGTGGTCGACAGTGACAAGCCCGTGGTCATGACCGCCGCAATGCGCCCCTCTACGGCACTGTCTGCTGATGGGCCGCTGAACATTTACAACGCCGTTGCAGTAGCAGCGGATATCCGAGCCAGTGGCCGCGGCGTACTCGTGGTGGCCAACGACGATATTCACAGCGCCCGGGCGGTCACCAAAACCAATACCACGGACGTACAGACCTTTGTGTCCCCAGAGCGCGGACTTATCGGCACCGCCCTGTACGGCAAGAACACCTTCTTCCGCACCCCTTACCGCGCCCACACCAGCGGCAGCGACTTCTCCCTGAAAGGGGTGAAGGCCCTGCCTCGGGTCGACATTATTTATATGCACGCCAACTTTTCCGCTGACATCATCGATGCAGCGGTCGCCAATGGTGCCAAGGGCCTGGTGATCGCCGGTGTAGGCAATGGCAATATGACTACCGAGGCCCAGGCAGCCGTGGCCCGCGCCACGGGCGCCGGTGTGGCAGTAGTGCGCTCCTCGCGCGTGGTCAGTGGTGCCACCGGGCGCAATGTCGAGACCGACGACGATAAGCTGGGCACAGTTGCCTCCGGCGAGCTGAATCCGGCCAAGGCGCGCGTGCTGCTCAAGCTGGCCCTGCTGACCACCAAAGACGCCAGCGATATTCAGGCGATGTTCGACAAATACTAAGCCACGCCCCCGTGCCCGGCTGCCGAGCACTGTGAGCGGCGCATTCCGTTTGTGTTTTCGCCGCTCCCTACCTACAATCGTTTCTTCAAGTTTTGCGTCTTGTCGGGGTGCCGTCTTCGGATGGCTGAGATGGAAGCTCCAAACCCGCTGCACCTGAACAGGTTAAAACCTGCGTAGGGAACAAGAAGTATCCAACCTCGCACCGCGACGGGCCGCATGTCATTCAACTCCACCGGAGCGACTGCACATGCCCAAATCCAGCCAATACGCCCAAAAACTCGCTGAATCCGCCAGCGTTGACGAGCTTTCGACCCAACCCCTGCCCAACTCCACCAAGATTTATATCGAGGGCAGTCGCCCGGGTGTGAAGGTGGCCATGCGAGAGGTCAGCCTGTCACCTACTCACCTGCAGGATGGCTCTCTGGAAGAGAACCAGCCGGTGCGCATTTACGACACCTCAGGGCCCTATACTGATCCCGCCATCGACATCGACGTGCGCCAGGGCCTGGCCCCCATGCGCGGCACCTGGATCGAAGAGCGCGCTGACTCTGTGGAGCTGGACCGGTTCACCTCCGACTACACCCGTCTGCGCGACGCCAACATCNCCCTGGAAAACCTGCGCTTCGAACATGTGCGCAAGCCCCGCCGCGCACTACCGGGTAACAATGTCACCCAGTTGCACTACGCCCGCCAGGGCATCATCACGCCGGAGATGGAATACATCGCCATCCGCGAAAACCTGGCGCTGTCGGAAGCGGCTATGGAAGAAGCCAGCCGCGATCAGCACCCCGGCCAGAACTTTGGTGCCAACACCCCCAAATTCATCACACCTGAATTTGTCCGCTCGGAAGTCGCTGCGGGCCGCGCCGTGATCCCCGCCAATATCAATCACCCGGAATCCGAACCGATGATTATCGGCCGCAACTTCCTGGTGAAGATTAACGCTAATATCGGCAACAGCGCGGTGACCTCGTCGATCGAGGAAGAAGTTGAAAAAATGGTGTGGTCAACCCGCTGGGGCGGTGACACTGTGATGGACTTGTCCACCGGCGACAACATCCACGAAACCCGCGAGTGGATTGTGCGTAACTCGCCGGTGCCTATTGGTACTGTGCCGATTTACCAGGCCCTGGAAAAAGTGAACGGTGTTGCCGAGGATCTCACCTGGGAAATTTTCCGCGACACCCTGATTGAGCAGGCCGAACAGGGCGTGGACTACTTCACCATTCATGCCGGCGTACTGCTGCGCTATGTCCCCATGACCGCCAAGCGCGTTACCGGCATTGTGTCCCGCGGTGGTTCCATTATGGCCAAGTGGTGCCTGGCCCATCATGAGGAGAACTTCCTATACACCCACTTCGAAGATATCTGCGAGATCATGAAGGCCTACGACGTGACCTTCTCCCTGGGCGATGGCTTGCGCCCCGGTTGTGTGGCCGACGCCAACGACGAGGCCCAGTTCTCTGAGCTACGCACCCTGGGCGAGCTCACCAAGATTGCCTGGGAACACGACGTACAGGTATTCATCGAAGGCCCCGGCCATGTGCCCATGCACATGGTGAAAGAGAACATGGATGAGCAGCTCAAGCACTGTCACGAGGCGCCCTTCTATACCCTCGGCCCGCTGGTGACAGATATCTCGCCGGGCTACGACCACTTTGCATCGGGCATTGGCGCCGCGATGATTGGCTGGTATGGCTGTGCCATGCTCTGCTACGTAACACCCAAAGAGCACCTAGGCCTGCCCAACCGCGACGATGTAAAGGAAGGCATCATCACCTACAAGATTGCCGCCCACGCAGCCGACCTGGCCAAGGGCCACCCAGCCAGCCAGATTCGCGACAACGCCCTGTCGAAAGCGCGTTTCGAGTTCCGCTGGGAAGACCAGTTCAACCTGAGCCTGGATCCAGACCGTGCCCGGGAATTCCACGACGAGACCCTGCCCAAGGAATCAGCCAAGGTCGCCCACTTCTGTTCCATGTGCGGACCAAAATTCTGCTCCATGAAAATCACCCAGGAAGTGCGTGACTATGCGGCCAAACAGGAGGCGGAAAAGGGCATGGAAGAAATGTCCGAAAAGTTCCGCTCCGAAGGCAGCGAGATCTACCACGAGGTCTGAACCAGGCGCATGACCCAAGCACGCACCACAGTGGGCATAGCCGGCGCCGGCATTATGGGCCGGCTGCTGGCATTGCGACTGCAACATGCCGGACATCAGGTCACGCTGTTCGATCGCGACCCGATAGAGTGCGGGTCGGCGGCGGCCTACACCGCCGCCGGCATGCTCGCGCCATACACGGAACTGGAGTCCGCCGAAAGTCTGATCTACGAACTGGGCCAGCGCAGTCTGAGCCTCTGGCCCGACATCGTGGCTCAGCTGGATGCCCCGGAGGTTTTTCATAGCGGTGGATCACTGGCGGTCGCCCATGGGCAAGATGCAGCAGACCTGGAACACTTCAATCAGTTACTGGCACGCAAGCTCCCCGGCGAGCCGGGCATTGCGTTTCTGGACCGGCAAGGTCTGGCAGAACTGGAACCGGAACTGGCGCCACAGTTTGGCAACGCCACATTCCTGGCAGCCGAGAGCTGGGTGTATACAGACACACTCATGGCAGCCCTCGCCGACACCCTGCAAGCCAACGGTGCCCTGTGGCATAGCCAATGCGAGGTCAGTGAACTCCAAGCCAAACTTATCGTCAGCGCCAATGGCCGGCACCACTTTGACTGGGTGGCGGACTGCCGCGGCCTGGGCGCCGCTGAGGATTTGCCCGGGCTGCGCGGTGTGCGCGGCGAAGTCATAGAGGTCTATGCCCCCGAGGTGAGCATCTCGCGCATGGTTAGGCTGATGCACCCGCGCTATCGCCTGTACCTGGTACCACGCGCGAATCATCACTACCTGCTCGGCGCCACCCAGATCGAAAGCGACGACACCAGTGAGATCAGTGTGCGCTCGGCGCTGGAACTTTTGTCGGCGCTGTATGCCATTCATCCGGCCTTTGCCGAGGCGAGAATTGTCGCGACCCGCACCAACTGCCGCCCCGCGCTGCTGGACAACCAGCCCCTGGTTCGGCTGGAAGAAGGTGTTCTGCAAGTCAATGGCCTGTACCGCCATGGGTACTTGCTGGCACCAGCTATGGCCGAACGCGCCCAACATCTGCTGGACGCCACCCAATCATCGGTAAAACAAGCAATATGAGTACGATTCAGATACAGATTAATGGCGAAGCGCGCCAGGTCAGCGGCCCGCAGCCCCTCAGCGAGCTCCTGGCGCAGCTGCCCGNCCTGCCCGCCAACTTTGCCGTGGCAGTCAACGAGAACTTTGTACCTCGCCCCGCCTATCCAGACACCACCATCGAAGCCGGAGACCAGCTCGAGTTGCTGGTTCCCATGCAAGGGGGCTGAACCGTATGTGGAATCTCGCTGACCAACAGATCGAGAGCCGCCTGTTCATCGGCTCTGCCATGTATCCCTCGCCACAGATTATGGCCGACGCCATTCGCGCTTCACGCGCAGATGTTGTCACCGTCTCTCTGCGGCGTCAGGCCCAGCAGGCTGGTGCCCAGAACATCTTCTGGGAAACCATTAAAGAAACCGGCCTGCACGTGCTGCCCAACACCGCCGGCTGCCACTCAGTCAAGGAAGCGTTGACCACCTCGCAAATGGCGCGTGAGCTGTTTGACACCAACTGGATAAAGCTGGAAGTCATCGGTGATGAATACAGCCTGCAGCCGGACCCTTTCGCACTGCTGGAAGCCACCCGCGAGTTGATTGCCCAGGGCTTTGAGGTGTTCCCGTACTGCACCGATGACCTGGTGCTGTGCGAAAAGCTGGTAGACGCAGGTTGCCGCATACTGATGCCCTGGGGCGCTCCGATTGGCACCGGCAAGGGGCTCATCAACCCCTACGCGCTTAAGCAGCTGCGCCAACGTATGCCCGATATCACGCTGGTGGTTGACGCGGGAATTGGTGCCCCCTCCCACGCGGCCCAGGCCATGGAGCTGGGCTATGACGCGGTACTGCTCAATACGGCGATTGCACGCTCACCCGACCCGGTGACCATGGCGCGAGGCTTTGGGGCCGCCGTCGAAGCCGGTCGCTGTGCCTATGAAGCGGGCATCATGCCGGAGAAAGACCTGGCCCAACCCAGTACCCCCACGCTGGGCACGCCCTTCTGGCAGCAAAATGGCTGAGCTGTACCCGGTTACCACCCACGCCTACCACCCCGTCACTGATCGTCCCACGGTGCTGTGCATTGGCGGCGTGGACTCGGCTGGCCTGGCGGGGCTGCACATGGACGCACGCAGTTGCGAGGCACTGGACATTCATGCCGCCGCGGCGGTCACCGCCACCACAGCGCAGAATAACGACGGGCTGTTCGCCGTGAATCCGGTAAATGCCGACGTACTCGAATCGCAGATCGATGCGGCGATGGCCCTGTCGCCCCGCGTAATTAAAATCGGCATGCTCGCCAGTGCTGAGCAGATCGAGATGCTCGGGCACAAGCTGCCGCAGCTGGGGCTGCCGGTCGTACTGGATACCGTTCTTGCGACATCCAGTGAGGGCGCCGAGGCAGACCTTACGGGCCGAGCCAAGACGCTGACGAAACTACTTCCACTGGCCACAGTTGTAACACCAAATCTGCCTGAAGCTGGCGCTCTCACCGCCGCGGGCAACAACCCCGATCAGGCCGCAGCGGCGCTGCGTGAGTCTGGCGCGACATGGGCTGTGGTCAAAGGCGGGCACAGCGATGCCGACCCGATTGTCGATACCTGTGTCGGGCCGGATCATCATTTCCAGCTCGCCCAGCCCCGGCTGGACACGCCCCATTTGCGAGGAACCGGCTGCGCCCTTGCGAGCTTGATCGCGGCGGCGATGGCCCGCGGCTACGAGGTCCGCGATGCGCTGGTGATCGCTCGCATGGCGCTGCATCAGGCCATCGAACGCGCAGGTCCCGTCAATGGTCAACGAGGCTGCCCAAGGCCAATGGGGTTCCCCAACGGAAACTGGCCGAGCTATCGGGACGATAAGCTTCCCTCAGCCCTGAACTTCCCTTCCTGTGTCAGCGAAGAGCAGCCCCAGCTTGGTCTGTATCCCATTGTCGATCGCGCCGTCTGGCTACAGCAACTTTTGCCCCTGGGCGTGACCACCATTCAACTGCGCATCAAAGACCTGCACGGCGATGCCTTGTCGGATGAAATTGCCGAAGCCGTGCGCATCGCCCGCGACCATCACTGTCGCCTGTTTATCAACGATTACTGGCAGCTAGCCGTTGAACACCATGCCTACGGCGTTCACCTGGGCCAGGAGGACCTGGAAAGCGCCGACCTGAGGGCTATTGCTGCGGCCGGCCTGCGCCTGGGTGTGAGCAATCACTGCCACTACGAACTCGCCCGGGGATTGGCGCTGCGCCCCTCCTATATCGCCGTGGGCCCCACCTATGCCACCCAGACCAAGGACATGCCCTGGGTACCCCACGGGCTGGACGGACTGCAATACTGGACCGAGGCCCTGGCGGACTTTCCACTGGTCGCCATCGCCGGCATCAAGGATCACAACATTGGCCAGGTGTCCGCCACCGGTGTTTCGGGCGTTGCCATGATTACCGCAATCACCGATGCAGACGACCCGGAATCCGTCACCCGCGACCTGATGGCGCGGATGGCCAATGGTGTAAATGCCAGCCATGGATGAACGCGAACGCCAGCGCTACCAGCGCCACCTGCAATTGCAGGGCTTCGGCGAAGCCGGACAGCAGGCACTGGGGGCGAGCCACATCTGTATTGTTGGGCTTGGCGGACTGGGCTGCCCGGCGAGTCTGTACCTGGCGGCCGCCGGCGTAGGCAGACTGACCCTCGTCGACGGCGACACCGTCAGCCTCTCCAATCTGCAACGTCAAGTGCTGTTTCGCGAAGCGGATATCGACCGCAACAAGGCCGCTGCCGCTGCGGAGCAGTTGGCACAGCGCAACAGCGGCATCGCAATCCATGCCGTGGATTCCTTTCTCGACATTGCGCTGGCGGAACAGTTATTCAGCGATGTAGACCTGGTGCTGGACTGTACGGACAACTTCCACACCCGCTACCTGATTAACGATATCTGCCACGCGCTGGCCAAACCCTGGGTATATGCCAGTGTCCTCGGCTTCTCCGGGCAGCTAGCCCTGTTCACCCCAGGGGAGGCCTGCTTCCGCTGCCTGTTCCCAGAGCTCAGTGAGGCCCCCGACTGCAACCAGTCAGGTGTAATCGGGGCGGTCCCCGGTGTCATGGGCACCCTGCAGGCGCTGCAAGCTATCAAATTCCTGGGCCCTGAAAACACACCCACCGATAACAGCCTGGTGAGCGTCGACGGCGCCGGACTCAAGTTGCGCCAGTTCAAGCTTAGCCCTGACCCAGGTTGCGTACTCTGCAGCGGCCGCCAGACCTATCGCGACAGAACCGGTGACTACCAGCCCCCGGGAATTGATACGAGCATTGAGGAAGTCGCTGCCGCGGCTTTCAAGCAATTCCTTGAAGAGCATCACCCGCTGCTTATCGACGTCCGCTCTTATGAGGAACACATTGCGGGCAATCTGGGTGGAGACCACATACCGCTGGCAGAACTCGCTGAGGCAGCAGATGATTTGCTGGAGAGCGGCAAACCGGTATTGGTGTATTGCCAATCTGGCATTCGCAGCCGCTCTGCGGTGGCGATGCTGCGCCAACATGGACTGACCAAGGCTATGTCGTTGGCGGGCGGCTATACCGGCCAGTCAACCGCTGATTGACCGTACCTCAGAGCTGATCTTCGATCGGCAGCAAACCGTAGAATCCGGCTTGAAATCGCCGCCACCAGCCGGCCTGGGGTTCCTTGTAAACCACCTCTTGAACCCCCTCGTGATCGTAGGTCCAGCGCAGCTTGTCGTCATCATCGAGCTCGACCCGCCAACTGATGCGGCTGAGTTCATCCTCGAGCAGCAGGGTGAATCCACTCCCGGCTTCGCTGGACTCAATGAAAATCCCCATCTCGGTATTGATCAGGATAGATCGCGGATCAAAGTTCAATGAGCCAATGAAAATACTGTCTCGATCAATGGCCGTCGCCTTGGAATGCAGGGTCAGCTTGCCGGGCTGATACCCCCATTCATTAGGGCCATCGACGGCATCGACCTTAATTTCGTAGATCTCCACTCCCATTTCCAACAACTTGCGCCGGTAGTACTTGTAAGCACCATGAACAGGCACATGGTTCGTGGAGGCGAGCGAGTTGGTGACCAACTTGACCGTGACTCCCCGCGCCAACAGATCCTCTACGAGTTTCATGCCGTAGTCCTGGGGGATGTAATACGGCGTGACGATGAATAGCTCATCAGAGGCCTCGCGGAAGCGGCGCCCCAGCTCGAGGGCCAACACCGCCTGGTCGCGATCCCCCACCTTGGTTAACAGCTTGTCAGGGGTGTCCGTATAAAGGGTGGCTTCAGCAACCACCGGGCTTAGTTCGCCACTGTTCAGACGCTGCAACAGCCGACTGTCCAGGGCGCCCTCGTAGAGCGCTTTCGCCTCCTCATGCACTTCTCGCAAGGCACCCGAGCGCCATTCGTCCAGCTCGTTCCGAGATACATCAATCCCAAACGCCTCGATGGGTACCGCCAGCTCACTGTTCCAGAACACGTCGAATCCCTGCTGCACCTGCTCAACGATGTCACCGATCATCAGCACTTCGTAGTCATCAAAGCGTGTGTCCTGATCGATCTCGAAGTATTCCTCGCCGATATTGCGCCCGCCGACAATACTGAAGGCACCATCCACCGTGAACGACTTGTTATGCATGCGCCGGTTCGCGCGCTCAAACTGCGTGAGGTAGCCGAGATACTTGAAGGTCTGGCGGGGCAGCGGGTTGAATAGGCGCACCTCGACGTTGGGATGGGCAGCGATCACTGAAAAAGCGTGGTCCACACCCGGCGAGAAGATGTCGTCCACCAGCAACCGCACCCGAACACCCCGGTCAGCGGCCAGCAGCAGTTCATTGACGAATAGGACGCCCGCCCGGTCCTTTTTTAGAATGAAATACTGCGCATCGACCGTTTCTTCGGCCAGCTCGAACAGGCGCAGGCGGGCGCCGAGGGCATCCACGCCCGATGCCATACCGACAAAACCACCCTTGTCGCCGTGGGTTGCCTTCCAGCGTTCCCCGGCCGTGCCCAGTACCGTGGCGTCCGAACCCGGCACATAGGTCGTGGTTGAGCGGGGGTAGTCATAGGGCACCGACGCACACGCTGTTAGCAATATCGCGACAACCGCCAGTAAGATAGTGTGGGTCACCAACGCCAGGCGCATATTCTTCACAGCCAACTCCTGCTCTTGTTATGTGCCTAGCCTAACAGCACTGCCTTACCCTAAGCGAGACCTAGCGCCGTTCAGCGGCCTCCAGAGCCTCGGCCAGCCCGGGCACTCCCTCGACACCTTCGAGTACCTGCAGGCTGGATCCCTGGAGATCATCGCCAATCGGTTGGTGTCGCCCCCCCAGGCACTCACTCAGAAAACCATCGGCCAGTGCGTAAAAGGAGATGGTATTTTCTGGCTTCTGGAAGCCATGCCCCTCATCGGGATACAAGGCATAGGTCACCGGAATGTTGCGCGCCTGCATGGCCTCGACGATCTGATCTGACTCAGCCTGCTTGACCCTGGGATCATTGGCGCCCTGCCCGATCAGCAGAGGGCGACGGATCTGATCGACCCGGTTCACCGGGGAGCGATCCTTGAGCAAAGCCAGGCCTTCCTCGGTATCCGGATCACCGAGCGCGTTAATCAGGGACCGGAGGAAGGAAGTCCAGTACGGCGGGATTGAAGCAATCAGCGTTTCAAGATTGGAGGGACCGACCACATCGACACCACAAGCGAACAGCTCCGGGGTGAAGGTCAGTCCTACCAGCGTGGCATAACCACCATAGCTGGTGCCCATGATGGCAACACTGTCGGGGTCGGCGACGCCAGCATCTACAGCCCAGGCTACCGCATCTACCAGGTCATTGTGCATGTTGGCCGCCCACTGCTTGTCGCCAGCATTGATGAACGCTTTGCCAAACCCAGAAGACCCCCGGTAATTCACTTGCAATACGGCATAGCCGCGATTGGCGAGGAATTGCACCTCACCGGAGTAACCGGCCATATCCCGGGCCCAGGGGCCGCCATGAACCAACAACACCATCGGGCCCGGCTGACTAGGCATCCCCTCTGCATCCACCTGAACTCCGCGTGGTACGGTCAGGTACGACACCAGGTCGAGGCCGTCGCGGGAGGGAATGGTCAAATTGTGCACAGGAGACAGCGGCAACCCCTCTAGATCCGGGTTGGTCACAAACATGGTATCCAGGGCTCGGGTAGACCGGTCATATACCGCATATACCGGCGAACCATCGGCCCGGGACTGATAGATGATCCAGCGACTGGCATCGAGAGTCGTCGCCAGTATTTCCGCATCGCCTATGGCCTGTTCTGCCAGCGCAGCGAAATCCGCTTCGAAGGCAGGATCAAGCGCTGTCCACTTGAGCTCATGCACACGCACACCGACTGCCACAGGTTTGTGGGTCCGCGGATCCATCAGCACGGAGCCGATATCAGCCTGGTCGGAGTGTGCGATCGGGCGAGTCTTACCCGTGGCAAAATCAACACGGACCAGCGCCGCCTTGTCCCGATTGCGGCTGTCCAGCATGTAGATGTGCTTGTTGTCGGCATCAAAACCCAGCACCGAGCTGGTGCGGTAATCTTCCACCGGTATATCGAGTACCGGCAACCATTCATCGCCCGAACGCCTCAGTACGGTCGCGCCACCCTCGTCAGTGGGCGCCAGAGCGCCGCGCACTTCAAGATTGTTGTCAACCAACAGGCTGATAAAGCCCTCGTTCTCTGCCAGCAACGTGCGCTCGGCGGACGCCAGGTCAACAAGGTAGGCATCGTGCCAGCGGGGGTCGCGGTCGTTCATGCCGATGACGATGTTGCCTGGATGACGCTCGCTCTGGCCAAGGTTAACCGCTCGCACACCGTCATAGGGGGTCAGGTCGGCCATTTCACCAGTTCCCACGTTCACCCGGTACATATGCCAGTTTTCGTCGCCGTCGCGATCCTGTATATACAGCAGATGCACACTGTCCAGGGCCCAGAAATGACTGGGCACCCCTCGTCCAGTATCGCGCGTGACAGGTTTGGCGGCCTCGAAATCCCCCACGGGGGCCACCCAGATATTCATGACACCGTCCAGCGGTGCGCGGAAGCTCATCAGCGTCCCGTCTGGGCTGAGGCGGCCCTGAAACCGACTCGGATTACCGAACAGTTGAGAGCGCTCGATCAGCGCCACTTGCTCCTCTGCGGGAGGGGTCGCACAGCCGCCCACCACCAGAGGTAATAAACACACAATGCCCAGGATTCTCATTCTGATACTCATTGATTCAATTCCCTTGGTTTTCGTTATCCGTATTTCATTAATGGACCAGCATAGTACAACCTGCTGACGACATTCAGCCCATCAAGGTGCGCGCAGCAGTTTGCAACTGCAGGCTTCCCGGCTCATACAAAAAATGTAGCGCTGTCCGATACTCGGTGCGCGATCGTGCAATTTTCCAGAGGCCATCTACACGTCGGTACTCATCGTGATACAACGCGGAAATCATGGTCACCGTCTGGTCGTTGGTATTGATATTGCGATAGTTCAACGACCACACGCCCGTGGCACGATCGGCATCGACAATAGCGATCTCCGGGTTGGCGCAATGATGCATATCCAGCACATGATCATGGCAGCCCCGAGGGACGAAGATGCCGTCGACAAACTCATCCCGGTTCGCACAATGACCGAAATAAGACATATCAATAATGACTTCGCCCTCGGCAAAGCAGTCACGGACCGCCTCAGGGTCCTGACGATCACAGGCGTTCAGGTACCGAGCCTTCAACTGGCGAATCTCTTCCATGGCCGACAATCGCCCGAGTTCAGTTTCCAGCGCCTGTAATCGCTGCTCAACATCCATATGAATGTCCTTCTTCGTGTTATTCACAGCTATACTTTCACAAAACTCCAGCCGCAGGAATGATCCACGAATGAAAGCCACAGAAAGCGCACCCTCCCATAACCCCACGCGCCTTATCACTGCCTGTCTGGTCCTGTTCCTCAGCGCCTGCGCCAGCCTGCCCGACGATGTTCAGCGCACGGCCAGTTACGCCATTGCCGATATCGACGGCACTCGGCTGCACAGCGACCTACAGGACGTCATCGATGCCAACCCGGATAAATCAGGCTTCTATACCTTAATGGCCGGCGAGGACGCCTTCATCACCCGCTGGGCGCTGATCCAACAGGCAGACCGCACTCTCGATATGCAGTACTACATCTGGCATCAGGACCTCACGGGAAGCCTGATGATGCACCAGCTGGCAGAAGCCGCTCGCCGTGGCGTGCGCGTGAGGCTGCTGCTGGACGATCTGGATACAGCGGGCAAAGACCCAACATTGCGGGTTCTGGACGCCATGGATAACCTCGAAATACGCGTGTTCAACCCATTCGCCAACCGGGACAACCGCCTCGATGACATGCTCACCGACACCGCGCGTATCAACCACCGGATGCACAACAAAACCCTCACCGCCGATGGGATTGCGACCATTTTTGGCGGGCGCAATATTGGCGACGAATATTTCGCAGCAGACAGCGAATTGTTTTTCAGCGACATGGACGCCCTGGCTGTGGGCCCTATTGCCGCAGAGGTAGGCAGCCAGTTTGACCTGTACTGGAACAGCCGCCACGCCTACCCCATCGGCGAATTTTACGACGACCTGCCCACCGAACAGGACATCGAGTACTACCACATCCGCGCAGACGCCCAACTGGAGCTGGCCAGGCGCACACCGTATGCAGCGGCGGTAAAACAGATGAAGCTTGCCCAGACACGCCACTTCGCCGAACTCAATTACAACTGGTCGGATTGGGTGCTCGCTTACGACCTGCCGGAGAAAGCCGATGGTGGTAAGCCCGACCGCGACGTGCTGCTGGCACCCAAGCTCAAGGAGGGACTGGACGCAGCCGAGGAAGATCTGCTGATCATCTCACCCTACTTTATTCCCGGCGAGGAATTCACCGACTATCTCATACAGCGCGTGGCCGACGGAGTCAGGGTTCGTATTCTCACCAATTCCCTGTTGTCCAACGACGTCCCGGCTGTGCATGCGGGTTATATCCGCTACAGGCAGGATCTGGTTGAAGGTGGGGTCGAACTCTACGAACTGCGGGCCGATCTCGGCGAACGGGTGGACGCGGGCAGCGACGCCGTTGAATCAGAAAAAAGCAGCCTGCACGCCAAGTTCATGGTGTTCGATGAGAGGTGGCTGTGGGTGGGTTCGTATAACATCGATGGCCGCTCAACCATTTATAACACCGAGTTGGGGGCCTACTTCGTCAGCGCCGAGGATGCGGCCGGCCAATCGAAGAACTTTGATGAGCAAATCATCAAGTACGCCTTCAGGGTTGAACTCGATGACGACGGCAACCTGCAATGGGTGACTCGCCGTGATGGCGTCGAAGAAGTACTGGATGAAGAACCGGATACGACCTGGCTACAGCGGGTCACCACGGGCACCCTCAAACTGATCGTGCCTGAAAAACTGTTTTGAGCAGGTGCCAGACTGCCTACAGCCTGGCCTCGGGATCACCTACCTTTGACATCATCCGGATAAGCCGGCTGCGACTCAGCAATCGGGGCAGCTGTGCCATCATGCGATTGGTGCGGCCGGTAATCACGATGGCATCGCGGCGCGCCGCGAGCGCTTGCAGCGCTTCATCCACCACCTCATCCGGTGACTGCACCATCGCATCGGGCATCGAGGAGAAATCAGATTCGCCCTCGGTTGCCGCGGCAATGAACTCCGTCTCTGTCATACCTGGGCATAGCGCCATGACGTACACACCCCGTGCACGCTGCTGATCCCAGCTCCGCGCCAACCGCGGCCAGATCGGCCGCGTCAGCCAGGTCAGCTGCCATGTAAGTATGGCCCTCACCCGCCAGACTGGCGACCAGCTACTTGAGCCGGTCTTCACGCCCGGCCACGACACACACCGCATATCCCGCATCAGCCAGGCGCGACGCAAAGGTCCAGCCGATGCCAGAGCTTGCACCCGTTACCATGGCTTGTTGTGTGTGAGTCATGACCGCCGCCCTGTGCCTTAGTAGTCGTAGGTATTGAGGTAGTTTTTCAATCCCTGGGCGCCACCGTCATAGCTGCCGCGAATCGGCACCACAGTGATGTAACCCTGGGAGAAGTAAACAGAATCCGCCTCATCAATGTCTTCAAAGTCACTGAAATCAATGGTGCCGAGAATACCGCCCTCGGCAGTTTCACCTACTTCCAGTTCAGCACAGCTGGTGCTGCAGCCCCACTCAAGCCCGATCGCACGACCGCCTAGCAAGGGCTGCAGGCCCTGGCGCGCAGTCATCACCCCCATGGGCGTACCGGCAGGATAGTTAATGTTCAATGCACGCAGATTCGGAATCAAGGCGTCGTCACCGTTGACATAGGCGGGCCGCTCCAGAAGGTGATTCAGGTAGCTCAGAGTGAATTCAGCCACCTCAATGCAGGTCGACTCCTCCAGTGGCAGCTCCTCGTCGCAGTGCTCATCGGCACTGATAGCAATCGCCGGCACACTCTGCCCATTAAGATAGGAGATCGAGGCAATCGCCGCACCAACGGTACCGGAGAAAGTCGTTGCGCCGCCGACATTGGCGCCGTCGTTAATCCCGGAGATAAGCAGGTCAGGCGCCTGGCCACCGGTCATCTCGGTGAGAATCTGCATACCGACAATGCCAGAGGTGGCAGGTTCAGCTCCAGTCTCACCACCCGCAACGGCCACGGAATACTGGTTTTCAGCCTGCTTGGTGATTTCCAGACCACCAATATTAAAGCCGGCGGCGCTACCGCTTTGGCCATCGAGGGGGCCGGACAATACCACCGTGTGGCCGGCTTCAGTCAGCACCTGATACATGGCCTGGATACCCGGTGTAGACCAGCCATCGTCATTGGTGAGCACAATGTTCAGTGCGGATGCATTGAGGGAGCCCAGCGCCAAACCAGCGCCGAGAAGAAGTGATTTAAGTTTCATGCTATGTCTCCTGCTGTTCGAATTTTTATCTCAGCGGGTCGACAGTAGCACAAAGAAATTGACCCCTGTGCGCTTGAGCAGACAAGGGGCAAAGAGGGTTTGCAATGATATACCCCGACTGGACGGGGCGTGGCAGACAGCGAGGCTCAGGTGCGGCTTAACCGCACTTGGAATCGCCACAGTTGAGGCAGGTCATGCAGCCATCCATCAGGATGACAGCCTTCACACTGCACTTTTTGCACAGCTCAGCACTGGCGGGAAACTCGGTGTTGGCACCGTCGTCGCCGGTCTTGGCTTCGTATTCAGCTTTCTTCTCATCAAGAATTTTTTTCTGGTGATCGCTGAGACCGGGTGCTTCCAGCAGGCCGATATTCTGCAGGTGGTCTTCAATCGCCCAGCCGATTTCAGCGACCAGCGACGGCATAAAACGTCCGCCCGATTTGAAGTATCCGCCCTGCGGATCGAACACCGCCTTCAGCTCTTCTACCAGGAAGGTGCAGTCGCCGCCCTTGCGGAAAACTGCCGAGAGGACCCGGGTCAGGGCCACAATCCACTGGAAGTGATCCATGTTCTTGGAATTAATGAACACCTCGAAGGGGCGACGCAATTCGTGGTCTGTCCCCGGATTGAGGATGATGTCATTAATAGTCAGGTACAGGGCGTGATCAGACAGCGGGGTCTTGATCTTGTAAGTCGCGCCTTCGAGCTGTTCGGGGCGCGACACTTTTTCGTGCATCTGCACGATATTGCTTTCGACTTCCTGTTGCTTGTCTTCTTCGGACTTCACCTGGAAGCCGACGATTTTTTTGTCGATTTTCTTGCTCATGGTCTATTTACCTTCAAACGGCGCGCTTAGAACTTGCCGTAGTATCCTTCCTTCAGTGCATCGAACAGGTTGGCAGCAGTGTGCGTTTCGCCGTCGTATTCGATTTCCTCATTACCCTTGAACTCCACGATCGAGCCGTCTTCCAGCGTAAACTGGTAGTTGGTGTTCTCCAGATCTTCCTCTTTTACCAGTACGCCCTGGAAGGCCTCCGGGTTGAAGCGGAAGGTCGTGCACCCTTTTAGACCCTGCTCTGCCGCGTACAGATAGGTGTCCTTGAACTGCCCGTAGGCAAAATCCGTGGGCACGTTAATCGTCTTGGAAATAGAGGAATCCACCCACTTCTGAGCCGCGGCCTGCACGTCTACGTGCTGGGTGGGCGTAATGTCGTCTGCCGCAATAAAGTACTCCGGCAGTTTTTTGGTCTCGTCGTCGGTAAATGGCATGGCGTCGCCATTGACCAACTCGCGGTAGGCCAGCAGCTCGTAGGAGAAGACGTCGACCTTTTCCTTGGACTTCTTGCCCTCACGAATCACATTACGGCTGTAGTGGTGGGCAAAGCTGGGCTCGATACCGTTGCTGGCGTTATTGGCCAGCGACAGTGAGATTGTGCCGGTGGGCGCAATGGAACTGTGGTGAGTGAAGCGCGCACCCTCAGCGATAATGGAATCCACCAATTCCGGTTCTTCCAGTGCCAGGGCCTGCATGTAGCGGCTGTACTTGGCGTGCAATACCTTGCCCGCAACCTTGTCGCCTACCTTAATGCCGTCGGCAGCCATTTCCGGACGCCGGCGCAGCATATCGCCAGTGACTTCAAACTCCTGCTCCATGATGGGCGCAGCGCCTTTCTCACGTGCCAGGTCCAGCGCGACCTTCCAGCCAGAGACTGCCATTTCCTTGCTCACCTGCTCGGTAAACTCCAGGGAATCGGCTTCACCGTACTTCATGCGCAGCATTGCCATGGTGGAACCAAGACCCAGGAAGCCCATGCCGTGACGGCGCTTGCTGGTAATCTCACGGCGCTGCTCTTCCAGTGGCAGGCCGTTGATTTCCACGACGTTGTCGAGCATCCGGGTGAACACGGCGACTACTTCGCGGTATTCCTCCCAGTCGAACCAGGCGCTTTCCGTGAACGGCTCGCGTACAAAGCGCGTCAGGTTAACCGAGCCCAGCAGACAGCTGCCGTAGGGCGGCAGAGGCTGTTCACCACAGGGGTTGGTAGCGCGCACGTTCTCGCAGAACCAGTTGTTGTTCTTCTCGTTCACTTCATCGATGAGAATAAAGCCCGGCTCAGCGTAGTCGTAAGTGGACGACATAATGGCGTTCCACAGCTTCAGCGCCCGGATGCGCTGGTACACGCGGCAGGCCACCTGGCCGGTGTCGTCAGTGACATAGCCCTCGGTGACCGGGAAAGAACGCCAGACAATCTCCGCGTCTTCCTGGCTTTGCAGGCTGTCGTACTCGGCCTGGGTAATAGGGAAGGACAGGGCCCACTCGCTGTCATCGCGGACTGCTTTAACAAAGTCCTCGGTAATCAACAAAGAGAGGTTGAACTGGCGCAGGCGACCGTCCTCACGCTTGGCCTTCACGAAATCGAATACATCGGGGTGATGTACGTCAAAGGTCGCCATCTGCGCACCGCGACGACCGCCAGCGGAGGACACGGTGAAACACATCTTGTCAAAGATATCCATAAAGGACATGGGGCCGGAAGTGTACGCTCCAGCACCCGACACGAATGCGCCCTTGGGGCGCAGCGTGGAAAATTCATAGCCAATGCCACAGCCCGCTTTCAGGGTGAGGCCGGCTTCCATGTTTTTCTGCAGAATGCCTTCCATGGAATCGGGTACCGTTCCAGAGACCGTGCAGTTAATAGTGGAGGTGGCAGGCTTGTGTTCCTGGGCACCCGCATTGGACACAATGCGGCCCGCCGGGATCGCGCCGCGCTGCAGTGCCCAGACGAAACGCTGCTCCCACTCCTGGCGTCCGGCCTCGTCCTCGACGTCTGCCAGCGCACGGGCAACCCGGGTATAGGTCGCGTCGATATCACTGTCAACGGCGTTACCCTGTGCGTCTTTGAGTCGGTATTTTTTGTCCCAGATATCCAGAGATGCGCCCTGGAGCTCGATGTTGCTGGTGGTGCTGCGGATGTTTTTGCCTTGCTTGGCTACTGATTCCATGATGCCCCTTGTACGTCAGAAAATTGCCATCGAATTGCGATTGCGAAGCTTGTAGTTAGAACGTGCAACGATACCCACATATCGGTGCACTCACAATAGTCCCCACAAGATATTGTGAAAAAAACTCCTTACCGATCAATGATTAACCAGTGCAATTTCTGCACAGGACCGCAATTTAAGTGCACGCCGGTGAGCGCAAACTAACGCATCGGTCGCACCTCACGGACCGCCGAAACAGTGCCTCTTTGGTTGGCACAGTTTATGCTTTTCGAATAGCGAGCCAGGGCCTGTGCCCGGGCTCACACCATTGAAGTCTCCATCCATGTGTGTTCGCGCCCCGATTCCGGCCCCCGGGCTGGATCGGGGCGCTCTTTTGTGGCTCCATTGTGGCGCGCGCGCCCNAAAATTCACCACCCGCCGCGACGAGGAATCGCCAGCGATGCCCCCCGAGCAAATCCATCTGGTTAAAACCGCCTTGGCGGCAATGACGCCGATTGCCGAACAGGCGGCCGACACCTTTTACGCCAGACTGTTTGAACAAAACCCGCCGTACCGGGCACTGTTCACAGGCGACATGCGGGCCCAGGGCAAAATGCTCATAGCCATACTGAATACGACAGTCATGTCGATTGATCGGCGGGAGGCCGTTGTTCCCGCCATCCAGGCGCTGGGGAAACGACATGTAGGCTATGGTGTTACCGCAGCAGACTACGACGCCGTCGGCGAGGCGCTACTGTGGACCCTGGCGCGATGGCTGGGAGAGGCGTTTACACCGGACACAAGAACCGCCTGGACCACCACCTACTCCGTGCTGGCCGACACCATGAACGAGGCCGCCGCCCGGACCGACTAAGCTCCACATCCGCGATCCCCACTGCAGCGCGTGCATCGACTGCTAAACTCAGGCGATAACAACAGCACAAGAAGTGCACGCTCATGACCGGCATCCCCCTTTCAACCTGGGCCGTCATTGCAGAAATTATCGGCGCCAGCAGCATCCTCACCGGCCTGATTGTCGGCCTGTTCCAGATACGCCAGTTTCGCATCCAGCAGCGCGACGCGGTGGCGATCAACCTGGCACAAACCTTCTACAGCCCGGATCTCCCCCGCGCGATCGGATTGCTTCAGCCACTGCCCGACGGTATTTCACTGAATGAGCTTCGCGCCCGGGGGCCTGAGTATGAGCATGCGACCATCACGGTGTGTACCTCCTTCGAAACCATAGGCCTGCTGGTGCACCAGGGTATTGCCCCCATGCAACTGCTGCTCGATCTGGCCGGCGGCATTGTATCGACGATGAGCCGCAAGCTTGAACAGTGGCAGGAAGATTTCAGGGAGGAACAACAACAGCCTTCCTGGGGCGAGTGGTTTGAGTTGCTGGGCAATGAGGCTGCCCAGCACAAACACGTGGATTCGCCAGCGCATATTCGCTACGCCGGCAGCGCCAGTTAGAACATAAAGGTGAGATTGAGGGACGGGCCTTTGAACTGCATGTCAAAAGCTGTTTCCTTTCGACCCTGATCGCGCTCGACGTCAACGTCTGTGTACTGGTAGCCCGCCGCAAGCCCCCAACGATCGCCGAAGGCATAGTGCAAGCGCCAGTGCAAATAAGTAAAAGAGCCGCTCCACTCGCCGACGTTGGCACTCATCCAACCCAGAGTCGCAAATGTTGAGAGCTTGTCATTAAAGGCATAGAACGCGGAACCCCGGATATTGGGCAGTGGGGCCAATAACTCACCACTGGAGCTGCTACCACGCACCTCGTTGTCTCCCACAAAAACACGCCTATCGACACTGACATCCGTGTCAAAGGCATGCACACCAAATCCCAGCGAGAGCTCGGCCTGGTCGGTGGTGTAGCAGTTGTACATCAGATCGATAAAGTAGATAACCACCCCGAGCTCGGAGTCCACATCTATGCCCGCGGGAAACTCGACGCCGCCGAAGTTGATATCGCGGGCCAGTCTGAGATCGCCCTCACTCTGAAAGGTCTGGGCGGCAGCTACCAGGCACCACTTGTGATTCAGCCGATGGCGCCACTCGGCATAGTACGAGGTATATTCTGTATCAAGCCCCAGCTAGCCGAGCTCGATTTCCTGCTCTGGCAGCGGGTCGACCGTCGCGCGAATCGTGGCGTCGGCCTCCTGCCAGGCCGTCCCCAACACCAGGACATTTTTCTGTTCGAGGTAGGGGTGTTTAGCGGTGGGTTCGCTGTCGGCAACAACCGATGGGGCAACGAGGGCCAGCCCCAGTAGCACGGTGGACGCGAGGCGGTGCATTGGATTTCCTTGGGATAATGAGATGGCTGAGTATTAAGACAAGCACCCTGATTGTCGCCCGAACTACAACATGGCGAGGGCAATAAGTGCCACTCCGGCGAATGCCTGAACCAGCAGCACCAGATAGGCGATATAAATAAAGAAGCTCTTGGCTATTGCTCCCTTCACGCTGGAGTCATAACAGGTGCGCAAAGCCAGAGGGAGGTAAGCCACCAACCAGAGCGCCAGCCAGCCGTCGATTTCAATACCACCATAACCGATTAGCTGATCAACCAAATAGAGCAGATAGACAAAGCTGTGGTAGTGGAGGGCAAACACCAGGTGCTGCAAGTAGTGAAACGGCGAGGCCAGATAGGCCAGCAGCATCAGGAAGGCAAACAAAGGCAACAGAATGAACATCATCTGCGGCAGGAAGCTCACCATATCTTCAATGAATTCGCTGGGATCGTCGTTCAGTTGCCGGGCATTGCCTTCCAGCCTCGCCTGCAGGTCTTGCATCCACTGCGGGCTCTGTTCATCGGCAATGCCGATGCTCACCTCCGGTTCGGCGCCGTCCTCGCCAACAAACGCATTGGCCACGTCATTGGGGTCAAAGGCGACTACTTCGCCGCTTTCGTCCACCACCTCCACGCCGTTCCCTGACTCCAGGGCATTGGAGGCATCGATAGCCATAACCAGGAACACAATGAAGCTGAACACAAGATACAGCCGCAGCGGTGGCAAATAGCGCGCTCGCCTGCCGGCGATAAACTCAGCGGTCAGGTACCCCGGCCGGAACAACAAAGACACCAGAGTGCGCCAGAAGCGGGAGTCCACGTCGGACACATCGCCGACAATTTCACCCGCCAGATCCATAAAGCGGCGATCTGCCCGGCCTTCGCGCTGGCCGCAATTGCTGCAGTACTCCCCGTCTACCTGATGGCCACAGTTGCGACAGCGCTGCTGCTCCAAGGTATTGGTCCTTATCCCTGTAAAAGAGTGAGCATATACAGCTATGGGGACTGGGGCTACTATGACTCTCAGTTACCAGCGGTTAACGAATGTGAAACTGTCAGCCTTCGGAAAAAAATTTGCCGGTGAGTCCGGCATCGTCGAGCTCATGGATGACCTCGGGTCAGCCCTGAACGAGAACCCCGCCATGATTTTCATGGGCGGCGGCAATCCCGGACGCCTGTTGCAGGTAGAGGCCGTATTCCAGCAACGCCTGGAAGACATCATGTCGGACCCGGCCCAACGTCACAGCCTGTTCGGCATTTACCAGTCACCCCAGGGCGATCGCGAGTTCCGCCAGCAGATGGCTGCCTATCTCAACAAGCAGTTCGGCTGGGCACTGGGGGAACAGAACATCGCCGTCAGCAACGGCAGCCAGGCGGCCTTTTTTGTGCTGTTCAATATGCTGGCTGGCACTATGCCCGACGGCAACCAGCGCACCATTCACCTGCCCCTGGCTCCGGAATACATCGGCTATGCTGATGCAGGCCTCAGCCACAACTTCTTTTCCGCCACTCGCCCCAGCATCGATCTACTCGAAGATAATCTGTTCAAGTATCGTGTTGATTTCTCGAGCCTTAGCCCTGGCCCAGAGGCAGGCGCCCTGTGCGTGTCGCGACCAACCAACCCCACCGGCAATGTATTGACCGACGAGGAAATCGCCCACCTGGACGAGATCGCCGCGGGTTGTGATATTCCACTGATTATCGACGGCGCCTACGGCCTGCCCTTCCCCAACATTCTGTTCGCCGACGCCCAGCCCCACTGGAACGACAATACGATTCTGGCCTTGAGCTTGTCCAAACTTGGCCTGCCCGGAGTACGCACTGGCATTGTCGTCGCCCGCGAGGATATTGTGCAGGCGTTCACCAACGCCAACACCATCGTCAGCCTGGCCTGCGGCACCCTCGGGCCGGCCCTGGCGAAACAACTCTTTGCCAGCGGGGAAATCGATTCCATCTCCAATCAGCTGATACGCCCGTTCTACAAGGAGCGCGCATCAGCAACCGTAGCCTGGTTCCGCCAGGCACTCGGTGACCTGCCCTTCCATATACACAAACCCGAGGGCGCTATTTTTCTGTGGCTCTGGTTTGAAGATCTGCCTGTGACCAGCCAGGCGCTCTACGAACGGCTTAAGCAACGCGGGGTGCTTATCGTCCCTGGACAAAACTTCTTCGTCGGCATCGACGACGAATGGCCACACCAGCACGAATGTATCCGCGTGTCTTATGCGCAGGATGCCGACGTGGTGCGCCGGGGCATCCACATCATCGCCGAGGAAGTCACACAGGCTTATTCGGAAGCTTAATACGCAGCGCCGCCGAACCTGTTCTATTATTCTGGATCCAAGCTGGCACAACCTTTCCTGAGGCTCCTCAATGTCACGTGTACTGTTATTCCTGATCGCTATTCCTCTCATACTGATATTGGCCGCGGCCATTCTGATCCCGATCATTCTCGACAAGGACCAGGTGCTCAGCATTGCCTCACAGAAGATCGAGGAACAAACCGGCGCCAGGCTCAGCGTGGGCGGCGAGGTGGATCTCAGCATCTTTCCCACCCTCGGCGTGAAGTTGGGACAAGTCGCCCTCGAAATGCCCGGCGAAGAGGAGACCAGCCTGGCGGCGCGAGAACTGGAAATCGGTGTGCAGTTCGTGCCACTGCTGTCCAATGAGGTGGTCGTAGATACGGTGTATCTGGATGGTGTGGCCGTCAAAACAGTGAGCGCCCCGGCTCCGGCACCCGTCAACACCAGTAAGTACAGCCGCGAGGAGCTGGAAGAATATTATGCCAAGCGCACGCGCGCCAAAGAAGAAGCCGGTCAGGTAGCCAGCACCCAGTCAACTATTGCCGTGCCCCTGGCACTCAATGTTGCCAGCCTGGTGGTGACGGACTCCCGCTTGGAAACGACAGAGGCTGGCGGTGACACCAGCGTGCTGGAAATCGTCGAACTGCGCGCCACCGACCTGAACCTCGACAACCGCCCCATCCCGCTATCGGCCACACTGCGCATGCCGGGCGACACCCCCATGACCGTCACCGCGAAAGGCGATATCGCCGTCGACCAGACCACCCAAATCGCCACCCTGACAGATATGGCCATTTCCGTGGAAGGCGCGCTGGCGGAGACCGTCGTACTGACCACATCCGGCAGCGTTGAGATCAACAACGAGATCGCCGACCTCACGCTCGATATGAGCATTGCTGACACCCGTGCCAACGGCAAGGTGCGCTACGCAAGCTTCGAAAGCCCGCAGATTGACGCCAAACTGAGTTTGAATGAATTCACCCCGGCGCTGCTGGCGCTAGCCGGCACCGATGCCGCTGCGGCAGAACAGACCAGCACCGACGAGCCCGCAGAGCCCGGCGATACGGCGATACCGGTTGAAGCCATTCGCGCCATGGATACCCGAGCCGCCCTTACCATCGACCGGGTGGAGTGGGACCCTCACGTGGTCACCAATCTCAAAGCCAAATTGCGTGTCATGAAAGGCACGGCCTACCTGTCCTCCGTTACCGGTGAGGTTCACGGTGGCAAACTGGACATGAAAGCCAGCCTCAATGCCAAGAACCCGGTGGCCCGAGTGAACACCGAAGGCAAGCTCACCAAAATCGATATTGCCCAGGTGCTTGAATCGGTGGAATCCCAACCGATTGCCACCGGCAAGGTCGACCTGGACTGGAAGCTTAACGGTCAGGGCAATGTGAGCTCTGCCGTTACCAACACCCTCAAGGGCCCCATTAACCTCACCGCGTCGGACACAGTACTCAAGGATATGAGCGTGGAACAAATGATGTGCGACGCCGTTGCCCTGGTGAATCAGGAGAGCCTCACCGCCACCTTCCCGACAGACACCCCGGTCGATACATTGTCGATCAAGATTCAAATGGCCAAGGGCCAGGCCAATCTTAAACCACTCAAGGCTGAGCTCAGTGAAATTTCCCTGAACGGCACCGGCTACTTCGCCCTGGAAACCATGAGTTTCGACGCAACCTTCAAGGCGCGGGTAAAACCGGGCCTGGAGAAAATCGACCCGGCCTGTCGGGTGAATGAACGAATTACCTCTGTGAAATGGCCGGTCAACTGCGCCGGTGATATCACCGGTGAGCCCGGCAACTGGTGTTCCGTAGACACCGGCGAAATCATCGCAGACCTCGCCGAGAACGAACTCAAACGCAAAGCCGCCAAAGAGGTGGAAGACCGCTTTGGCGAGGACGCCGGCAAACTATTGAAAGGGCTATTGGGTAACTAGGCCTAGTTGAGGACTTTATAACCCCGGCCCCGCAGGCATTGCTTAACCACCTGCACTTCCTCGCGGGAGCCCTCGCTGGCACCGCGAGCCGCGCCACTGACGGCGCCTGCACCGGCGCCGCGCTGGGCATCGCGACTGTTTCCCACAGCAGCACCGATCAGGCCACCCACGACCGCACCCGAGGCGGCGCCGCGGGCCGTCTTTTCGCCCGTTTTCACTTCGGATGAATAGCCCTGGCACTCGGCCAGATCCTGCTGGTACTTTGCCGGGTCCACACCCTTGCGGTCGACAATAATATCATCGGTCGTGGTACAGGCCGTCAGTCCTGCCACAATCATCAACGCCAGGCACTTGTTCATCTCATCGCTCCGACTCATGTATTCAGTCAGCGTAACATCTGCCGGCCGCCAGTCTGTAAAAACTTGTAAAGCACGCTCGAAGCTCAGCTGAGTCAGTTGTGACTGCGCTGCAACTTCTGGCGAATATGTTCGCCCGCCGTAATGGGCGGATAGGTAACGCCTTCCGACTCATCAACACACTGGGGCAGCACTTCAATCAACGTCTGGGAATCAGGATCGACAAAGAACGCCACCGAGTAGCGGTCCTGGGTGCCGGTCATGGGCTTTACGCGGTGCTCTGTAGAACGAAAATGGCCATTGGTCCAACGATGCATCAAGTCACCGGTATTGATCACCACCGACCCGGGAATGCTTGGCACCGGAATCCACTGCCCATTCCCGTCTCGCACTTCCAGCCCACCGACACCGCTTTGGAATAATAGAGTGAGAATGCCGTAGTCCGTGTGAGCCCCGGCACCGAGTTGCTCACCCCCATCGGCCACCTGCTGTCCCCTGGGATAGAACAGCAGTCGCAATGCGACGTTCTCCCCTCCCACCGTGGCACTGAAAAAGTCTTCAGGCAGTTCAAAGACCCGGGCCATGAGCCGCATAATCCGAGTGGCGGCGCCCAGGCACTCATTATAGAAGTTCTGCGCTGTGCTACGGAACGCTTCAGAGGGCCAACGATCTTCACCCAGGTCACTGCCAGGCGCGAGACGCAGAGTAAAGGTTTCCTTCAGGTCCCCTGGCTTACCTGGCTCCAGGCTCTCCATGCCCACGCCCTGATAGCCAAAATTTTCGCTGGCATTGCGATATAGATATTGATGTTTGTAATCTGTATCGCGCTCAAAGAACTGGCTGCTGACCCGAAAGATCGCATCAATGATTTCAGTGAGTATGCCAATGTTAGTGACCGTCATGAACCCCACTTCCCCCATGGCATACGCCAACTGTGCGGCTAGTTCCTCGTCGCTCCCAGATGAAAAATCGATGAGCGGAATTTCCACTATTAATACCCCGGGTTTTTTCCAGAAACGCTGACTAAAATGAAATCACAGGCGACATCGGCAGGGACGGCCTGAACAAGGCGTCGAAGCTGCCAACCGAGTTAGTCAGTCGGATGAATACCTACCCCTTTGAGGATGACACTGACAAGAGTCTGCGCCGCGGCATCAAACTCCCAGTCACCCAACGATTTAACTCCCAGCGCGGCGCCAATCTGTGCCTCGAAATCAGCGTAATGCTGGGTTGAGCTCCAGATCAGAAACATCAGGTGAGCGGGGTCTATGGAGTCCATCTTGCCCTGCTCGGCCCACTCCTGGAACACCTTCACCTTGCGCTCAAACCAGGGCCTGTAGCCGCGCTCAAAGTAAGTCTCCAGACGAGGCGCACCGGACAGTATTTCCTTGGCAAAAATGCGTGAGTCCAAGGGATATCGTCGTGAAAACATCAATTTGCGTTGTATATACTCTGTCAGCGCCGCGGCCGGCTCATCGGTTGGTTCAAGATCGTTCAGTGCATCGTCCCATAAATCCACAATGCCACTTAGTATGTCACCGTATAGCGCCAGCTTGCTGTCAAAGTAATAGTGAATATTCGGGCGCGGCAGGCCTGCGCGCTTTGCGATGGAATCAATTGTCGCGCCATCATATCCTTTAAGCGCGAACTCCTCCTTGGCGGCATTGACAATCAACTCTTCATTCTTACGTCTGATTCGGCCGGTGGATTTCCGCCCTTCGTGAGACGGCAGCTCCAACACCATCTCCGCCGGAGACTTTTTCATACTTCTACCTCAATAACTGCGCCGACATTTTCTGGAATGATCAAGCTAAGTGTAATTGCTGTCAGGCCCGCAGTGGCCGCCGCGGAACTGAAAATATTCTGAAACAGGAGTGGTGTCTGGGCAAATACCTCAGGCACCAGCGCAAGACCCAGCCCCAGGCCAAACGACACCGCAATAATAATCACCTTGCGCCGATCCAGCTCTTCGGTGGCCAAGATTTTAATACCGGCAACAGCCACGGTACCGAACATCACCAGCGTTGCTCCACCGAGCACCGGTTTGGGAATACTTAACAGGAAATCGCCTACTCCTTGAAACAAGCCCAATACCACCAGAATCCCCGCGACATACATGCCCACATAACGGCTGGCAATGCCGGTGAGCTGGATGACACCGGTATTCTGACTGAACGTGGTATTGGGAAAGCTATTCAGCACCGCAGCAATCAACGAGTTCACACCATCGCCCAGAACCCCGTTGCGAATTCTGCGGATATACCCTTCACCCTCAATAGGCTGGTTCGAGATAACGCAGTTGGCCGTCAGGTCGCCGGTGGTCTCCACTGAGCTAATAATGTAAATCACCGCCAGCGGAATAAATGCTGCCAGCTCAAAACTGAAGCCATATTTGAACGGCTGTGGCACGGCGATTTCGGCTGACATGCCCAGATCTTGCAGGGCCAGTTCACCCAGCACCAGCGCTGCGACCAGGCCGGCCAGCAACCCCAGAATAACCGACGACAATCGCACCCAGTTATTACTGGAGGCGTTGAGTGCAACAATAACGATAATCACGAAGAAGCCCAGGCCAAGGTTGATCGGTGCGCCAAAGTCCTCAGCATTGGCGCCACCGGCAAGATCGGTCATTCCCACCTTGATAAGGCTGATACCAATACTCGTAATAACAATACCGGTCACCAGTGGCGTTACTATACGCCTCAGGTAGGGGATGATCTGGCTCAGGCCAATCTGGATAAATGCGCCCACAAAACACATGCCGGTAATCAGCGCCAGAATATCAGCGCTACTACCACCCCGGTCCTTCACCATGAAGCCCGCACTCAGAATCGCCCCTAGAAAAGCGAAACTGGTGCCTTGAATACACAACATACCTGCGCCGATTCCCAGCGGTCGATAGGCCTGAATAAACGTGCCGATGCCCGAGGCCAGCAACGCCATGCTGATAAGGTAAGGCACTTCCTCCTGCAGCCCGAGAATATTGCCGATAATCAGGGTGGGAGTCACAACGCCCACGAACGAGGCCAATAAATGCTGCAACGCGGCAAAGCTCGCCTCCGGCACCGGCGGTTTGTCGTCCAGGCGATAAATGAGTTCCGAGGAGAGTGGAGCTGTCATGGGTAGCGCATTCCTGATTATTCTGAGTGTATCGGGGTTCATTGCCCGGTGTTAGCCTGAACACAACGCAGGATATATGCCAGAACCGCGTATGCCGCTCCACGCCTGACGTCCCGCGATCATAGGCACACCAAACCTGACTATATCGTCAAGAAATGCACTATTAAAGTGCGTGAGCGCACCAAAATCAATCACACCTCCGGATCACGATCCCGCTAGCATCGCCCTAGATCCATGCCACGCATGGCCGAACGATGCATAATTACCGTAGTTACTCTCGAGATTTAAGCGGCAAATGATTTTCCTGACAGCTTCGTCAAAAAAGTGGCACGGACATTGCTTTATTCCCCAGCGATAGATCAGCACCGATTTAACACACTGCTCATTTAAGCGTTAAACATTGCAAGGGGACCCCTATGTCAACAGAGAAAAAAGTACTCATGAAGCCGCTCGCTTCAGCTGTCATGCTGGCGCTGGGAGGACTGACACTCTCGGGAGGCGCAATAGCCCAGGAAGAGACACAACTCGAAGAAGTGGTCGTCACCGCCAAAGGCGACTACTTCAGCATTCTTCCCGACCAGCCTACTGACAGTGCCTTCGGCCTGAATATGTCGCTAGTGGATACACCGCGTTCCGTTTCGGAGGTACGTGAAGACCTGATTTCCAAATTTGCACTGCGCAGCGTAGATGACCTAGTGCGCCTCACCCCGGGAGCATTCACGAGCTCCTTCTTCGGGATTAAGGGTGCTATGGATATCCGCGGTGAACCGGCTGACAACTACTTTCGTGGCTTTCGTCGGGTAGCGAATCCCGGGGCGTTCAATACTATTGTGCGGGGCGCTGAAAGACTGGAAATCCTCCGCGGTCCGGTATCCCCCCTTTACGGGACGGGCAGTGTGGGCGGCCAGCTGAACTATATTCCCAAGTCGGCTAAGGTAGAGGGTAACAAGTACATCAGTGGCCCCGGCGGTTCGATCGGCGTCACGCTTGGGTCTTACGACCAGCAAATCATTACCGGCGAGTTCGCTATGCCCTTCACCCTGGGTGACAGCGAAGGTGGCTTCCAGCTATTTGTGGAGGTAGAAGACTCCGAATCCTATTTTGAGCTGTACGAACCCAGCAGCGAATTGGTACAGGCCGCTTTCGACATCGACATTTCCGACGCTACCAAGTTGGAATTCGGTGTTCAGTATCAAGAAACAGATAGCATCCAGGTGCCGGGCTGGACACGCGTGACACAGGAACTGATCGACGACGGCACTTACATCACGGGCGCCGCGCCGTTCCGCAACGTCAATGGCGGCATTGATCTGCGCCCCAATGAATCCGGATTTATCTCCAGCGCTGCCGGCATCGGTATTAACGATTCGTTTTCCGGTGTCGGCACGTTCTGTGTGCCCGACCTGGGATTCAATCAAGCGACCTACAACGGCGTCGCACTCACCTGCTTTGGCGGCAATGACACGCCCTGGGTATCACCACTGGCCAATCCCGGTGTGGGATCCATTGACCACGACGACACCTTTATTGATCCAGAAGACTATGCCGACACCACTGCCATCACCGCGTACTTCGATGTAACCCACGAATTCGACAACGAGATGGTATGGAAGAACCAGTTCTTCTACGACTACCTGGATCATACCAAGTACCAGAGTTGGGGCTTTACCGCACTTTATCCGGACGCAAAAATCTACGAATTCCGCTCCAGCCTGAACTTCACGTGGGAGACCGGCAACCTGACGTTCGATAATGTCGTTGGCGCCAACTTCCGCCGCGAAGACCTGGAAAAGAATCATGCGTTCTTCGACGAAACATTCGACTTCCGTGACATGACGGTAGGTGCCACCCCCGATGACCGTATTGCACCAGCAGTGGAAGATCCGTTTGTCGGCGTCACGTTTGAAACCGACGAAAACGGCAACAATACGGGCATCGCATCCGGCGACCCCGGCCGTAACTATAACGAGAGTCAGATCTCGGTGGTGGACAATCTCGGCTTCTTCTTCCTGTCAAATATCAGCTATGGCAACCTGAACCTCCTGCTCGGTGCTCGCTACGACGAGTTCGAAATCGAGTCGGAGGAAGTGGCAGTCACGCTGCTCCAAAACCCCTTCTCCGACCTAGGCAAAGTGACTGACAGCGACGATTCCACCAGCTTCAACGCCAGTTTGTCGTACAACTTCGAATCGGGCTTTGTACCATACATCACCTACGCCGAAGCCGCCTCGCTGAGCGCCAACCAACTAGGCGGCATTATCCCGTCATCGGTAGATGCCGGCTTGTGGCTGCAGGACTCAGAGCTTACCGAGATCGGGGTGAAGTTCTCTGGCCTGGATGATCGGGTTTACGCGGCTCTAACCTATTATGATCAGGAGAAAGTCGAGCGGGCAGGCCAGACCAATGCCATCGTCAGCGTGTTCTCAGAAGGTTATGAATTGGAGGTACGTGGCGTCGTCACAGACAACCTGTCATTAATCGCCACAGCAACCCACACCGACACCACTGAAATCGGCAACACCTTTGTTGTCATCAACGGCGCGGAGTTCGCTGCTCAGAATGGGCTGGAAGCCTGGGAGGTATACGGTGGCCGTATTTCCGGTGACCGGGATACCTTCACCGGCGCAGGCACCGAACTTGATCGCGGCGGACTGCCAGACAACATCGTCAGCGTCGCAGCCTCTTGGAACCAGGAACTGTTCTCTGGCGACCTCACGGCGTCATTGGGTTTCACCTGGGTAGACGACACCTACACCGACGCGCTGCAGGCCATTAAGCTCCCCGACTACACCGTCTGGACGGGCTCCGTGGGTTACGTATACGACCGCTTCAGCGCATTGCTGCAGGTCAATAACCTGACCGACGAAGAATACTATACTTCGGCCGACCTGTTTGACTCTGTGGTAGTTAAACCGTCGGAGGGCCGCACCGTTTCAGTCACTCTCAGCTATGCGTTGGGTGACTTCTGACGCCAACAAGTTCCAAATCTTTGGGCGCCGAATGGCGCCCTTTTTTTCACCGGTAAGTCAATGACCATCACTTTGCCAACCGCAATTCATGTGCGACCATGACGATTTTTCAGGATCAAGTATGCTCGGCGCAAACAGCATCTGGATAAAACAACCCCTGGCTTGTTTCACAGCAGGCACGGACAATGCCGACGGCGGCGTGGTTATCCGCGACGGACGTATCGTCGAGCTACTTTCAGCCAATGAACAGCCAAGCGAGCCGGTCGATGAGGTCTTTGACGCTCGCGAACACGTCCTCCTGCCCGGCCTAATCAACACCCATCATCACTTCTACCAGACACTGACCAGAGCGCTGCCCTGCGCATTGGACAAAGAGCTGTTTGACTGGCTGAAGAGTCTGTACCCAGTATGGGCTGGCCTGACCCCGGATATGCTTTATAGCGGCACCCAGATTGCACTGGCTGAGCTATTGCTGTCCGGCTGCACCACTGCTGCAGACCACCACTATCTATTCCCGACCGGCATGGAAGAGGCCATCGACATCCAGGTGGAAGCGCGAGAAAAAATCGGTTCGCGAGTCACGCTGACCCGCGGATCAATGTCGTTAGGTGAAGACGATGGCGGCCTTCCACCGCAAACGACTGTTCAGGACGAGGAGGTCATTCTGCGCGACTCGGAAAGGCTGGTTAACCGCTATCACGAGCGTGGCGACGGAGCGTTTGTACAGATCGCGCTCGCGCCCTGTTCGCCGTTCTCGGTCAGCGAAGAACTGATGCGAGACTCCGCAGCATTGGCCAACGAACTCGATATTCAATTGCACACACATCTGGCGGAGACTCTCGACGAGGAGGCTTTCTGTCTGGAGCGTTTCGGTTGTCGCACCGTCGACTACCTGGAACGTGTTGGCTGGCTACAACCGCGCACCTGGCTGGCCCATGGCATCCATTTCAACGACGCTGAAATTCAGCGTCTGGGTGCTGCAGGTGTCGGGGTTGCCCACTGCCCAGGCTCTAACATGATGCTCGCCTCGGGAATATGTCGCAATCTGGAACTCGAGGCGGCAGGCGTCAACATTGGCCTGGCGGTCGACGGTTCAGCCTCCAACGACAGCAGCAATATGATCGTAGAGGCGCGTATGGCCATGTATATTCAGCGCTTGCGCTACGGCTCTGCAGCGGTCAGTCACCGCGATGCATTACGCTGGGCCACCAGTGGCTCTGCCGCTGTCCTGGGACGTGAGGATATTGGGCAGATTGCCGTGGGCAAGCAGGCCGACTTCGCGTTATTCCGACGCGACGACATCTCATTTGCAGGCAGTCATGACCCCCTCGCCGCGCTGCTGTTGTGTAACGCTCAGCGAGCTGACCGAGTCATGATCGGCGGCCACTGGCGCGTGATCGACGGTGCCATTCCCGGCCTGGATCTGCCTCGACTCATTGCCAGACAACACGAACAAGCTGCCGCGCTCGTCGCGCGACTGCACTGAATACAGGAAACGCGGACCCCTTCATGAATGCACTCCTTGAACGACTGTTCAGGCTTGGTGAACACAACACGCGAGTAACAACCGAGATCACCGCCGGCCTCACTACTTTTATCACCATGGCCTATATCATTTTCGTCAATCCACAGATGATGGCTTCAGCCGGCATGGACCAGGGGGCTAGTTTTGCTGCGACCTGTCTGGCAGCCGCTATCGCCTGTATCGTCATGGGCCTTTACGCCAACTGGCCCGTCGGGCTGGCCCCCGGGATGGGACTTAACGCCTTCTTCACCTACACAATTGTCGGTGAGATGGGCTATAGCTGGCAGGTAGCCCTCGGCGCAGTATTCATTGCCGGCATCCTGTTTTTCATCATGAGTGTTACCCGCCTGCGGGCCTGGATGCTGGAGAGCATTCCCATGGATCTGCGCATCGCCATGGGCGCAGGTGTTGGCCTGTTCATTGGTTTCATCGGCCTGCGCAGCGGCGGTCTCGTGGTGGACAATCCCGCCACACTGCTCTCGCTGGGTGACTTCACTCAGCCGGAGACCCTGCTGGCCGGCATCGGTTTTATACTGATAGCCGCTCTCTCAGTTCGCCAGGTGCCTGGCGCGATTATGATCGGAATATTAACGGTGACGCTGCTGGGACTGGCCACCGGATTGGTGACTTACAGCGGATTCATCGCCCCCCCGCCGGATATGAGCCCCTTACTGTTCGAGCTGGATATCCTCGGCGCACTCGATATAGCCATGGTCAGCGTGATTATCGCCATCCTGTTCGTCAATCTGTTCGATACATCGGGAACACTGATGGGCGTCGCAACCCGCGCCGGTCTCGTCAATGACCAGGGCGAAATCAAGAACATTGACCGCGCACTCAAGGCCGACAGCGGCGCCAGCGTGGCAGGCGCCTTTCTTGGCTGTGCGCCGGTGACCAGCTACGTCGAGAGCGCAGCAGGCGTGGCCGCGGGCGGTCGCACCGGCCTCACGGCGATCACGGTAGGCGCGCTATTCCTGTTGGCAATGTTCTTCGCACCCCTGGCAGGTATGGTCCCCGCCTTTGCCACCGCCGGCGCGCTCGTGTATGTAGCGCTACTAATGCTTTCGGGCCTCAAGGGCCTGAACTGGGACGACGCCACCGAGCTTTTACCTGCACTACTCACCACAATCATGATTCCGCTGTCATTCTCAATTGCCAATGGCATTGCCGTAGGCTTTATTACTTATGTGGCAGTAAAGGTCATTGTTGGCAGAACCGACGAGGTCAGCTTCGGCGCCTGGTTCCTGGCAGCTATATTTCTGGCCAAATTCGCCTTCGTCTAGGGGCTACGCGCCTTGCTCAGGCGCTAAAAGAGCGCAGCGTCGCACCGGATTGGGGCACACTGTCGGCATAAAAGCTGACACTTATGTCAGAAATATTTGGCCTGCGGTTAAATTGTGCCCTGAACCGAGCCAATCTTTACGAATATGGTCCCATAGTGGCTGACAACTGTCAGGCGGGCACGAAATTTGCTATTATTCCTGACACTTGTGTTAACTTTTTACAGAGCCTCTCGTGATTACATTTTTACTCAATTCGATCGAGCATCGAATTGACGACATAGACCCCAACACCACCGTGCTGGACTACCTGCGTGACCACCTGGGTCGCACCGGCACCAAGGAGGGCTGCGCCTCTGGCGATTGCGGTGCATGCACCGTGGTGGTCGCGCGAGTATCGGCGGATAATCAACTGCAGTACCGCAGCATCAACGCCTGCATTACGCCGATTGGCAGCCTCCACGGCCAGCAGCTGCTCACTGTCGAGGACCTGGCAGCAGATGGCGATCTTCACCCTGCGCAAGAGGCCATGGTGGAGTGCCATGGATCACAGTGCGGCTTCTGTACGCCTGGCTTCGTCATGTCGCTATACGCCCATTATCAGAACCACGCGCAACCGGATCGGCAGGAAATTCTCGAATCCCTTGGCGGCAACCTGTGCCGCTGCACCGGCTACCGCCCCATCTTGGATGCTGCTGTGGCTATGTACGATCCGGCTCTCGAGGCAACGCATGACCAGCCCCCCCACAATGTCAGAGGGACACTCGCGGCAATGGCGCAAGTCCCTGCGGACCTGCAGGGAGACAATCATCGCTATTTCGCCCCACAATCGTCGGCTGAACTGGCAGCGCTCTACCTACAGCACCCCGATGCCCGACTGGTGGCAGGTGCCACGGACCTCAGCCTGGAGTTGACCCAATCACTGGCAACGATCACCACGCTCATTCATACCGGGCGCGCCACGGACCTGACCGACATACAAGAGACTTCGAACCACCTCGACATTGGCGCAGCGGTCACTTACAGCGACAGTGCACCTCTGTTGCTGCATCAGTGGCCAGAATTGCACGAATTACTGGAGCGACTGGGCTCCAAACAGATTCGCAATCAGGGCACCATTGGCGGCAACATCGGCAACGCCTCGCCGATTGGCGACATGCCGCCTGTGCTGCTGGCGCTGAATGCCAGCGTAATCCTGCGCTGTGGGGAGCAACGCAGGTCAGTGCCGCTCGATACCTTTTTTGTAGGCTATCGGCGGACTGTGCTAGGCAAAGGCGAATTCATTGAGCGCATTCATGTGCCGCGGCGACACGCAAGCACTCTGTTTCGCGCCTACAAGATCAGCAAGCGTATCGACGACGATATTTCTACGGTGTGTGGAGCATTTGCCCTGGACATGGACGGCGACCGCGTGACCAGCGCGCGTATTGCCTACGGCGGCATGGCAGAGATACCCCGGCGTGCGCACTACTGCGAAGACGCGCTGCGTGACAAGCCATTAACAGAAACGACAATAAATGCAGCTGTGGCAGCGCTGGCGGAAGATTTCTGCCCAATCTCCGATTTTCGCGCCAGCGCAGACTACCGTATGCAGGTTGCTGGCAACCTGCTGCGACGGCTGCAACTTTCGCACAACCTGCCGGCCCAGCAACTACAGGTAACCCACTATGCGTAGGCTGCCACAGGCCCGCAACTCCCGCGCTACCGCCGGGCTCGCGGGCCATCCGCTGCGCCACGAAAGCGCCGTAGGTCACGTAACCGGTCAGGCCAGCTATGTGGACGATCGCCGTGGCCCCGCAGACACACTCTATGCCTATCCAGGTCTGTCGAGCATTGCCCGCGGCAACATCATCAGCATGGACCTGAGCGCCGTGCAATGCGCTCCGGGCGTAGTCGATGTCATCACCTCAAATGATATTCCCGGCCACCGTGATATCGGTGCGGTATTCCCTGGCGATCCATTATTGGCCGATGGTGAAGTCCTGTTCTATGGCCAGGTACTATTCGTCGTGGTCGCTAACAGTCAGCTTGCAGCACGCCGGGCAGCGCGACTGGCACAAGTGGAATACGCCCCCATCGACAGCCACCTCGATGTCGAGGAGGCTCTGGCGGAGGCATATTTCGTTCGCCCCACCCACCGCCAGAGCAGAGGCGACCTTGACCGTGCCCAAGCTACTGCCGACAAACAACTGACTGGCGAGTTTCACAGTGGCGGCCAGGAACAAATGTACCTCGAGGGCCAAGCAGCTATGGCGGTGCCCCAGGATGATGGCGGCATGCTGGTATACGCCTCCACCCAACACCCCTCCGAAGGACAGAAGCTGGTTGCCGAAGTACTGAATCTGCCAATGAGCAAAGTCACGGTAGACGTGCGCCGCATGGGAGGAGCGTTTGGTGGCAAGGAGACCAATGCCAACCAGTGGTCGTGCATCGCCGCACTAGCGGCACACCGTAGCGGGCGCTCCGTGAAACTTCGACTTGCCCGGGCTGACGACTTCGCTGCCACCGGCAAACGTCATCCGTTCTTCAGCCGCTATCAGGTAGCGTTCGACAATGATGGCACGATCAAAGGCCTGGATCTGGAACTGGCAGGCAACTGCGGCATGTCGCCCGACCTTTCTGACGCCATTGTCGACCGGGCAATGTTTCACGCGGACAACTGCTATTTCCTGCCAGCAGCCGATATCCGCGGCCACCGGGTGCGCACCGATACCGTATCGCACACCGCGTTTCGTGGCTTTGGCGGCCCCCAGGGCATGCTCGCCATGGAAAACATCATTGAGCAAGTGGCCACGGCCACCGGCCTGGACCCGCTGGATGTTCGCAAGCGCAATTTTTATAGCGCCGAAGACGGCCGTGACACCACGCACTACGGGCAAAAAATTGAACAGCACATCATAGGACCACTGGTCGAGCGGCTTGAAAACACCGCCAATTATCGGGCGCGCCGCCAGGAAATCAGCGCGTTTAATGCGCAAAGCCCAGTACTCAAGCGAGGTCTGGCACTCACTCCTGTCAAATTCGGGATCTCGTTTACCGTCCAGCATCTCAACCAGGCGGGTGCGCTACTCCATGTATACACCGATGGCAGCATCCAGCTGAATCATGGCGGCACAGAAATGGGACAGGGCCTGTACACCAAGGTCGCGCAAATTGTCGCCAGCGAACTGCAGGTGGATATGTCGCGGATCACCTGCACCTCGACCCGTACCGACAAAGTACCCAACACGTCGCCCACGGCCGCCTCTTCGGGCAGCGACCTCAATGGCATGGCGGCGCGTGACGCTGCCCGCAAAATCAAGTCGCGCCTGACGACATTCGCTGCCGGGCATTTCGGTGTCAGCGAAAGTGAAATCGTATTCGAACAGGGCGAGGTCAAAGCAGGTCAGGAGTCGATAAGTTTCGCTGACCTGGCGCAACTGGCTTACCTGCAGCGCATATCGCTATCTGCAACCGGTTTTTACAAGACTCCCAAGATTCACTACAACCGTGACATGGCTAACGGCCGTCCGTTTTTTTACTATGCGTATGGCGCAGCCGTGTCCGAGGTCGTCGTGGACACATTAACCGGCGAGTACCGTTTACTGCAGGCCGATATCTGCCAGGACGTTGGGCAGTCACTTAACCCCGCTCTGGACATCGGCCAGATTGAAGGTGGCTTCATCCAGGGTATGGGCTGGCTGACGTCAGAGGAACTGATCTGGGGCGAAGACGGACGGTTACAAACGGCAGGCCCGGCCAGCTACAAAATTCCTGCGATAAGCGACACGCCCGCGACCCTCAATGTAGAGCTGCTACCCGATAGCCCAAATACTGAAGCCACCATTTTTCACTCCAAGGCCGTAGGCGAGCCACCGCTGATGCTCGGCATTTCCGTCTGGGCAGCAATTAGGGACGCGATTGGCAGTCTCGCAGATCATCGGGCGTCGCCTGCGCTCAACGCGCCTGCCACACCAGAACGCGTGCTGCTGGCCTGTGCAGACATGCAGAAATTCATGGAGCGTCAGACATGACCCGACTCAATACCCACACCCATTGGGCGGATGCAGCGCAGGCACTGGAAACGCGCGGAGATGCCTATGTCATTGTGACCGTACTTGGCACCAAAGGGTCTACACCGCGCGCAACGACCACCAAAATGGTGATCAGCAAGGACGATCGGTTCGGCACTATCGGTGGCGGCCACCTGGAACATCGCGCCAGCCACATCGCAGCTGAAATGATTGGCAGCGACGATCAGCGCATCGAATATTTTCCCCTGGGCCCATCGCTAGGTCAGTGCTGCGGTGGCAGTGCCAGCCTGCTGTTTGAAAGCTTTGCCGGGGCCAAACTGAATATTGCTCTGTTTGGCGCAGGGCACGTAGGCCGCACCCTCGCCCCCCTGCTGAAACAAATGCCCTGTCGTCTGCACTGGTTTGACAGTCGTGAAGACTTCGAAGACGCCCACGACGAGTACACACCTATTCACTGCAGCGAAGACCCCACAGACGCTGTCAAGGCGCTGCCAGCTGGTACCTGGTTCATCATCATGACCCACAACCACCAGCAGGATTACGCCATTCTGCGGGCCGCTCTACAACGCGGAGACGCCGGCTATATCGGGATGATCGGCTCGACTACAAAATGGCGCCGTTTTTGTATGCGCCTGGAGCACGAGGATATAACAGCCGACGCCTATGCAGGTGTGCACTGTCCAATAGGCCTGCAACAGGTACCAGGTAAGGAACCAGTGGAAGTTGCCGTTTCTGTAGCGGCACAGATTATTCAGCGATACCACCAGCACAACCTGCACTCGCAGGTGAAAGGCGTGGATAGACGCAGCCTGAAAGCGCTGGGAGTAACACTCCAGCACAACGTACTGGCGCAGGACGACTAACGCGTTCGCTCTGCTCAGAGAAAACCGCAATTGGCGCGAGCACTACCTGAACCTTTACACAGGTGGGCTCCAGCCACGAGAGTAATGGAAACAACATGAGACCTGAGGACTTTCAAAGAGACTTCACCGACCTGGTAAGCGAGCGCGTGGGCGGCAAAGCCCTTGCATGCTCCGACCAATGGTTCGCCGAGTGCACAAACCTGGTCAAGCACGAGGAACCTATTTTCAAAAAGGGGCACTTTATCGCTACCGGTCAATGGATGGACGGCTGGGAATCCCGCCGCTCCTTTGGCCGGCGCGCGCGAGCGAAATCGGATCTTGATCACGATTGGTGTGTGCTGCGGCTGGGTATCGCAGGCGAACTGCATGGCATTGATATCGAAACCACCCACTTCACAGGTAATGCCCCGCTGTTCGCAGCGGTCGAGGGTGCCTGGGCGATCGGTGCCCTCGATGAAGACGCCGAGTGGTTCGAACTACTGCCCAAGTCGCCCACAGAGGCTGACAGCCACAATGTATTTGCAATCCACGAGCAGCGCCCCTGCACTCACATACGCCTGAAAATTTATCCCGACGGAGGCGTAGCACGCCTGCGCACCTGGGGCAGACCACTGCCTCGCCGGGAACACTATGTGCCGGGTGAAATACTGGATCTGGCCAGCGTGGTCCTCGGCGGTCATGTACAGCAGTGCAGCGACATGTTCTACAGCTCGCCAAACAATTTACTCATGCCTTACGTCGGCACAAACATGGGCGACGGGTGGGAGACAAAACGACGCCGGGATGAAGACAACGACTGGTGCATTGTGCGACTGGGCCTCAAGGGCACCATCCGCAAGGTACTGATCGACACCGCCCATTACCTCGGTAATTACCCCGACCACTTCAGCCTTGAAGCCGCCTCGATCAACGAGCACTACACCGACAGCAACACAGAGTGGGTAAAAGTAATCGATAAAACGCCGCTCCAGGCGGACCTCATCCACCTGTTCATCGACGAAATTCTGGTACGACCGCAGCAACACTTCACCCACGTGCGGCTCAATATCTTCCCCGATGGCGGCATAAGCCGACTGCGCATTATCGGCGAACCTGACTGGACAGATGCATCATGAGCCTACACGCCTTGAACAACGCCTCCAGGGAAGATGCAGAGCATCTACTGAGACAATGCTGTACCAGCGAAGCCTGGATTGCTGGCGTGCTTGCCGCGCGTCCATTCGCAAGCCCGGCAGAATTGATTGCAACGGTCGACAGGGTCTGGGGACAGCTGGCGGAAGAGGACTATCTACAGGCGTTTGACGGCCATCCCAAGATCGGCGACGTAAATTCACTCAAGGCCAAATACGCCAACACTAAAGCGCTTGCCGCAGGTGAGCAGGCATCCGTGGCGCAAGCTAATGATGATGTAATCGCTGCGCTCGCCGAGGGCAATCGCGACTACGAGCATAAGTTCGGATTTATTTTCATCGTTTGTGCCACCGGCAAAAGCGCCAGCGAAATGCTCAACCTGTTGCAGGCCCGCTTGCCCAACCCCCGCGAACAGGAGCTGGCGAATGCCGCCGAAGAACAGCGCAAGATCTTCCATCTGCGCCTGGAGAAACTGCTATGAGCCAGATCACCACCCATATTCTCGACACCGCCAGGGGCTGCCCGGCTGCCGAAGTGGCCATTACGCTGTGCCGCCAGGAACAAAACACCTGGGTAATCATGGGCGAAGGAATCACCAACGAGGACGGCCGCGTTGCCGACCTCTGTCCACAGGACCTTGTTTTACCTGCAGGCACCTACCGGATGCACTTCGCAACAGCCGCTTATTTCCAACGCCATGGACAAACCGTGTTTTACCCCTGGGCAGAGGTGGTCTTTAACATCGAGGAAGATGGCGCTCACTACCACATACCGCTGCTGCTATCGGGCTTTGGTTACTCCACCTATAGAGGCAGCTAATGCAAACATTAAGCCTAACTGCGAAGACCCTGACACGCGATGCATTTTCGCCCTACGGTGACGTCATCGAAATCAGCGAGGACAACGAGCAGTTCCCAATCAACTACGGCCGTACCCAGCGCCATCACGCGCTGGCGACGGTGCAACTGCAAGAAGCCAACGATAGTGCCATCATCAGCGTGTTCTGCAGCCAGCCAATAGTCCTGCCATTTCGCGCCGAAGTCATGGAGCGCCACCCGAAAGGCAGCCAGGCATTCATGCCCCTCGGATCAAGCCCCTACCTGGTTGCTGTGGCGCCAGCGGGAGAATTCAATCCCGAATCCGTGGAACTGTTCCTGGCTCGCCCCGATCAGGGAGTGAATTATCACCAGGGAACCTGGCATCACTACAGCCTCGCGCTGGATACACCAAGTAACTTTCTCGTCATCGATAGACAGGGATCGGGGGAGAACTGCGATGAAGTCGAGTTGTCGCCGCCGCTCGAGTTCCGTCTGGAGGCGCCCGCATGACCAGCCACGCCTACCGTGCCCGAGTATTGCACTTTCTCCACGATCCCGACCTGGTACCCATCGAAGATAGCTACGAATATATTGAAGATGGCCTGCTAGTCATCGAAGATGGCAGAGTCGCGGCACTCGGTAGTGCTCAGCAGCTCCTACCCGAACTGGGCAGCGAGGCCACAATTACCGACTACCGCGACAAGCTGATCTGTCCGGGTTTTATCGACACCCACATCCACTACCCCCAGAAGGAAATGATTGCTTCCTACGGCGAACAATTGCTTCAGTGGCTGGAAACATACACGTTCCCCACAGAAACCCAGTTTGCCGACGAGGACTACGCCGCAGCCGTCGCGGAGCGATTTCTCGATGAATTACTGCGCCATGGGACCACAACGGCTCAAGTATTCGGCACTGTCCACGCACAGTCAGTAGATGCGTTCTTTGCCGCGGCTGAGCAACGCGACCTGCGCATGATCTGCGGCAAAGTACTCATGGACCGCAATGCTCCCGAGGAACTGCGCGACACACCGGAAGAGGGATACGCCGACAGCAAGCGCCTGATAGAGACCTGGCACGGACGCGGCCGGCTTCGCTATGCCGTGACGCCGCGCTTTGCACCCACTTCATCGCCAGAGCAGCTGGCCCTGGCTGGCAAACTCTTAACGGAACATCCGGGCGTGCATATGCACACGCATCTTTCGGAAAATCTCGCCGAAGTTGCCTGGGTCAAGGAGCTGTTCCCTGAAGCGAAGCACTACCTCGACAGCTACGACCGCGCCGGACTGCTTGGAGAGCGCAGTACCTTCGCACACTGCATCCACCTGGAAAACGATGAGTGGCAGCGCCTGGCTGATACAAACTCAGCGATTGCTTTTTGCCCTGCCTCAAATCTCTTTCTTGGCAGTGGCTTGTTCAAGCTGCAACGGGCGGTACACGAAGGCGTCAAAGTGGGACTGGGAACAGACGTGGGCGCAGGAAATACATTCTCGATCCTGGAGACAATGGCCGACGCGTACAAAACCCAGCAGCTGGATGGCAACCGCATGACGCCCTTCAAGGCCTTTTATCTGGCCACGCTGGGAGGCGCCCACAGCATCGATTGTCACCAACACATTGGCAACTTCGCTGTGGGCAAAGAGGCCGACTTCGTGGTGCTGGATCCCGCTGCAACACCACTGATGGAGTATCGCAGCGAGCGCTGCGACTCTCTCCTGGAACTGCTTTTCGTACTTGCCATGCTCGGCGATGATCGCAGTATTCTCGCAACTTACGCCGCTGGCGCTTGTGTGCACCAGCGGGACAACTCGGAAACTACTTGATATGGAAGCCTATGTCCTCGACTGGTTGCAGCTTATTTTCCGTTGGCTGCACGTCATTACCGGTGTAGCCTGGATCGGAGCCTCGTTCTACTTTGTCTGGCTGGACAATCACCTGCAAGACCCGCCGCGCTGGAAAAGCGACAAAGGCATCAAAGGTGACTTATGGGCCATTCACGGCGGCGGAATTTACGAGGTCGCCAAATACGAGCTCTCACCCGAGAAAATGCCCGAAACCCTGCACTGGTTTAAGTGGGAGGCTTACAGCACCTGGCTGACTGGCATGGTGTTGATGATCCTGGTGTTCTATGTGGGCGCGGATGCGTACCTCATTGATCGCAGGGTGGCAGAACTCAGCCAGTTTCAGGCCATAGCCACCGGCCTGGGGTTTATTGTGGGCGGCTGGGTACTTTACGAAACGCTGTGTGCGACACCACTGGCCCGCAATGGCTACGTGCTGGGTCTGGTCCTTATCGGACTCGCTGTAGTCAGTGCCTACGCGCTGACTCATTTGTTCAGCGGCCGGGGAGCCTATATTCATATGGGAGCAATGATTGGCACGATTATGGCCGGCAACGTATTCAGGGTCATCATGCCTTCGCAGCGCGCGCTCGTGGCAGCCATTGAGGCTGGCGATGCACCGGATCCAAGCTGGGGACAGAAAGCCAAGTTACGATCGACGCACAACAACTATCTCACGTTACCGTTGTTGTTCATCATGATCAGCAACCACTACCCAATGACCTATGCCCATGAGCACAACTGGCTCATATTGCTGGCGATTATCGCAATCACCGCCTTCGCGCGGCACTACTTTAACCTCCGCCACAAAGGGATTAACAAACCCATTATTCTGGTTATCTCACTGCTCGCCACCGCCACACTGGCCTGGGCAGTCATGCCCAAGCCAGCGCCGGTCAGCGATTCGACTGACACGGTCTCTCAGGTAAACGCTCCGACTGCGCAGAAGATCCTGACTAAACACTGTGTGAGCTGCCACTCTGCGCAACCTACCGACGAGACATTTACCACCGCACCCATGGGTGTCATGCTGGACACCGTTGACCAGATGCAGCAATGGGCACCCCGGATCAAGGCGCGTACTGTGGACTCCAAGGACATGCCTTTCTTGAACAAGACCGGCATGACGCCGGCAGAACGAGCAACTCTGGGTGCATGGATTGATGCCGGCGCGCCGGCTAACTGAAGATGCCCGCCTCAGTCGTCGCGAATATGTTGGCCCAGAATGTCGTAAAGGACAGGTCGGTGTTCACGGATTTCCTCTCGGGTAAGGCCCTCGAGGGAATGAGGGTACTTGAGCCAGGCTTCAGTCTCGTGCAGGTAGTAATCCGGCACGCGCTCAACTTCGCTACGGGTGGGTTTGTAGTAAGGCACAGCCACGCGAATTTCCCTCGGCGTATTAAGCCGGGCCTTCTCCTGCAGATGGCGAATCACGGCATCGATCGTATGCCCGGTGTCGAACACATCATCGACAATCAACAAACGATCATCGTGGGTAATGTACTTGATCAGGTAGTTCATACCGTGTATGCGGATGCTTGCGGAACGTCCGTCGATCTCTGCCGCGTAAGACGATGTGCGAATAGCGATGTGATCGGTCTCAATGCCGGAATAGGCCAGCATTTCCTGCACGGCTATGCCGACCGGCGTCCCGCCCCGCCAGATGGCGATAATAAACGAAGGGCGAAATCCATCGGCGACAATATCTGCGCCAAGGCGGAAAGAGTCTTCCAGCAATTGCTGGGCAGAGAGATAGGTTTTCTCGATCATGACCTGTCGACTGGGTCTACACTATGACTAGTATAGAGCGCACACGTACGAATGTCTGGAGATATTGTGTCCCTGCAGTCTGAGAAACGATTTATCGAAGAGGAAGAACTGCTCAACGACGCCTTCCGTCTGGCAGTGAACATCTACGAAAGCGGCTTTCGGCCCAATTTCATTGTCGGTATCTGGCGAGGCGGGTCGACGGTTGGCATCTACGTCCAAGAGTGCCTTCAATACCTGGGCGTCATGACCGACCACATCGCCATCCGCACCTCTTATCGCGGTATGGACAGCTATCTGGAAAAAGTGCAGTCGCCGGAAACAATTCGTGTGCATGGCCTCCAGTATCTCTACGAGCAGCTCAACCGGGATGACCGCCTGCTACTCGTCGATGACGTCTTCAGCAGCGGCCACAACATTGAGGCGGTATTGCAACGCCTGCAAGCCAAGTGCAAGCGCAACTATCCCGAGGACGTGCGGATTGCTGTGCCTTTTTACCGCCCAGACAAAAACCGAACAGGACGTATCCCCGATTACTTTCTGCATGAAACATCAGACTGGCTGGTACTGCCCTACGAGCTGCAGGGCCTGACCGATGACGAGATCACTCACCATAAACCCTGGGTAAAGCCCATTTTGGAGAACCTATGAATAAGTCCCTTTCTCTCGCGATCGCCACCACCTTTGCCAGCGGCAGCGTATTCGCCCACAACGGCACCCACCCGGATGGCATACTGACTAATCTCGCCCACTTATGGACCCACCTCGACCACTGGGGTCCCGCAATGGCGGTACTGGCCGGGCTGGCCGGGCTGGCGATACTGGCACCGGCTGCAGGCCGCGCCGTATCTACCCACCTCACCGCTAAGGACAAGCAGTCGCGTTGAATACGATCGTCGCACCGGACCTGGTGGATGAATCTGCCTGGCACGCCTCCCTAGAACTCAGCCTCGCACAGCGCGAAGCACAGACGCGCCTGTATCGCTGCAGGCACAAAGGGCCACTGTATGTACAAAAGGCCTTTTACCCCGAGGGTGATTCGCTGGCGCACCTGTATCTGCTGCACCCCCCCGGGGGCGTTGTTTCAGGCGACCATCTCACCATTAATGTCGACATGGAGAACGCCGCCAGGGCGCTGATTACCACGCCCGGAGCTGCACGCATTTACCGGGCGCGAGATTTCAACCCAGTGCAAAAGCAGGACGTCCGACTCAAGCTCGCCCCTGGCTGCAGCCTCGAATGGTTTCCGCTTGAGACCATTATTTATAACGGCGCCTGTGTGCAACTGGACACCCAGATAGAGCTCGAGGGAGACAGCCATTTTGTGGGCTGGGAAATCAGTTGTTTTGGTCTCCCTGCTTCGAATCAGCCGTTTTCTCAGGGCAGTTTCCTGCAGCGCTATCGCGTCTTTCACGATGGCGTTCCGGTGTTTGTCGAAGGGCTGCACATTACTGAAGAGAACCTGACAAACCAACTCCAGGGCAGCGCGACGCTGCGTGGTGAGACCAGCTGCGGCCTGTTTCTTGCAGGCCCTTTAAGCAAACCACTGACAGAAGAAGACATGGATCAATTACGCAACGCTACTCACACACCTCAGGCCGACCTGTCTCAGGTGGGTAGCTTTGTCGTTGGCCGCTACCTGGGCGACAGCGCCGAGCAGGCACGCAAGGCATTCACAGGCTGGTGGCATGCACTACGCCCTCGGCTACTGGGCAGGCCCTCTTGCCAACCACGTATCTGGTTAACCTGAACAACTGACGGAAGACGACATGGAATTGCTCCCCAGAGAGAAAGATAAGTTACTGGTATTCACGGCGGCACTACTGGCAGAAAGACGGTTGGCGCGTGGACTGAAGCTGAATTACCCGGAGGCAGTCGCACTGCTAACCCTGGAGATTATGGAAGGGGCACGCGACGGCAAAACGGTGGCAGAACTCATGAGTTACGGCAGGGAAATTCTCACCGCCGACCAGGTAATGCCCGGCGTGGCTGACCTGATTCACGAAGTACAAGTAGAGGCGACCTTTCCCGACGGCACCAAGCTGGTCACTGTTCACAACCCCATAAACTGAGGATACGGCCATGAAGCCAGGAGAAATACTCGCCGCAGAAGGCAATCTGCAACTCAACGTGGGGCGCACCACCGTCACCCTATTCGTCAAAAATAGCGGCGACCGGCCGATACAAGTGGGCTCCCACTACCACTTCTATGAGGTCAATCCGTCACTGGAATTCGACCGGGAAGCCGCCCGTGGTTTCCGCCTGAATATCGTATCCGGCACCGCGGTTCGTTTTGAGCCAGGCCAGGACCGCGAGGTGGAACTGGTCGCCTATGCGGGGAAACGCGAGGTCTATGGTTTCCGCGGTGAGGTGATGGGACCACTGGACAGCGAGGAGGCGGACGCATGACTACCATCGACAGAAAATCCTATGCCGCCATGTTCGGTCCCACGACCGGAGACCGTGTCAGGCTCGGCGATACTGCGCTGCTGATCGAAGTGGAGAAGGACTACACAGTTTACGGCGACGAAGTAAAGTTTGGCGGAGGCAAGGTCATTCGTGACGGCATGGGCCAGGGCCAACTAACCAGCTCAGAAGTGGCAGATACCGTCATTACCAACGCCCTGATACTCGATCACTGGGGAATCGTCAAAGCGGATGTCGGCATTAAAACAGGACGCATATGCGGCATTGGCAAAGCGGGCAACCCGGATATTCAGGACAACGTCACGATCGTTATCGGCCCCGGCACCGAAGTCATCGCCGGCGAAGGGCAGATTCTTACTGCGGGAGGGGTCGATGCGCATATTCACTTTATCTGTCCACAGCAGATCGAAGAGGCGCTGATGTCGGGTGTGACTACCATGATTGGCGGAGGCACTGGACCTGCAACCGGCACCAATGCCACAACCTGCACACCCGGGCCATGGAACATTGGCAAGATGCTTCAGGCCACCGATGACCTGCCCATGAACTTCGGATTCCTGGGCAAGGGCAATGCCAGCCAGGCACTGCCGCTGGAAGAACAACTCGCTGCGGGTGCCTGCGGTTTAAAACTCCACGAGGACTGGGGCACCACGCCTGCTACCATCGACACCTGCCTTAGCGTGGCAGAGCGGTTCGACGTACAGGTGGCCATTCATACCGACACCTTGAATGAGTCCGGTTTTGTCGGCGATACTCTGGCTGCGTTCAAGGGTCGCGCGATTCACACCTACCATACTGAAGGTGCCGGAGGCGGACACGCGCCTGATATCATTCGCGCCTGCGCCGAATCTAACGTACTGCCGTCGTCGACCAACCCGACCCGGCCCTATACACGCAATACTGTAGATGAGCATCTCGATATGCTCATGGTATGTCATCATCTGGACACCTCTATTCCGGAAGATGTTGCTTTCGCTGACTCGCGAATTCGCAAAGAGACGATTGCCGCCGAGGACATATTTCATGACCTGGGCGCATTCAGCATGATTGCGTCGGACTCCCAGGCGATGGGCCGGGTCGGCGAGGTGGTGACACGCACCTGGCAAACCGCCCACAAAATGAAAGTACAGCGCGGCGCTCTGGCCGAGGACAACGAGCGTCACGACAACTTCCGCGCGCGACGCTATGTCGCCAAGTACACGATTAACCCCGCGATTACGCACGGCATAGATCACGAAGTCGGCTCAATTGAGGAGGGCAAGCTGGCCGATCTGGTACTGTGGAAACCGGCGTTTTTCGGCGTCAAACCTTCGATGATTATCAAGGGCGGCTTTATTGCTGCGGCTCCCATGGGAGACCCCAATGCATCGATTCCCACACCGCAGCCAGTCCACTATCGACCCATGTTTGGTGCCCATGCCGGCGCCGCGCGGCATACCTCGGTCACTTTCTGCTCGCGAGCAGCCGTCGAAGCAGCCATTGCTGAGACCCTCGGCGTGCGCCGTAAAATGGTGGCCTGCCGCAATACCCGATCCATTAGCAAAGCCAATATGCTGCTCAACACATGGCAGCCCACGGTGACCGTCGACCCACAAACCTATGAGGTGAGGGCCGATGGCGAACTACTTACCTGCGAGCCAGCGGATGTACTGCCGCTCGCCCAGTTGTACAACCTGTTCTGAGGTAGGAATGCTCGAAGTTTACGAACGCCAGACCGCGGCTGCCGCCGACAACATCCACGCCCAGGTGGTACTCGATCACCTGCAGCGCGAACGAGGACGCTTCAAGGCTGAGTCCAGCAACGGCGAAGAGGTCCGTATTTTCCTGGAGCGCGGCCAAACCCTGCAGGTTGGAGAGATCCTGAAAACCCGATGTGGCAAATTCTTACAGGTGGACGGCGCCAGGGAAGCGGTGCTGGAAGCCAGTACCGACGACGCGTTGCTGTTCAGCCGCGCCTGCTATCACCTGGGCAATCGTCATACCAAGGTACAGATCGGCGCCGGCTGGCTGCGTATTTCCCCCGACCATGTGCTGGAAGAAATGCTCAGCGAACTGGGCCTGGCAACGGTTAGCACCCAGGCGGTATTCGTTCCCGAATCCGGTGCCTACGCTCGGGGGGGACATGGCCATCACCACTGACAGCGCGCTGTTGCGACTGCTGCAGCTCTCCAGCCCAGCCCTGCCGGTAGGAGGCTATGCGTTCTCGCAGGGTATGGAGTATGCCGTCGATGCCGGCTGGCTTACTGACCGAGACAGCACCGCTGACTGGTTGCGCCAACAACTGGCATTCTCGCTGGGGCGGGTTGATCTGCCACTACTGCTGCGACAGCACCGGTCCAGCCTGTCCGGCGACATCCATACTCTAAACTACAACAATGCGCTGGCGCTAGCCTGCCGCGAAACTGCAGAATTACGCCTCACTGACACAGCAATGGGGCAGGCACTGGCGCGCCTGCTGGGCGACCTTGATATGCCACTGCCCGCGATCGACGGCGAGCAAAGTTTTGTAACTATTTTCGCCTGCGCCGCTGCGCACTGGGGTATCGACGAAGACAGTACATGTCGAGGTTACCTGTGGTCCTGGCTGGAAAACCAGGCCGCGGCCGCGACCAAACTGGTGCCACTTGGACAAACGGCCGCCCAGCAATTGATCAGCCTGCTGCAGGCCGATCTGGAAGCCTGCTTGAGCGCAGCCAAACAACTTGAAGACATAGATATTGGCGGGTCACTGCCGGCACTGGCATTGGCCAGCTGCCGTCACGAGTCTCAGTACTCCCGCCTGTTCCGTTCCTGAAGGAGAGATACATGACTGTAAAACAAACTTTGCGAGTTGGTGTCGGCGGCCCTGTAGGCTCCGGTAAGACAGCCCTGCTGCGCGCGCTCTGCAGCCACCTGCGCGACGTCTATGACATCGCAGTAGTCACCAACGACATTTATACCAAGGAAGATGCCAAGTTCCTCACAGAGCACGAGGCATTGGAAGCGGATCGAATCATCGGCGTAGAGACCGGGGGCTGCCCGCACACTGCCATTCGTGAAGATGCCTCCATGAACCTCGCTGCGATCGACGAACTTCGAAAGCGCCACGGCGAATTGGACATAGTGTTTGTAGAGAGTGGCGGCGACAACCTGAGTGCAACGTTCAGCCCGGAATTGTCTGATCTCACACTGTACGTGATTGACGTATCTGCGGGCGACAAAATACCCCGCAAGGGAGGCCCAGGTATTACCCGCTCCGACCTGCTCATTATCAACAAGACCGACCTCGCTCCTATCGTCGGTGCCTCACTGCAAGTCATGGATCGCGACGCCACTAAAATGCGCGGCGATCGCCCCTTCGTCTTTTCCAATCTGAAGCAAGAGGAAGGTTTAAAGGACATCATTGATTTTATTGTCGATGCAGGCATGTTGCCGCCACTGGAAAGCCGGCCCGACGCGACTGTCGGCCAATAATGCCAACCTGACTCATGCCAGCCATACGCTGGCATGAGTTGACCGGAAAGAATGACCATGTCCGACCAGCACTACCCAAGAAACCTGAGTGGCTACGGCGAAACCACGCCGCATGCCAACTGGCCAAATCAGTCCCGTATCGCCATACAGTTTGTCATCAATTACGAAGAGGGCGGCGAAAACTGCATTCTTCACGGCGACCCGACCTCCGAGAAGTTTCTATCGGAAATCATCGGAGCCGATGCCCGCCAGGGCACCCGTCATATGAGTATGGAGTCGATCTACGAATACGGGTCACGCGTCGGTGTGTGGCGGCTGCTGCGGCTGTTCAGAGAGCGCGAGGTACCGGTCACCGTATTCGGTGTCGCCTCTGCCATGCAGCGTCACCCCGAGGTTGTCGAGGCCATGCTGCGCGATGGTCATGAGATCTGCTCTCACGGCCTGCGCTGGATCGATTACCAGTACGTGGAGGAGGACGTCGAGCGACAGCACATGCAACAGGCCATCGAAATTCACAAAAGACTCACAGGCGAGCGACCGCTGGGCTGGTATACCGGCCGCACCAGCCCGCAGACGCGCAAATTGGTCATGGAAGATGGCGGGTTTGTCTATGACGCCGATGACTACAGTGACGATCTGCCCTTCTGGTATACCGATGCGGACAAGCACCAATTAATCGTGCCCTATACCCTGGATGCCAACGATATGCGCTTTGCCACACCACAGGGTTTTAATAGCGGTGACCAGTTCTTCAGCTACCTCAAGGACAGTTTCGACACCCTCTATGCCGAAGGCGTCGACGCGCCCAAAATGATGTCTATCGGCCTGCATTGTCGCCTGGTCGGGCGCCCAGGGCGCTTCGCGGCTCTCAAGCGTTTTGTCGAATACGCTCAGTCTCACAGCCAGGTCTGGTTTGCCCGCCGTATTGAGATTGCACGTCATTGGCAGACAGAACACCCATTCCCGGGCTGACACCCCGCACCGACTGACGCGCGGCCGGGTGTTAGGCCGCGCGCAGTGCCCGTCCCAGCGGCTTACTGCCCAGGGCCTCGGTCACCGCACCGTCGCACCAGACCTGTTCACCATTAATGAACGTGTGGGTGACCACCCCATCGGAGCGACTCAGCATCTGGTTGTGCTCGAACAGCTCCCGATAGGCGAGAATCCGGTTTTCGTTGTCATCCCAGTTAGCCAAGGCTTCCGGGTCGATTATCACCAGGTCGGCCTGGGCACCCAGTTCCAGCTTGCCCACATCCTCCAGGCCGAAGAACGCCGCCGGCTCACTGGTGAGACGCTTGACCATGGTGGCCACGGTTTCCATCGACTGGTTGTAGGCGAGCTTCAACGAACTCAGGTTGGAATCGAAGAAGGCCATGTTGGTGATATGCGCGCCGGAATCGTTGAAACCGGGCATGGCATTTTTGTGCAACAGGAAATCCAGCGTGGCGCGTTTGCCCTGATTGCCAATGTCCACCCAGAAACGGAAGCCCTTGTCATACTCACGCAGCAAGGCAAGCATGAAATCGGCGTCATCGGCCATCGTGCGCGGGAAGCTATCAAAGGCCTCGCGTTCTGCATCCGATCGAGCCTGGTCCGACTGGCCGCGCTGGTAGCGCTGCACACGATTATAGACATCCTGCAGGCTCTCGCCTTCCCACTCGGACACCGGCGCCCCGTCAAAGATCATCATCCGCAACTCACGAGGCACCAGGTTGTCAGGCATACCCAGCTTGGTCTTCAGCCCGGCCAGGCCCTTGCCAACGCGGCCGTGCAACCAGTCGCTGCGGAACCGCTCCACCCAGGCGGGGTCGTTGAGCAGCGCCATGCGCCCTTCAACATCATCGTATTCTTTGGCGATGAGTTCAGCAGTTGAATCCAGTTCTTCAAACAGTGGGCTGACAATACCGTCGGACCAGACCCGGAAATTGGTTCCCAATGCCTGAAAATGCATATTGCCCTTGAACAACTTGCTGTTCATCAGTGCGGCAAAACCCAGAAAACCCCGGTGTACCTTGGGCGCGAGCACAAACTCCATCACCGACAGTGCCGACGTCTTCAACGTTTTGCCGAACAGGCGGCCGCTGGTGAGTGCGAAATACAGGAATGCCTTGGCGCGGTTTTCAATAATGGGCGTGGTCTGCCAAACACGGTTGCGGTTACGCACCACCCGCAGCAGACGCTTCAGCTCACCGAAACTGGCAAACTGGGTTGGAATGCGTTTGTCCGTGTGCGGTGAGTTCGCCAGGTAATGGAAGGGCAGGCCATCGGTGGACATGCCCAGGTAGCCCTGGTCCATCGCCGTGTCCAGCAGGCTCTCCATCCGCACCAGTTCGGCCTCGGTAGGTTCACGGCTAATGCTGGCTTCCAGACCCATGACCTCAATGCGCAGCATGGAGTGCGGAATGAAAATGCCGATGTTAGGCCCCAGGGGCATATCATCGAAATGATCCATGTATTCGCCGGTGGACTCCCAGGTGACCGCCTCGGCAGCCTTGCGCAACACTGACTTGGGGATGTTCTCCACACGAGTGAAACAATCCACGATCGGATCCTGGTCACCCACCCGCTGACTCCCGAATGCCGTACCCAGGCTACAGTTCCCCACCAGCACGGTGGTCGTTCCGTGGCGCACGACTTCAGGCAGCCCGGGTTCGAGGTCGACCTCGAGGTCCAGATGAGTATGAATATCCAGCAGCCCCGGTGTCACCCACTTACCAGTGGCATCAATAACCTCGTCGGCCATGGACCGCGGCAAGAACATACCCATGGCGGCAATCTTGCCGCGCTTGATGGCAATATCCATCTCTCTTGGCTTATCGCCGCTGCCATCGAAAACAGTGGCATTCTGGATAAGGGTGTCCCAGGTCTTTCTGGACATAAACTAACTCCGGCTCCCATGAGCGCTTTAGGCTATCATTCCGAACCTGACGTATATAGCAGATAGCACTACCACAGGACAATTCCTATCATGGGTTCGATCCCTTTTGACAACAGCTACGCCCGCCTACCCGACCTCTTTTATACGCGCCAGGCGCCCACACCGGTTCGCGTACCTGGGCCGATTGCCGTAAACAGGCCGCTCGCAGAATACCTGGGTATCGACCCTGACTGGCTCGCATCCCCCGAGGGAACTGACGTTATCGCGGGTAATACAGTACCTGAGCTCGCCGAGCCGTTGGCAGCGGTCTACGCGGGACACCAGTTCGGGAGTTACAACCCGCAGCTCGGCGACGGTCGCGCCGTGCTGCTGGGCGAGGTTGTCACTGTAGATGGACAACGTTTCGACATCCAGCTGAAAGGCTCGGGCCCCACGCCCTATTCCCGCGGCGGCGATGGGCGCTCACCTATGGGGCCGGTGATTCGCGAGTATCTGCTGAGCGAAGCATTCCATGCCCTGGGCATACCCTCCACCCGCGCCCTGGCGGCCGTCAGCACCGGCGAGGACGTGTTCAGAGAATACCCTCTGCCGGGGGCTGTCATGGCCCGGGTCGCTTCCAGCCATATCCGTATTGGCACCTTCCAGTTCTTCGCGGCACGCGGCGAACAGGAAGCCCTGCAAACTCTCAGCGAGTACGCGCTGCAGCGCCATTATCCCGACCAGGCAGATGCGCCCAACCAGCCACTGGCGCTACTCAACAGCGTCATCTCGGCACAGGCCGAATTGGTAGCCCAGTGGATGTGCCTGGGCTTTATTCACGGCGTCATGAACACCGACAATATGCTGATTGGCGGCGAAACCGTGGACTTCGGGCCCTGCGCATTCATGGATGAATTCAGCGCTGGCAAGGTGTTCTCTTCCATTGACCAGCACGGCCGCTACGCCTACGCCAATCAGCCGGCCATCGCACACTGGAATCTGGCGACCCTGGCCCAGGCACTATTGCCGCTACTCCACGAGTCACAGGAAGAGGCCGTCGCCCTGGCACAGGCAGCGGTAGACAGCTTTCCGGGGCAGTATCAGCTGGCCCATCATCAAGGCATGGCCAATAAGTTCGGCCTGGCCGATATTACCGAGCCAGACAACAAGCTCATCGAAGACTTTTTCGCGTTGCTCGAAGCCGAGAAGTGCGACTTCACCCTGGCCTTCAGGCGCCTCTATGAACTGGCGCGCGATGAGGGAAGCGACATTGACCCATGGTTTGAGTTCACACCGGCCTTCGAGCTCTGGCTGGCCCAGTGGCGCAGACGGCTCACCAACGACCCACTCACCCCAGAGACCCGGGCGGAGCGAATGCGACTGGCCAATCCCGTATTTATTCCCCGTAATCACCGGGTGGAAGAAGCCATTCGTGCCGCCGAGGATGAGCAGGACTTCCGCGCGTTTCACGCCCTGGGGGCGTGTCTGGAAGATCCTTACACATGGCGGGAAGACTGCGCGCACTATGCGGTGCCACCCATGCCCCAGGAAATCGTACAGCGGACATTCTGCGGCACCTGACTGGCGAAACTCCGGCCACAGACTAAGCTGAAACAGCCGGGCAGCCACCGGGGCCGCCCACCATTCCGAGGAGTTTTATGATGGCCGGATACTATGAACTTAAACTCGCCAAAAACGGCGAATTCTTCTTTAACCTTGTGGCCGGGAATGGCCAGAACATCCTCAAGAGTGAGATGTACAGCAGCAGGGGCGCTGCCGAGAACGGTATTGCCTCAGTACAGAAAAATTGCAGCGACGCCGATCGCTATGAATGCAAGGCATCAGGGGACGACAAGCATTACTTTGTCCTGAAAGCCGCCAATCACCAGGTGATCGGCCAGAGCCAGATGTACACGTCGGGATCCGGCTGCGACAACGGCGTTGAGTCGGTCAAAACCAACGGCACCTCAACAGATATTCGCGACCTGACGAAAGGCTGAGCACTAGGCCCGCCAGACGCGCTTCTCCATAGTACCTAACATCTTGGACAACTCCACCCGCTCCGGGTCGACCCGAATCACGCAGTAGTTCGGGTCACTCGGACCCTCGGGCCAGAATTGGTATAAATCGTAATCCATCACGTCCCACACCCGCGCCAGCACGAGGCAGCTCGGCCACGCGTATGACGTTGCGACGCTTTAGTTCTTCAAGCAGTGATGCCACTCCGTAGCCACCTCATCTGGTTGCGATCAGGGTTTTCCGTACCACTTTTTACCGCTCGAACGAGCTCACATTAAAGTGGGCTGTAAGCCAGTGAGACGTACAGGGGCGAAATATCTGCGCGAGGCCTTGAATCCCTCTATAATTCGACCCATCTAGCGACCCACACCACACGATTGAGAATAGCCCGTGAGCATTGAATTCTTCGGCAAAACCTTGTCAGGCCCCTTTACCGTGCCCTCCGGTATCGTTACTACTGCGGCGCCAATCATGCAGTATTTCTTCGACAACATCCCCGAAGTGGGCGTGATCACCACCAAAAGTATTGGACCCGAGCCAAGATTGGGCTACCGCGAGCCGGTGCTGAGCCAATATGCGCCGGGCTGCTTCGTGAACGCCGTGGGCCTCACCAATGCTGGGCCGGCCGCCTCGGCCAGATCATTGGCGAAGCTGAATGTGCCGGAAGACCGCTTCCTGCTGACCTCGATCTTCGGCGGCAGCGTCGAGGAGTTTGTCGAGGTGGCGAAGATCCTGGCACCGGTCTCCGACGGCCTGGAACTGAACCTCTCCTGCCCCCACGCCAAGGGTTACGGCATGGCCATGGGCCAGGACCCAGAGATGGTGAAGGCGATTGTCAGCGCGGTGAAGGCTGCGGTGGATATTCCGGTGGTCGCCAAACTGACCCCCAACACCCCCGATATCGGCGCCATAGCCAAGGCAGCCGAGGCCGGCGGCGCCGACGGCCTGTGTGCCATTAACACGGTAGGGCCCGGCTATACCTCGGCCCACGGCCACCCGGTGCTATCCAATGGTGCCGGCGGCATGTCCGGCAAGGGTGTACTGCCCATTGCCCTGAAATGCGTGCGCGAAATTCGCGTCGTCACCGACCTGCCCATTATTGGCTGCGGCGGTATCTCCAGTGCAGACGATGTCCGCGCATTCCAGCAGGCAGGGGCAGACGTTATCGGCGTGGGCTCAGCCCTGGTCGGACTGACTACTCAAGAGATCGACGACTACTTCAAGGCGGTCACTGCGGACCTGGAAAGCGGCAAAAACCGCGCCGAGACTCATATTCGCTACGACGTGGACATGAACTTCAAGCCCGTCACTGTGGTGAAGAATGAGAAGGTCTGTGACGACATCACCATCATGACTTTCGATCGCAAAATAAACGTTCAGGCCGGCGAGTTCGTATTCCTTTGGGTACCGGGCATCGGCGAAAAGCCCTTCTCGGCATTGACTGACGACCCGTTCTCGCTGGTCATCATCGATGTGGGCGAATTCACCCACGCCATGCTCGACCTCGACATTGGCACCGAATGCTATGTGCGCGGCCCCCACGGCATTCCCGTGGATCCCGCGGAAGACCAGAAAATCATGGCTGTTGCCGGCGGTACTGGCCTTGCCGCCGTGTACCAGATCGCCCGGGATTTCGGCAACGCCGAGGTATTTGCCGGGGCCCGCACCGCCGAGCGCCTTTACTTCCTCGAGGAGTGCAAGCAGATTGCCGATGTGCATGTCGCTACCGATGACGGTAGCGCCGGCTTCCAGGGCGTGGTCACCGAGTTGCTGCGCGAGCGCCTGCAGGAAATGTCCGCCGAAGAACGCGACAAACTGGTGTTTTACAACTGCGGCCCCGAGCCCATGGTATTAGCGGCCATCGCGGTGCAGAAGGAATTCTGTCGAGACGACCAGATATTCAGCGCCATCGATTACCTGACCAAATGCGGCGTGGGTATTTGCGGTGCCTGCGCAGCGCCAGACGGCCGCCGGCTGTGCGTCGATGGCCCGTTCCTGGTCGAGGGTGCCCCCGCGCTGGCCAGCTAGTCTGCCATGGCGGCGCACNCCGCATCGATCGGGCAGGTAATCACCGCCATATTGCGGTAGCCCATGGTTTTCAACTGCCGGGCCGCCAAAGTGGCGCGGCCACCGGTCGCACAATGCAGATACAGCGGGTGCTGTGCGTGGGGCGCGGCATCGGTAATTTTCATCTCCAGTACACCCCTGGGGATATTAACGGAGCCAGCGACAGCCTGGGCGCTCACCTCGCCGGGTTCACGCACATCCACCACCGTGCCATGCTTTGCTGCGCACTCCACCCTGGCGGCGGCCGCGTCCAGGCAACGCAGCCCCGCACGGGCTTCCTGGACGAGTTCAGGTACCGTTTCAACATCGGCTAACTCCTTTATCTCCATCTGACACTGCACCATTGTAGGCCCCGCAGCACCTCGGCGGTTTGTCGAAGATCAAGGAAAGTGCGCCCTGCGGCGGCCTGAGTCAAGCTATACCCAGTAAGGCTTCGGCGCTAAGATATACCGCCATACCTGCAGTACCCAAAGATCTCGGAGCACCGCTATGGCCAAAGGCGTCTACCACGCCCCCTGGGAAAAATCTTTCGACAGCATCCTCACACCGCTGGAAGAGTTTATCCATCGCCAGACCACCTCGGGCATTCTGCTGATGATTTGTGCCGTCGTCGCGCTGATCATTGCAAACAGCCCCTTCCATTACAGCTATGAACACTTCCTGCACAAGGAACTAGCTATCAGTCTGGGGGAAAAGTCCTTCTCGTTGTCCATTCACCATTGGATTAACGAAGCGCTGATGGCCATGTTTTTCTTTATCATGGGCCTGGAACTCAAGCGAGAATTGCTGGTGGGTGAACTGTCGTCCCCCAGCCAGGCGATGCTGCCCATCAGTGCCGCGATTGGCGGCATGCTCATCCCCGCTCTCGGCTATTTCGTGTTTAACACTTCCGGGCCGGATGCCAAGGGCTGGGGTATTCCCATGGCCACCGACATCGCCTTCGCCATCGGTGCCCTGAGCCTGCTGGGGCCGCGCATACCCAAAACCCTGATCACCTTTTTGATCGCCCTGGCCATTGTCGACGACCTGGGCGCGGTCGCGGTGATTGCGCTGTTCTATACCGATAGCCTGGACACCGTTGCCCTGTTCTATGCGGGCATATTCACCTTCGTGCTGCTCTCGTTCAACCTGGGTGGTGTCCGTCGCCCGCTGCCCTATGCCGCCGTGGGCATTCTGCTGTGGACAGCCATGCTCGCCAGCGGTATTCACGCCACGATTGCAGGCATTGTCGTGGCCTTCGTGATCCCGATACGCCCCAAATTCGAAGCCGAGACCTTTATCGACCGAGTCAAGGACAGCACTGTTGCCATGCAGAAGTCTGTGGCAGAAAACCCCGACATTATTCACAACAACCGGTTCCGCTCGCTGGTAATCGCCATGGGCGACGGGGTCCAGCTGGTACAGGCACCGGCGCAGCGCCTCGAGCACTCCCTGCACTTGCCGGTTGCCTACCTGGTGATTCCGATCTTTGCGCTGGCCAATGCCGGCATTCCCATCGAGTTTGCCGAGTTTGGCAGCGCCGTCAGCAGCCCGATCACCCTCGGGGTGCTGTGCGGCTTGCTGCTCGGCAAGCCCTTGGGCATCGCCGGATTCACCTGGATTGCTATAAAACTTGGCTGGGCCAAGCTGCCCGACGAGCTCAATATGAAGCACATCACCGGCGTAGGCTTACTGGGCGGCATTGGCTTTACCATGTCGATTTTTATTGCAGACCTGGGTTTCGCAGGCAAGCCGGAAGAGTTGCTCGCTGCCAAGACCGGTATTCTGCTGGCCTCGGCGATTGCCGGTTTTACCGGCTACTTCCTGTTGCGTACCACCACCAAAAAGCCACAAAACTAACCAATTGTTAATCCCGGCTTAAGCAACAATCCGTAACATACCCGTAGCGATACAAACGGAGTTTCACTGTGGAGACACAAACCATTGCCTTCGTCCTCAACGGCAGCGAAGTGCAGATCGACATTGAGCCAGATACCCCGCTGCTGTGGGTGCTGCGCGATGAGCTCAACTTTACCGGCACCAAGTTCGGTTGCGGCATGGGCCTGTGTGGCGCCTGCACCGTGCACCTGGAGGGAGCAGCCGTACGCAGCTGCTCCCTGCCCATCAGCCTGGCCGAAGGCAAGGCCATTACCACCATTGAAGGGCTGGCGACCAATGGCGATCACCCCCTGCAGCAAGCCTGGGTGGTAGAGAATGTACCACAGTGCGGCTACTGCCAGTCCGGCCAGATTATGTCCGCGGCCTCACTGCTGGCCAGCAATCCCGCCCCCAGTGACGCGGAAATCGACAGCGCCATGTCCGGCAATATCTGTCGCTGCGGCACTTATGGCCGCATCCGCAATGCTATTAAGCGCGCCGCATCCGCCGTCCAGAACTGGGAACCGGAGGTGAACGCATGAACCTGAGCAGACGAGACTTTCTGCGCAACGTCTCCGTCATTGGCGGAGGTCTGACCCTCGGTTTCCACCTGCAGGGCTACGCCAGCGCCCTGGGCGACGACGCCGAACTTGCACCCGATGCCTTTCTGAAAATCACCCCAGGGGGCGACATCATCGTCCAGGTGCATAAAACCGAGATGGGCCAGGGCACCGTCACTGGCATGCTCAGTCTGATTGCTGAAGAGCTTGAGGTCGCTCCGGACCAGATCCGCTACGAAATGGCCCATGTGGACGACGCCTTCCGCGATCCTGAATACTATCTGCAAATTACCGGTGGCAGTAACGCCATCCGCGTTCTCTATGAACCCCTGCGCCAGACCGGCGCCACTGCCATGGCCATGCTGATGGCCGCAGCCGTGGGTCGCAGTGGCCATCCCGAGCAGGAACTCCACGCTGGTGACGGCGTCATCGCTACCGCCGACGGCAGTATCAGTTACAGCTACGGTGAGCTGGCCAGTGCCGCAGCGGCATTACCCGTACCCAGCAAGGTCGCCCTCAAAAACGCGTCCCGGTTCAACGTGATTGGCCAACAGAACCAGCGCCTGGACAACCAGCCAAAGGTGGAAGGCAGTGCCAACTTCGGTATCGACGCCGGCCCCGCCGATGCACTGGTTGCCGTGGTGGTCCGTCCCCCGATTGCTCACGGCCCCGTGACCAGCTTCGACGCTTCCGAGGCCCGCAAACTCAATGGGGTGAAGCACATTGTCCAGATCGACAGCGGTGTCGCTGTCGTCGCCACCAACTACTGGCGGGCGCGCAAGGCGGCAGAGAAAGTCACGATCCAGTGGCAGCAGAGCGAGTCACCGCTGGTCGACAGTGCATCCATTGAGCAGGCGCTATCCGAGGCTCTGGATGGCGACGACTTTGCCACTGTTCGAGATGATGGCAAGCCCCCGGCATCCGGGGCGGCAGATCAGATCGAGGTGGAATACTCGGCGCCATTCCTGGCCCACGCCACTATGGAGCCAATGAATGCCACGGTGGCCATTAACGGCGACAGCGCTGATGTGTGGGTGGGCGTGCAGGCACCTGACCTCGCCCGCAGCTTTGCCAGCAAAGCGCTGGGCATCGACGACGACAAGATCACCGTACACAACCAATTCCTCGGCGGCGGCTTCGGCCGCCGGGCCATCCCGGACAATGTGTTTGAGGCCGCCCAGATTGCACGCGCAGTGGGTGAGCCCGTGCGTCTGGTGTGGAGCCGTGAGGACGACACTCGCCACGACTACTTCCGCCCGCCCATGAAAACCCGATTCCGGGCCCGCCTGGGCAGCAACGGCGAGGTCCTCAGCTGGGAAAACTGGCTGGCAGGCCCCAGCCTGATGCAGCACAATGTGCAGAATATGTCGGTGGGTATTCTGCCGAGCTGGATTCCCGATTTCCTGATCGACTTCGGGGCCGATATGGCCGCGAAGAAAGATGGTTCAGCCACTGAGGGCCTGAAGGACATCCCCTATGCCTTTGATCACATCTACATGGGCTATCGCAATGTCGAAACGCCGGTTCGGCTTGGCGCCTGGCGCTCCGTCGGCCACAGCCACAATGGTTTCTTTGCCGAGAGTTTTGTTGATGAGTTGGCAGTGGCCGTTGGCGAAGACCCGATTGCATTCCGCCGCAGACATCTGCCTGCGGATAGTCGCCATCGCCAGGTTCTGGACACCGTCGAGAAGCTCAGTAACTGGGGCAATGCGCCGCAAGGGCACTACCAGGGCGTCGCAGTGCACGAATCGTTCCACTCCGTGGTAGCCGAGGTCGTTGAGATCTCCATGACCAACGGCAAACCCAGGCTCGAGAAGGGTTACGTTGCGGTCCACTGTGGCCGGGCCGTCAACCCGGACATTGTCCGTCAGCAAATGGAGGGCGGCATGCTGTTTGGCCTGTCCGCGGCGCTCTATGGCGAGGTAACCTTCAAGGACGGTGCTGCTGTTCAGGGTAATTTCCACGACTACCCGACGCTACGCATGAGTGAAGCGCCGGAAATTGCCGTGACGATTGTGGAATCTGACGCACCACCCACCGGTGTGGGCGAACCCGGCACACCGCCTGCACCGGCAGCATTGGGCAACGCGATTTACGCGGCCACCGGGCAGCGTCTGCGGGATCTGCCTTTCCGGCTCTAAGTTTCTGGCAGGGCCGCCAGCAAATGCTGGCTTAGGTCGCCGGCGAGGCGCATCAACACCTGGCGGCGGGTGAAATACCAGCCGTCAGCATCGCAGGCAAAGGTATCGTGATAGCGGCCCGCGATAATCGGCTGCAGCGGCAGGTTATCGGTCGCCTGCAGCACCGTAAAGTAGGAACGCGCGCTCGCCGTCTGCCCTGACACTTCGATGATGACATTGGTAGTGACATGGTGTGAGCGAGGTGTGCCTTCTGGGTAAAGCCGGGTGAAGCCACGATAGATTTCACCAATGGCCTCGGCACCTTCACCCAGCACATTGCCATCCTGGTCGACATATTGCGCCCGGGCAAACAACGCAGCCAGGGTATCGAATTGGCCGTCATCAATGAGCTCGGCATAGCGATACACCAGATTCTCAATCTCGCGTTCGGGGGCCATCGCGTGGTTCCTCAGTCTGTATTGCCCAGCGCGCCGTCGCGCCGGTAGTTACGGATTTCTCCGCTCTTCACCTTGGCCATGAATTCACTCACCTCCCGCTTCACCTCCGGGGCAAACAGGTACAGGCCCAGAATATTCGGCACGGAAATCAGGAAGACCATGGCGTCGGCAAAGTCCAGCACCGCGCTCAACTGAATCATGCAGCCAATGGCAAGGAATGAGCAGAAGATCAGTTTGAAGATATTCTCACTGAGAGGGTGCTCGCCGAACAAATAAGTCCATGCCTTCAGGCCGTAGTACGACCAGGCCACTGCCGTAGAAAAGGCAAACAATAACGCCGCCACGGCCAGCGGATAAGGCGCCCAGTCGATATGGTGCTCAAACGCCGCCGAGGTCAGGGCAATACCTTCCAGCCCCTGGTCCATCAAGCCCGCCGGATAGGCCGTCACCACAATCACCAGAGAACTCAGCGTACAGATCACGACGGTATCGATGAAGGGCTCGAGCAACGACACCAGCCCTTCTGAGGCCGGGTGATCAGTCTGCACCGCGGAGTGGGCGATGGAGGCAGATCCCAGTCCCGCTTCGTTTGAAAACAGCGCGCGCTGAAAACCAACAATCATGGCGCCAATCATGCCGCCAGTGGCACTCTCCAGGGTGAACGCACTACTGACGATCAGGCTCACCGCTGCAGGCAAGTGCTCGATACTCATCAGGATAATCACCAGCGCAGAGCACATATAGAGCACAGCCATAAACGGTACGATCCTGCCCGCCACTGCGGCGATCGAACGGATACCGCCAATAATGACGGCGCCCACCGACAGGGCAATCGCCAACCCGAACAACCAACCCTTGTCAGCGAAAAAGCTCGCTTCACCACCGGTGATGTTTACAAACTGTACGTAAGCCTGGTTGGACTGGAACATATTGCCGATCCCCAGGCAGCCAATCACCAGTGACAGGGCATAGAATCTGCCCAGCCCCTTGCCCATACCCGGACGACCGCGGCTGCTCAGCCAGTGTTCCAGGTAATACATGGGGCCACCGGACACCGATCCATCCGGATTGTGCTTGCGGTATTTTACCCCGAGAGTGCACTCCACCAACTTGGTCGACATGGACAGCAGGCCCGCCACGATTAACCAGAAGGCAGCGCCGGGGCCGCCGATAACAATGGCCACCGCGACGCCGCCGATATTACCCACACCCACGGTACCGGACACCGCCGTCGCGACGGCCTGGAAATGGGAAATTTCGCCGCGGGCTTTGGGGTCGTGGTAATCGCCCCTGACCAGGCGCAGCGCAAGCCCAAAGCCGCGGACATTGATAAAGCCCATATACAGGGTGAAGAATGTCGCCGCCACCGCCAGCCACAACACAATCCAGGGAATTTCGACGCCAAACACATCGACTCTGGCAAACACAAAGGCTGACAACAGCGCTGCGGCTGGCGCCATGACGGATTCAACTGCAGTGTCGATACCCGCCATTGCCGAAGGGGACACAGCCCCCATGAAAGCCGCGACGACCGCGGCGGTACTACGCTGTTTGTCAGTCATCCAATTCACTGTCCTCTGGAAAATTTTTCGCCAAAAAAGTCACCCTCATGCCAGCGAGGTGGTTTCATATCTTTTGCAATTTCGAGGCCAATACGCACGTTGGCGCGCGCAAAGCGCAGCGCCGACGGCCAGTCCACCGGGCGTGAGAGGTCGTCGCTGGGCCGGTGGTAGTGGGTTTTCAAATGCCCCTGAAACAAGGCGCCACCATTAATGTCTGGGTCGGTAGAGGTAAACCCCGGAACCAGGAATACCGCGGGCACGCCCTGGCGAACAAAGGAGTATTGGTCGCTGCGGATAAAAAGCACTTCTTCGGGAATGGGGTCAGGGGTCAACGCAAACCCTTCGGCCTCAACCGCACGTGCAATAGGTACATCCAGAGTGGAGTGCTGGGCACCAAAGGCGATGATGTCGGCCAGTGGATAGAGCAGCAAAGGCATGTCCAGGTTGATATTGGCGATCATTCCCTCGGCGCGCACCGTTGGGTACTGGGCAAAATAATCCGACCCCAATAGCCCGCGCTCTTCGCCTGTTACCGCGACCAGCAAAATGGATCGCGCCGGTGCCCGCGGCATCGCCTTGAACGCACGGGCCGCCTCAATCATCAGCGCGACACCCATGGCATTGTCGTAAAAGCCGTTATAGATAGCGTCACCATCGACAGGTGTGCCAACCCCAATATGATCGAGGTGCGCGGTATAGACGATATACTCGTCGGCCAGCTCAGGATCAGAGCCGCGAATCACACCCACCACATTGGGGCTGGTTATATCAGTGTGCTCGCTCTTCTGGGTCAGCGTCATTTCCACACCCAGTGGCTGGGACGCCGGCCGGCCCGCTTCTGCGGCATCAAGTGCCTGTTCAAAGCTGATCGGCGACGGTGCAAAAATATCCGGGGCCACAGCCTCATTCACCAGGGCGCTACCTTCCAACTGATGATGGTGGTCGGCCACCTCGCCCTGCAAATTCTTCCAGGACATGCCGGCGGTCACACCGGCATTCAGTGTCACCACGTCCCAACTCCGGCGCTGCTGATCACTACGTGAGCGCATGTAGATGTAGCCCACTGCGCCACGCTCTACCATGAGGTCGCGTTTGGTGCGCCCGGAGGAATAATAGGCCCGCTCATTGTGCGGAAAACTGGCGGGGGCACCGCCGAAAATAGCCACGATCTTGCCTTTGACATCGACTCCGTCGTAATCGGAATAACCCAGCTCAGGCGCGTGCACGCCGAAGCCTGCGTAGACCACTTCCGCACGCACGGTAGTTTCGTCGCGCACCTGATCACCGCCCATCGTAAAATCGTCTTTCCATCGCAGCCCGGCATCGCCACGATCGGTATGTACGGTGATAGAAGCGCCGTCGACATCAATTTGTCGGCGCAGTAGGGGCACATCCTGAAACCAGCCACCAAACAACCCGGCGGGTTCCACACCCACGGCAGCCAGTTGCTCGGCCACGTACTTGGCCGCGGCATCATAGCCGGGCTCACCACTCATACGCCCCTGGAGCTCGTCGCTTGCCAGGTAGTTCAGGTGCTTTTCGAGGTTGCCACGCTCAATCGAGTCCAAAGCCTTGGTAATGCTGGCTTCTTCCGCGGCAGCTTCGATAGGTTCAGCCCATTCAGCAGCGGCGACGGGTAGCGCCAACAGGCACAGCAGTGCCACTGAGTATCGAATGGTCATAGTGCTTGATCCTTGTAGAGTCTTATTATTCTCCGACGCTCCGCATCGACCTCAAGCAGTCTAGCAAAGTCTGGCACTGGACAGGGCAGCCAGATGCAGGAATGTCGACTAGCGCTCAAACACGGTTAATCCGCCGACGACCGTACGCAACACCTGAATATCTGCAATCGCCGCGGGATCTGTCAGAGGATCGCCATCGAGGACGACCAGATCAGCGTATTTACCCGGCTCTATCGAACCCAGTTCATCATCACGGAATATCTGGTAGGCCGCGTTAATCGTGATAGCGCGCAATGCCTCCATCGCGGGAATACGCTGCCCTTCACCGATCACTTCGCCGCCGGTGGAAATACGATTCACCGTCGCCCAGAGCATTCGCATAGGCTCCATCGGCACCACCGGCGAATCCAGATGCGTGGAGAACATGAGGTCACGTTCCAGAGCTGACTGGCTTGGGCTCATGCGCCGGGCGCGCTCGGGCCCCATGAAAATATCACGGTGACGATCACCCCAGTAGTAGGTATGTGCAGAAAAAAAACTGGGTGTAATGCCCAGGCGTTTCATCTCATCCAACTGGTCATCCCGCGCCATTTGCGAGTGAATCAGAATAAGGCGCGGGTCAGCGACAGGATTGGCCTGCTGGGCTAGATCAAAGGCGTGGATGACGTCATCAATCGCCGCATCACCATTAGCGTGAATAGCCATCTGCATACCCGTAGCATGCACCCGGCCAACAATCTCTACCAGCTCCTCACGTGGAAAGATCGGATAGCCACGATAGTCTGCATCGCCACGGAAAGGCGTGTGGTAGGGGTCAGCGAGATAACCGGTAAAGCCCTGGATACTGCCGTCCGAAACGATCTTCATGGTCTGTCCGCGAAAGTACGGCGTATCGTAGGGCGTTAAATCGAACTCACCCGAGAGCACGTCTTCGCCCAGGAGTTTCCAGAACGGCCACACTTCCAGCCGGAAGGGCACCAACCCCAGCTTGCTCGCCCAGGCCAGGCCCTGATACATGGGCCCCATTGCACCGCCGCTCTGGCCCGTGGTCACGCCCTGACTCACATAGTCGTGCACCGCGGTATTAAACATGGCAATGAGGTTGCCCGGAGTCATGGTGTCAGCGGCCGTGCCCACCTGGATTTCCTGGGCCACCGTCTCTTCCAGCAGACCCGTGGGCTCGCCACTGGCGGGGTCCTTCACAATCACCCCACCTTCGGGGTTCGGGGTACTGGCATCAATAGCCGACATTTCCAAAGCCAGGCTGTTGGCCACCCCCATATGACCCGACACATGCGTGATGAAGATGGGGTGCTCCGTCGACACCGCGTCCAGTTCCTGCCTGGTGGGATGGCGTTTCTCAGCCAACAGGGTGTCGTCATAACCCATGGCGGACACCCACTTGCCCGGTGCTGTCTGATCAACAAAGGGCTGCAGCGCCGCCTGTATATCGGCGATCTCCTCTATCGCGCCAATCGGCGGACTGTTCAGATCCGCCATAATGGCGCGCGCCCCGGTGCCGGGAAAATGACCGTGAGCATCGATAATCCCCGGCATCATGACCTTGCCACCGAGATCAATCACCTGGGCGCCATCACGATACGCTGCAATCGCGGCCTCGTCGCCCACCGCGACAATCCGGTCGCGCTCCACGGCAACCGCGCTGACAATGCTGTTGCTGGCATCCATGGTCAGAATCTTGCCGTTGATAAACACCTGTCGCTCCGGCGGCGCGGCGCGGCCCAACATCAGGGCGGCAGTAACACCGAGGATAACCACCACGGCCAACAGCACCAGCAACAACTTCTTCAACAAAACATATTCTCCCGATTAACCACTAAACACCGGCCGCGAGGGCTCAGCCCATCGGATATTTGAGCTCCCGGCTCACGGCATTGATTGCGGCCATGGTTTCCGCGCTGAGCGTGACGTCAGCCGCCGCCAGAATGTCAGGCATCTGATCCATACTGGTCGCTCCTACGATCGTCGACGCGACAAAATCGTGCTGCTTGCTCCAGGCCACCGCCATGGTAACCGGTGACAGGCCTGCATCTGCGGCAATCGCAGTAAATCGCTTGGTAGAGGCTTCGGCGATCGGATTAATAAACCGGGCAGCCATTTTCTTTTGCCGCTCTCCGGCGGTGAGGTAGTTGGTGAAGCGTGCACCTGCCGGGGTCGCCCCGTCATTGTATTTGCCCGACAACACGCCGCCCGCCAAAGGTGAGTAAGGCAACAGGCTCACCTCTTCCTGCCGACACACCTGGGCCAACTCATCTTCAAAGCGCCGCTGGTTGAGGCTGAAATTGTTCTGGATCGTCTCATAGCGAGGCAGACCGTGCTTGTCCGCCGCCCACAGGCTCTTGGTCAGCCCCCAGCTGGTTTCATTGGAGCAACCCAATACCCGCACCTTGCCCGAATCCACCAGCTCCTCGAGGGCTCGCAGGGTTTCTTCATAGTAATAACCATGATCGGGCCAGTGGGTCTGGTAGAGATCTACATAGTCGGTATCGAGACGCCGCAGGCTGCCCTCGATGGCGCGTACAATGTGGTGGCGATCGAGGCCGGTTTTCCCCGAGCGCACCGGCGGTGTAATCCAGCCGTGACCGGGACCCGCCACCTTGGTGGCGAGAATGATGGAATCGCGCGGCTTGGTTTTCAGCCAGCGGCCCACGATCTCCTCCGTCACGCCCATATAGCGTTCCTCAGGAGGGACCGGATACACCTCTGCCGTGTCGTAAAAATCGATGCCGATGTCGTACGCGGCATCCATAATGGCAAATGAGGTTTTCTCATCCGCCTGGTTACCAAAAGTCATGGTTCCCATGCAGATATCGGAGACGACAATGCCACTGCGGCCGAGGCGATTTCTTTCCATTTTTGTGATTCCGTCCAGATTTTCAGGCTGATTAAAATGTAAACAATGAGTACATTTTGCTACTGTCGCGATTCAAAATAGCTTTTAGAAGTGACACATGCAATTTCTCCGTGTTCTAGCCCCGGTATTACTGGGTGCTACCCTCGTCGCCTGTAGCGACAGCTCTGATTCGAGCCGCCCCAGCAGCCCAGCTCAGGTACCCCGGCCAACCCTGGACCTGACCTTCACCACGGCGCCAATCGACCTGCCGAACATCTCTGCCAAGTTTGCCGCCGACGTGCCCTACGGCGATGATGAGCGCAACCTTTTCGATATCTACCTGCCGGAGTGCGATGACCCGACACCCTTGGTCATCTACATCCACGGCGGCGGCTTTACCGGCGGCGACAAATCCAGCGCCCATAACAACTCAGCCGATGACGTACGGGCCTTCCTGCAGGAGTGCGTGGCCTATGCCACCATCAACTACACCCTGCTCACGGTACCCGAAGAGGGCGGTGACATTGTCGCAGCCGCTGAGCAAGGCGGTGTACTCACCTCCCTGCAGGACACAGCCCAGGCGCTGCAATTTATGCGCTACTATTACGAGAGCCTGAACCTGGATGTTGACAATGTCGCACTGTACGGCGTATCCGCCGGTGCCGGCGCCAGCCTGTGGCTGGGCACCCGCGACGACCTTGCGGACCCGGATAACGCGGATGAAATCCTGCGTGAATCAACCCGTGTCAGCGCCGTCGGCGGCCTGGTCACTCAGTCCACCTATGACATTATCGATTGGGGAGATGTGCTCTTGCCGCTCACGGCACCCCTCGAGGACATCCTGGGCAGCACCGACATTCTGACCCTCGTCAACACGCTGGGCCAGACCAACTACCTGCTGACCTTCCTCGGTGTTCCCAGCGTCGAGGCGCTGGAAGACCAGGCCACCCTGGACTACCGCGCAGAAGTGGACATGCTGGAACTCATGGACGCTGGTGATGCGCCCATTTACGTGGAAAACTTCACGACCTCACTGGAAAACCCGGTGGACCTGTTCCTACATCACGCTTTGCATGGCATTGCGATCAAGGAGCGTGCTGACGAAGTGGGCCTGGAAAGCGTGGGCTATTCCCGCGACCCTGCCTGGCCACTGGAAGACCCATCCGGCGAAGAGCTGGTCTCCTTCCTGCTGCGTCACATTCGCTAAGCACCGCGCGGCCTGAAGGCCTGCATCTTCAGGCAGCAATCCAGATCCTTTTCCGGAAAATCCTCACGCTGCGGCAGACGTTCCACGTACTCACAGCTCTTCAGGTGTGCCTCGAATAGCTCGGGTAGAAAGGCCGCCCCCAGATAGGGCGCATTCAGGCACGCGAGTATTTCGGCCCCCGGAGCCAGCATTCGTGCCAGCTGCTGCAGCAGGCGCGCACAATCCTTGTCGGCCTCAAAGCTGCGCTTCTGGCGCGAGGGCGGGTCAGAGATCACCAGATCGTAAGGCCCCAGATCTTCCAGGTTGCGGGTAGAGCGAAAGACATCATGCGGCAAAAACCTGGCTCTCTCAGGCGGCAGCCCATTGAGTGCATGATTGCGTTGCCCGGTGGCCAGCGCGGACTTGGCCATATCGATATTGATCACCTCTGCCGCCCCACACTGCAGCGCTACCACCGAGAACGAGCAGGTATAAGAAAACAGGTTAAGCACGCGCTTTCCCTGGGCACGTTCGCGCAGCCACTGCCGCCCGGGACGTGCGTCGAGGAAAAATCCAATATTCTGGTTAGCCTAGAAATTCAGTTCGTACCGCGCCCACGACGCTGCAGGGATACACATTGCACCCTGCTTTCATGTTCGCCGAAAGCGGCCAACGCCGCAGCAATTGAAGCCACCAGATCATCGTCGACATCACCGTAGACAACGGCCCCCACCACCGGCTCGAACCAGTCCACATTGAGAAAAGACAAGCCCTCATAGCACAGGCCACGGCCGTGAAACAGGCGCGCGACGTCCTCGGGCAAGGGGCCGGTCAGCAAATCCAGTAGCGGGCTTAGCATAGGGTTTCTCGCACCTTCAAAACGCGCAGCATACACCACACACTGACGCCTGGTGCGCCTCATTCGCCGCCGTTCCGAGCAGGGTTAGTACAAATTGCTGTATCCCTTCCGCCCCTTGCGGGACGTACAATCAATGCCACTATTGAGGAGATCACAATGACCAACGAAGCGAACCCCTACGCCGAGGGACAAGCAGCGCAAGGCCGCTACGGTGAAAATGGCTATGAAGTAGTACTGATCGATGAGCCTTCGCCTGGCGTGAGGCGTATCGCCCTCAATCGGCCTGACAAGCGCAACGCGCTGAACCACCAGCTTCGCGGTGAGCTCCTGCATGCACTGGAGGCCGGCGATGCCGACCCGAAAGTGAAAGTGATGATTGTGCGCGGCTCCGGCAAATGTTTCTCAGCTGGCTATGACCTGGGCGGCGGCAACGTCGGCCAGGCCTACCCCTTCCACACCGCGGGCGGCGACAGCCAGTGGCCGCGCCACGTGGTAGAGAGCTGGATGCGCATCTGGGACTTGTCCAAGCCAGTCATTGCCGAAGTTCACGGCTACTGCCTGGCGGGTGGCAGCGAACTGGCCACCGGTTGCGACGTGGTCTATGCGGCCGACGACGCCCAGATTGGCTACCCCGCGGTGCGCTTCGGCGTGCCCGATATGCAGTTTCACCCTTGGCTACTGGGTATGCGCAAGGGCATGGAGATGCTGCTTACCGGCGACTCCGTCAGCGGCACCGAAGCCGTACAGTACGGCTGGGCCACGCGCAGTTTCCCGGCGGAGGAACTCGAGGCCGCCACGCTTGTCCAGGCGGAACGCATCGCCGCCATTCCGGCGGATATCCTCGCCCTCAACAAACGCGCCGTGCACCGCCAGATGGAAGCCATGGGCCTGCGTGCCGGCCTGCGTCAGGGCACCGAGATCTGTACGCTGGCAACCCACCAGCAGAGCTTCAAGGATTTCATAGCCGCCACCCAGGGCGGAGGCAAGCTCACCGAAGCGCTGTCACAGCGCGACGGTGAATTCGGGGATTATCGCGAGGATAAAGGGGACTAACCCTGCCCCGAAGGGCAGGGGTCTGGAAGGGGATTACTGCCCGGGACGGGCACCTGCACCTTGCTGCTGCATGGCGCGCATGTGCATCATTTGCTGCATCTGATCAATCATCTTATCGATGCTGAAGCTCGCCGTGGGCTGACGCGGCGGATATTCGCGGAAGGTCATCAGCCACTTGCCGACTTCCTGCTGCGCCGGCACAAACAGCCACAGCTGATCACCGAAGAAGCGCGTATACAGGCCGGAGTCCAGCGAGGTTTCATAGGGGTCTGAACGCAGGTGAACCATCCGCGGGAAGTTCAGTGCCTCACGCTGACCCGCCCAGCCCTGCATGGACCAGCCGAAGTGAATCTTCCAGTCATTCCAGCGCATGGCATTAAAGTTGGCGTTGTCGTCAAAGTAGTACAGCGTGGTGCGCTTACCGGGGCCTTTGCCCGTCAACAGTTCCGTCTGGTCGTAACCGTCCAGATGCACGCGGTAGGTCATATCACCCGCGCGGTGGCCCTTGAGCAGTTTCTCTTTCACACCGGGCTCACCCGCCGCACTCAAGAGTGTGGGCATCCAGTCCAGATGCGAGAAGATGTCGTTGATCACCGTGCCGGGCTCTACCACCCCAGGCCAGCGAATCATGGCGGGAACGCGGAAGCCACCCTCCCAGGTCGAGCCTTTTTCACCACGAAACGGCTCGACGCCGGCATCCGGGTAGGTGCTGGTCTGCGAGCCATTGTCGGTGGAGTAAACCACAATCGTGTTGTCGGCGATGCCGAGCTCGTCGATTTTGTCCAGCAGCAGGCCCACGTGGTAATCGTGCTCCATCAGGCCATCGGCATACAAACCGTAACCGGATGCGCCATCCCACTTGGGCGCCAGGCGGGTCCACACGTGCATGCGGGTCGCGTTAAACCAAACAAAGAACGGCTTGTCGTCTCTGTGGGCCTTGTCGATAAACTTGAGCGCTGCGTCGGTGAATTCCTGATCCACCATTTCCATGCGCTTGCGGGTCAGCGGGCCAGTGTCTTCGATCTTGCCGTCCGCATAAGAGCGAATTACACCGCGAGGTGCGAAGCGCTTATGGAAGGCAGGATCTTTCGGGTAGAAATATGTTTCCGGCTCTTCCTCGGCATTGAGGTGGTAGAGGTTACCGAAGAACTCATCGAAGCCATGATTGGTCGGCAGGAACTCGTCCTTGTCGCCCAGATGATTCTTACCGAACTGGCCCGTCACATAACCATGGGGCTTGAGCAGCTCGGCAATAGTGGGATCTTCCGCCTGCAGGCCGATATCAGCGCCAGGCATACCGACTTTCAGCAATCCAGTGCGCAGCGGGTGCTGGCCGGTGATGAAGGCAGAGCGGCCCGCGGTACAGCTTTGCTCGCCGTAGTAGTCAGTGAACATCGCACCTTCGTTAGCAATTCGGTCAATGTTGGGCGTGCTGCCACCCAGCATGCCGCGGTGATAGGCACTGAGGTTGGACCAGCCAATATCGTCGCCCCAGATCACCAGGATGTTGGGCTTGTCTGCGGCCTGACTAACCGCAACGCCAAAGGACACTGCCAGTGTTGCGGCCACCGCGCAGGCCCGGCGTAAGGTGTGTAATAGGTTCTTCATTGTGATTACCTGTGATTGCGTGGCCCTATCAGAGCGACCTGGCGATCAGCTCTTTCATAATTTCGTTGGTGCCGCCATAGATTTTCTGCACCCGACTGTCAGCGTACATTCGTGCGATGGGATATTCCCACATATAGCCGTAACCTCCGTGTAATTGCAGGCACTCGTCTACAATGTCGCACTGCTTCTGGGTACACCACCACTTGGCCATTGACGCCTCTTCCGCGCTGAGCTCGCCATTAATGTGCTTGGCAATGCACTGATCGACGAAACTGCGGGCAATAGTGGCTTCGGTTTTGCACTCCGCCAACTTGAAGCGCGTGTTCTGGAAGTCGAACACACTTTTGCCAAACGCCGCTCGGTCACGGGTGTATTCCACGGTGGTCTCAACGGCCATTTCGGCGATCGTCGCACCGGCACAGGCAATACTTAGTCGCTCCTGAGGCAGCTGCATCATTAACTGAATAAAGCCCTGGCCCTCAGTGTCGCCCAACAGATTGGCGGTGGGCACACGGACGTCATTGAAAAACAATTCAGATGTATCGGCATCTTTCAAACCCACTTTATCCAGGTTGCGGCCTCGCGCGAAGCCGTCGAGCCCCTCGGTCTCCACCACGATCAGCGACGTGCCCTTGGCGCCTGCGGCGGGGTCGGTTTTAGCCACAACAATAATAAGCTCGGCGTGCTGGCCGTTGCTGATAAAGGTCTTGGCGCCATTGATAATATACTCGTCACCCTCGCGCACTGCTGTGGTTTTTACACCCTGCAAATCGGACCCTGCGCCCGGCTCCGTCATGGCAATGGCACCCACGAGCTCTCCGGCGGCCATAGCCGGCAGCCACTTCTGCTTCTGGTCTTCGGTGCCGTAGTTGAGAATGTAGTGCGCCACAATCTGACTGTGGACCGTGTTGCCGCCACCCACGGACGCCGCCGCTCCTCCGCGTATCATGGCGTCGTAAATAACGGCCTCGTGGGTGTAGTCACCGCCAGCACCACCGTATTCCACCGGAATACTGGCGCACAGCAGCCCGGCAGCGCCGGTGGTACGCCAGGCATCGCGATCGCACATACCCTGGGCTTCCCAGCGCTCGCGATTCGGCCCCAGCTCCTGCTCGGTAAATTTGAGCGCACTGTCGTGCAGCATGCGCAGCTCCTCGGTCATCCAAATCGAGGTCAAGATCGTCATCAGTCCGTTCCTTAAACAGCTATCTTGTCCAATATAGTCTCCAGCTCCGCCCGGGATACCCAGTGTGGCACCGGGTACTGCCGGCACTCCGCCATGCTGTCATTGGCCACTGCGGGAATATCGGAGGTGGGAAAAGATTCCAGGCGGGTCGCAAGACCCAATTGCGCCAGCAGGTCGCGAGTCGCCTGTACGAAGGCGCTGGCGCGCTCATGATCAGTCTGACTGGACCTGCCCACACCGATGACGGCGGCAAGCTCCGCCAGCGCCTCGGGGCTGTGTTTAACATAGCAGTCGAGCACATGGGGCAGCACAATCGCGTTAGCCACACCGTGGGGTGTGCCATACAAGCCGCCGAACTGATGGGCAATCGCATGTACCATGCCCACACTGGCGTGATTAATCGCCTGGCCGGCATAGTAGGAGGCCAGCGATACCGCTTCGCGCGACTGCACATCCTGGCCGTTACGATAGACCCGGGGCAAATGGTCAAACAGCAGACGGGTCGCAGTGCCGGACAGGCGCCGAACTTCATCGTTCGACCAGCGGCCAATATAGGTTTCGATGGCGTGCGTCAGGGCGTCGGCGCCAGTGGCAGCCGTCACACCCTGCGGCATACCGGTGAGTAGCAGCGGGTCGAGCGCTACGCCCAGTGGGATTAATTTCATGTCCGCCAGAAAGCCCTTGCGATGGGTTTCTGCATCGGAGATGACTGCGGCAAAAGTGGCCTCGGAACCCGTGCCAGAGGTTGTAGGAATGGCATACAACGGCGCCAGCGCCTGGCGGATCTTGAGAATACCCACCAGCGACTGCACCGGACCATTGGTCGCGCTGGCGGCAATACCCTTGGCAGCATCAATGGACGAGCCTCCACCTAAAGCCAGGATCGAGTCGCAGCGCTGAGTGCGATAGTAGGCAAGCCCCTCCTCGACGATTGCTGTGGTCGGGTCAGGCAGCACGCCGCAATAAACAAACAGCTCTCCGCCCGCCTCTTCAACCGACTTACGGATATTTTCTGCCATACCGAGGTCTACCAGAATCTGGTCAGTTACCAGCAGGATACGCTGGTGCCCCATGGCCACCATGTGACGCGCCAGCTGTCCTGAGCTGCCGGCGCCGGCAAACAACGTCTGGGTGGGAACACTGAGAAACTTTTGCACAACGCCGAGCAGGCCAACTATGCATTTGTGCAACAGCCAGTTGATGAATCGCATCCGTGGGGGTCTCCGATATTTCGCTGATCAGCGCGTATTCTCGGACAGCTGTCGACAGGTTTTAATGGCTTGAAACACGCACTTTTATAGCCCAAACTGTCAATCTCGCCGAAACGCGCTAAGCGTCTGTTTTATAAGGCTTTAACTGAATGGAAATATCGACAGTACCCGCTGTATTTGTCCGCGCACTGCTGCACGGCGCCACCTTGAAGGGCTGTGACATCGAGGCTGCGCTGGAGCAATTGGACATCTCAAGGGAGGTGGTTGACGGCGCACGGGCGCGCATTCCGGCCGTCCAGTATTCAGCCCTGGTCGATCTGATTTCCGCCGAGCTCAACGATGAATACTGTGGACTGGTGGAACAACCCTCCAGGCCGGGCACATTCGCACTGATTTGCTACGCCTGTATTCACGCGCCTACGCTGGGCGCCTTTATCGAGCGCGCCACGCCCTTCCATTCGGTCACTACGGATTGCAGTGTGACATCAGTAGAGGTCGTCGACGGCATTGCCCACTATGTGTTTGCCCCTCTGGGCGACGATTCCGAACCACAGCGGCTGCTGGTCCTGTCCTTCCTGGCGATTATCCATCGCCTGGCGAGCTGGCTGATCGGTCAGAACATTCCGCTTGAGAGTGCCAGTTTTGCACACCCGAGGCCGGAGCACGCTGCGGCATACAACCTGCTGTACCGTGCGCCGATTCATTTCAGCCGCAACCGCAACTGCATTAGCTTCAGTGCCAATTATCTCGATGCTCCCATCGTCCGCAGCGAGGCCGATCTTGAAGCGTTCCTGAAAATTCCCGGCGCTCAACTCATGGCGAGCCCGGATGAGCGCAACAGCCACGTGGCCAAGGTCACTCAACTGATCAAGCCCAGCGTCGCTGATGAATTTCCCGACTTCGAATGGGTGGCGTCCCAGCTACACTCCACCACCGGCACACTGCGCCGACGGCTGCGCGAGGAAGGCACCTCGTATCAACAGCTCAAGGACGACCTGCGCAGGGATACCGCGATTTACAACCTTAACCGAGGTGTCATGAGCATTGAGGAGGTGGCCGAGAGCATTGGTTTCTCTGAGCCGACCTCGTTCTTCCGCGCGTTCAAGCGCTGGACAGGCGTGACGCCGCGGGCGTATACGGCCCGCGAGAAAAAATCTTAGGACTTACTGGTGAATACCGCCACCCTTGCCTGCATATCGCTACAGGCGCCGGGGCTGTTGGTGTATTCGTAATCCAGACCTTCATGCAGGCGCAAGCCGTCAGTCGCTTCAATGATGCTCTTGCACACCTGATGGCTATGGCGTGAATTCTTCGCCACAGCCAACGCATAGTCACGCGTTTGCGAGGCTAGTTCGCCGGTTGCAAACACCCGATCGACCAACCCGATCCGCAGCGCCTCCTCGGCGCCAACGCGTCGGGCACTGAACATCATGTCTTTGGCACGGGCGGCGCCAACGCGGCGCGGCAGGCGCTGCGTCATTCCCCATACCGGGCTAAGCCCCCACTGACTGTGGGTATCTGCCAGCACTGTGGCCTCATCGACAAAGATCAGGTCGCAGGCCAGCGCAAGCTCGAGAGCGCCCGTGAAACAGTATTTATGCACCTGGGCAATGGTCGGCACTGACAAGCTGGCCAGCGCCTCCAGAACCGTTGCCTCGTACTGAGAGTGTTCCGTCTCTCCCCCCGATTCGATATCGCGCAAATCGTGCCCAGAAGAAAAGGCCTTTCCTTCTCCACACAGAATGACACAGGCCACATCATCGCGCTTACCCAGATCGGCAATCGCGATCTCCAGCTCCCGGAACAACGCATGGTTCAGCGCATTCATGGACTCCGGACGATTAAGCGTCAATGTCGCGATGCCGCTCTCTATCCCTACCTTCAAATTTTCACTCATTATCTTTTACCGTTTTTTATAGTTGGTATTGGCGCGCGGCCAGATCGCGCATGATTTCTTCTGAGCCGCCGCCGATGGCATTGACCCGCACTTCACGGTAAATACGCTCAACCCTGTTGCCGCGCATGTAACCAATGCCACCCAGAATCTGCATGGCCTCGCGGGCACAGAATTCCATGGTCTGGCTACACTGAACCTTGAGCAGGGCAATATCTCCAAACACCGCGCGGCCCGCGATAATCTCCCGGGTGCAGTGATTAATCATGGCCTGACAAGCGTTGATCTGCTGTTTCATCTCAGCGATTTTATGGCGAATGACCTGGTGATCGGCCAGACGCTTGCCGAAGGTTTTGCGTTCCTGCGCCCAGGCCACAGCCTCTTCCAGGCACACCCGCGCACTCGCCTCCATCATGACACACATACCCATGCGCTCACCGTTGAAGTTATTCGCGATTACGATAAAGCCATGCCCTTCTTCTGCCAGCAGATTAACCGCGGGAACTTTGACATTGTCGAAGTAAATAGTGGCCGTGTCTGAACACCACCAGCCCTGCTTCTTATCCAGCGGCGTGCGGCTCACGCCCTCGGCATCGGCAGGAATGACAAGCACCGACACGCCACCCATACCGTTTCCACCGGTGCGAACCCCGGTTGTGAACCAGTTGGCGCCCATACCACCAGAGATAAAGGTCTTGCTGCCATTGACGATGTAGTAATCACCTTCGCGACGCGCTGTCGTTTGCAGGTTCGCAACGTCCGAGCCTCCCGAGGGCTCAGTAATTGCCAAGGCAATGCGCTTCTCTCCGGCGAGAATCGGCGGAATGACTTCTGCCTTCAGCGCCTCACTGCCAAAGGCGACGACCGGCGGCAGGCCGATACCGTGGGACAACAATGTACTCGGCAGACCACCCAGACTGGTCCGCGACAACTCTTCACTCACGATATTGCGGTGCCAGAGATCGATGCCCTCTTCGGTGCCTCCGTATTCAGCCGGGTAACCGAGGCCCAACAGGCCAAACGCTGCCGCCTTGCCCCACAGCTCAGCTGGCAGGAAGCCCTGTTCGTCCCAGGTATCCACATTGGGCACAATCTCCTTATCAATAAAGCGGCGCAACTGCTCGCGCCATGCATCGTGCTCCTCATTCAGATCCGGGTTGTGCATGCGTGCGCTATCGAAATCCAGCGACATCTTGTTCTCCATGAAAGGCGGCGTGACCGCCGCAAGTTCTCTGACACTTTCATGGTCAACCCACACCGGTCTATGAACAATATCTGCAGCAACCAAAAAGCCTGCCCGTGGCAATCAAAATGTCGCCGTGCGCCGCCGTTAGCTTGACAGTTTGCGTACACAAACGCAGATTCGTTGCCTGCCAATATTCGATGCGAGAACCAAGCCATGCCGTCAAATCCAAATGCACCCGTCATTGTTGCCTACGCTCAGCACACGTGGCCCGAACCAGATGCCGAGCGCACCCCTCTGAACGCCCTGGAGTCGATTAGCCGGCAGGTACTGGCCAATGCCAACTGCGATGTTCTGGCGGACAGTGTGGATGCCATCGCCACGGTGCGTTTCATCATGGATACCGACCCCAACCTCGCGCCACTACTTCCCCGCAACCCGGGTCGGGTCATCGCCGAACGCGTCGGCCTGGATAACCCCCAGTGTTTTCAAACCGGCATAGGCGGCAACACACCCCAGTTTCTCGTCAACCACTTTGCCAATCGCCTTGCGCAAGGCGAGTTCAAGGCAGTCCTGGTTAACGGTGCGGAATTTATTCACAATTTTTTCAGTGCCATGCGCAGCGGCGCAGACATTAGCAGCTGGATGGGTGAGCCCTGCGAGGCGCCGACGATGGTTGGCCCCGAAGACAAGGATGGACTGAACAGCAGCGAGCAGGCTCACGGTCTGTACGAACCGATTAACACCTACCCGCTGTTTGAGTCCGCGCTGCGGCACAGCAACAACGGCCAGTCACTATCTGCCGAATTGTGCGCGAGCATGGCCGCTGTAGCGGCCGACAACCCGTACGCCTGGCGTCAGGAAGGCCTCAGTGCCGACGCGATTGCCACGCCCGACAAGGGCAACCGCTATATAGGCTATCCCTATACCAAAGCTATGAATGCACTGCTGGCGGTAGACATGGCAGCCGCCATTATCATGACCACCGCAGGACACGCTGCTGAACTGGGCATTCCCGAATCACAGTGCATCTACCTGTGCAGCGGCACAGATATCAACGAGGTATGGCATGTCAGTGAGCGACCGGACCTAAAACGCGCCCCGGCCATTGGCAAGGCGGTGAACGCCAGTCTCGCCGCGGCAGACATGACGCTTGAAGACATCGACCACTTTGATCTCTACAGCTGTTTTCCCTGCGCCGTAGAGATCGCTTGCAACGAGATTGGCCTTGATCCTCTGGATAACCGCGGCGTTACCGTGACCGGCGGGCTACCTTTCTTCGGCGGACCGGGCAATAACTACTCTCTGCACGCCATTGCCCAGATGGCAGATCAATTGGGCAAGACTGGCGGCAACGGCCTGGTCACAGCCAATGGCCTGTACCTGACCAAACATTCAGTGGGCATCTATTCCAGCGAGCCACCCACCCAGCCCTGGCAACCTATTGATGCGGAAAGCCTGCAGGCTGAGGTGGACGAGAGCCCTCGCTGCTCGCTGGCGGCCAACCCCGAGGGGACCGCTACCGTAGAGGCCTATACCGTCGCTTACGACAAAACAGGCCCCCAACGCGGGTTCATCGTTGCTACCAACCCTAGCGGCGAAAGAATCCTGGCGAATGTCGAAGCGAATAGCAGCACCCTGGCCCGGATGCTGGAGGGTGACATTATCGGCAAAGCCGGACAAGTCACCGCGACGGAGGCCGGTAACGAGTTCGCGCTCTGAGGAGCCAGTTTATTTGATCGCCCGGGCCACTCCCCGCGCTGCAGGCCATGCCTAATATGAACACCCTAATCACAATCCGGGGAAGCTACAGCCATGACCAGCGTTTTGCCAGAGATCCAGCGGGGACCACTACAAGCCTTTTACGCTCGCGAGCGGGAGAACGCCGACGACATCTGCTTCGTGCAACCCGGCCCCGAGGGTGAGGTCGAGTCGCTGACCTGGCGTGACGTGGGCCAGCAGGCCAGGCGGATTGCCAGCTACCTGCAGGCTCAAGAGCTAGCCCCGGGCAGCCGCGTGGCACTCATGTCCAGCAACTGCTGCCATTGGATTATTGCCGACCTGGCGATCTGGATGGCGGGCCACATCTCTGTGCCGCTCTACCCGATTCTCGCCGCAGATACTGTTCGCAAGGTGCTTGAACACAGCGAAGCTGAGATCATGTTCGTGGGCAAACTGCAGGACTGGGAGACCATTCGCGCCGGCATCCCGGAACAGGTGTCTCTGATCAGCCTGCCACTGGCTTCGACTGAGATTGCAGAAGGGACGACTCGCTGGGGCGACATCCTGCGCGAACAGTTACCAATGCCCGGCGAACCGTCTCAACCACTGGAAGCACTCGCAACGATTATTTACACCTCCGGCACCACAGGCATGCCCAAAGGCGTGATGCACTCATTCGCAAACCTGGCGACAGTGGGCCAACTGACCGGAGATCTGTACGACACCCGCGAACAAGACCGCATGCTTTCCTATCTGCCCCTGGCCCACGTGGCCGAGCGCGCCGCAGTAGAAATCAATCAGTTATACAACGGTTTCCGGGTTTACTTCACCCATTCACTGGACACGTTTGCCGACGACCTGCGCCGGGCTCGACCCACCCTATTTTTCGCCGTACCGAGAATCTGGAGCAAGCTGCAGCAGCGGGTGCTGGAACAGGTCCCGGAGAAAAAACTTGAACGGCTTCTGCGGTTACCGATTGTCGCCGGCATTATTCGCCGCAAACTTACCGGTGCACTGGGCATGGACAAGCTACGCATCGCCATCAGCGGCGCTGCTCCTCTGTCCACATCGCTGATGCGCTGGTACAGCAATCTCGGCATCGACATTCTCGAGGGCTACGCGATGAGCGAGAACTTCGCTTACTCGCACTCCACCCAGTCGGGCCAGGCCCGTATCGGCTATGTGGGCAATGCCAACCCCCATGTGATTTGCAAACTCTCTGCCGAGGGCGAAATTCTGGTGAAGTCGCCGACCAATATGCTCGGCTATTACAAAGAACCCGAGCTCAGCGCTCAAACCATCGACAGCGAAGGCTACCTTCACACTGGCGACAAGGGCGAAATCAGTGCCGACGGACACCTGAAAATCACCGGTCGTATCAAGGATATTTTCAAAACCAGCAAGGGCAAGTACGTCGCCCCTGCGCCAATAGAAGACAAGTTGCAGCGGCACACCGCCCTGGAGCTTGTGTGTGTCACGGGCGCCAACCTGCCACAGCCTATTGCGCTGGTAACTTTGGCCGAGGATGCCAGCCATGATCATGCGACGCTGCAACGTGAGCTGGAATCGCTACTGGCAGAAACTAACGCCTCTTTGGACAAACACGAAAACCTGTCACAAATCATCGTGTTTCCAACGCCCTGGACGGTGGAGAGCAACATCGTGACACCGACCTTGAAGATCAAGCGCCCCGAGGTCGATAAGGCCTACATGCCCCGGGTGCCCTATTGGCAATCACAGCCACAACGCGTGATTTTCGCCGACCACTAAAACAGATTCGCAACGCAAGGAAATAACAATGAGCGTCATGCCCTGAACTATCTCACGAACGAGCCTCGCCTCTGCGCTCGCCGCCACCTTGGGTTTCGACTCTCTCTCTTAGGACACGCTGGTATCTGTCTAGCGACTCATGTTGGACGAAGTTATCGTCACCACCCCACAATAGTTTGGGGACGCCGGCGCACTCAGCGTGGTCAGTCACGGCTAGGAAATCTAGCGGCGTCTCCAGCTTCACCTTAGCACGCGTATCGTCGGCGATCACCGCCACGCCCCCGGCAAAACGATAGGCAGTATCCGACGTGACTGTGGTGTTCTTGTTCATATAGGCGCCGGGGGAGAGATTGGTATGCAGGTGGGTGTCGCCCCACAGCAGGACTTTGTCGTCGGCCAGGGCAGAGGCGGCCACGGCGGTAGCCAGAATACGCTTGCGAATACTTTGGGTGCGCACAATCACTTCCTCTTGATTGAACCAGAGGACGGGTGGTACTCAAAAGATAGCTAAAGTTCATGAAATTGCGCGGATAAAGAGGCGGTTATAGATACGAGCCGATGCGCTGATGGCATGACATTCAAGGCAAAAAAAAGCCCCGGCGAATGCCGGGGCTTTTGGTATTGGTAGGACTACCCAGATTCGAACTGGGGACCTCTACCATGTCAAGGTAGCGCTCTAACCAACTGAGCTATAGTCCTGAAGAGGGCGGGCATTATAAGCATCTCGCCCGCAGAGCTCAACACCCAATATCAGGCGGCAAAGAGGGGGGAAAATTGCGCGACTGGGAAGGCATTTCGGCAGCGATTTCGGCGGCCACAGGGCCGCCATTTGTCGCCAGACACAGCCGGGCTGTGGGGGGCGGCTGTATCAACGAGGCGGCTTGTCTTGAAGGTGACGGGGCCCGCTACTTTGTGAAGTTTAACCAGCACGACAGGCTACCCATGTTTGAGGCTGAGGCAGCCGGGCTGGCAGCATTGTCGGATAGCGGCACCATCCGGGCACCCCGCCCTGTCGCCACCGGGGTCGACGGCAAACACGCGTGGCTGGCCATGGAGTACATAGAACTCGGGCCAATCTCACCACAGTCCAGCGCTGCCTTGGGCCGGCAACTTGCGGCCATGCATCGCTGTTCTGCCACCTTCTTCGGCTGGAGCCGAGACAACACCATTGGAGCCACTCCACAACTGAATATGCAAACCGATAGCTGGATCGAGTTCTACCGCGAGCAGCGCCTCCACTACCAATTGCGGCTCGCCCAGGAAAACGGTGCCCCGGCTCGACTCTACGACAACGGCCAGCGCCTGATGGAGGTATTATCGGTCTTCTTCGGCAGCTATAACCCGGTGCCATCGCTACTGCACGGCGATCTCTGGGGAGGCAACGTCGCCGCCGATCAATCGGGACGGCCCGTCCTATTTGACCCTGCTATCTATTACGGCGACCGGGAAACAGATCTCGCCATGACCGAGCTGTTTGGCGGCTTTGATGATCGCTTTTACCAGTCCTACCGCGATACCTGGGACATTGATCCGGGTTACAGCACGCGTAAAGTCTTATACAACCTTTACCACGTGCTCAATCACTACAACCTGTTTAGCGGCGCCTACGCCGGGCAGGCCGAGGACATGGTAGCGAGACTACTGGCGCACATTTAAGGACAAGCTGTCGTGAAAGTGTCCGGCATGCTGGGATCTGACCTGGCCATGGCCCCTCTTGCCGCTGCGGAACTGGAAAACCGCGGCTACGACGCGCTGTTCACTGCCGAAATCAACAACGACCCATTCCTGCCATTACTGATGGCAGCTGAGCACAGTCAGGCCATCCGCCTGACGACCTCTATCGCAGTTGCCTTTGCCCGTAACCCCATGACCGTTGCGCAGCAGGTCTGGGACATTAACCAGTTCTCAGGTGGTCGCGTCAGTGTGGGACTCGGCTCGCAGATCAAGCCGCACATCACCCGCCGCTTCAGTATGCCGTGGTCGCGCCCGGCTGCGCGCATGGGTGAATTCGTGCGGGCTATGAAGGCCATCTGGCACAGCTGGCAGACCGGCGAGAAGCTCGCCTTCGAGGGCGAGTTCTACAACCACACCCTGATGACGCCCATGTTCACGCCACCCAACAACGGCTGCGAGGCGCCGCGGGTCAATGTGGCTGCAGTGGGTCCGCTGATGACAGAGACTGCCGCGGGGGTAGCCGACGGCATGATCGCCCACGGCTTCACCTCCCCAAAATACCTACGCGAGGTCACCCTGCCAGCCGTCGAGCGCGGCCTGGAAACGTCTGGCCGCGAGCGCAGCGACTTTGAGATCAACTGCCCGGCCATGGTGGTCTGCGGCACTGACGAGGCCTCGTTCAAACAGAATTTGCAGGCAGTGAAGGCCCAGCTCGGCTTCTATGCTTCAACACCCGCCTATCGTCCGGTGCTGGAACTGCACGGCTGGGGCGATCTCCAGACAGAGGCTAACGCCCTGACGCGCCAGGGCCGCTGGGACGAACTTGGCAACCTGATCGACGGCGACATTCTGGACAATTTTGCTCTGGTCTGTGAGGACCTGGCGCAAATGCCAACGGCATTCAAGAGCCGCTTCGGCACATTGATCGACAACTGGCAATGCACCTTCGAAAGTGGGGATACTGAAACGCAGCGCCAGTTACTCACTGACATACGCAACACGGAAAACTGAACCCAATGGTTGGGGAGAACCAATGAATATTGAACTCACCGCAGCGCAGAAGGCACTGCAAACGGAAGTTCGCGAGTACATGAAAACTGTCATGACGCCAGAGCTTCTCGAAGAAATGAAAGACGACGATCTCAAGGAAGGCGGCGGACCGGAATTTCGCAAACAATACGCGCGTATGGGGGCTGATGGCTGGATCGGACTGTCATGGCCCAAGGATCTGGGCGGCAAAGAGCTGTCTCACATCGAACAGTACGTATTCACCGACGAAGTGATTCGCTCGGGTTTCGCCTACCCCTTTCTCACCACCGAGGCTGTCGCCCCAGTCCTTGCGAAGAACGCTAACGACGACGTTCGGGAAGAAGTCGTTGGCGGTGTAAAGCGCGGCGAAGTGACTATTGCCATCGGCTACTCAGAGCCAAACGCCGGTACCGATCTCGCCAGCCTGCGCACCAAAGCGGAACGCGATGGCGATGACTGGGTAATCAACGGCCAGAAAATGTGGACCAGCCTGGCCAACTACGCGGACTACGTGTGGCTTGCAGCCCGCACCGACCCGGACCCGGACAAGAAGCACAAGGGCCTGACAATGTTCCTGGTGCCTACCGACACCCCCGGATACTCCTGCACCCCGGTTCGGACCCTCGGCGCGCGTACAAATGCCACTTACTACGAGGACGTGCGCATACCCGACAAATACCGCGTGGGAGAGATCAATGGCGGCTGGAAACTGATCACCAGCCAGCTCAACGTCGAGCGCCTGTCGTTGTTCACGCACGGCCAGGTTCACTCACTCTATGAGAGCGTTGCAGAATGGGCCGCAGAAACCAAGGCGCCCAGCGGCGGCAAGGTGATCGAACAGCCCTGGGTGCAGCACAATCTCGCCCGGGTGAAGGTCGGTCTGGAGGCACTCAAAATCATGTGCTGGAACCAAGCATGGATGATGGACCAGGGCCCGCTCGATATGGCCAAGGCGTCCACGGCCAAGGTCTATGGCAGTGAGTTCTTTGTGGAACTCTATCGCCTCCTGCTGGAGTGCATGGGTGGCGCAGGGAGCATTGCTGCACATTCACCAGGCGCCATTTTGCAAGGCAAACTCGAATTCCGTTGGCGGGTGGGCTCCATCCTCACCTTTGGCGGCGGCACCAATGAAGTACAGCGAGACATTATCGCCATGGCGGGGCTGTGGATGCCCCGCACGCGCTAGGAGAACACTATGGATTTCACCATTGCAGAAGAACTCGCCAGCGTCCAACAACTGGCACAACAGATTCTCAACGACTTCAGTGACGCAGAACAACTGAAGGCATTCGACGGCGAACATGTGCGGTTTGACAGCAAGCTCTGGGAAGCACTCGCCGAGGCGGGCTTGTTGGGGCTGGACATCCCCGAACCGCAAGGTGGTACTGACCTGGGTTTCTTTGCGCTTACCGCGCTGTGCGAAGAAGTCGGCAGAACAGCCGCACCGGCGCCTGTGGTGCCGGTGCTGGTCAGCGCCGCAGGTACACTCCGACGCTTTGGCAGCGATGCACTTAAGGAGCAGGGGCTGTCGGCGATTGCCGGAGGCAGTATCGTGACAGCGGCGCTGGAAGAATACGGCAACGAGGATCCCGCCACTCCCGCCACCAGTGCCAAGGCGACCGAGGGCGGCTATGCCGTCAGCGGCACCAAGATTTGTGTAAGCCTGGCCGATCAGGCCCAGCGCATCCTGCTGTCCGCCAACTGTGACGGACAACTCATCGTGGCCCTGATAGACCCCAAGGCCGCCGGAGTGACACTTTCACCACAGCTAGTGACAGCCAATGAATTACGGCACGAAATAGCATTGGACAACGTCCAGGTGCCCGCCGAGGACATCGTCGCCACGGGCACTACAGCTGTCGACGCGATGAACTGGGCGACCCAGGCAACCCGCACTGCACTGTGTGCATCCATGCTTGGGTTGTGCGACAAGATGATGCGCATCACCGGTTCCTACACCAGCGAACGTGAGCAATTCGGTCGCGCCATTGCAACCTTCCAGTCGGTGAGCCATCGGGTCGCCGATTGCTACATCGACATCGAGTGCTTGCGCCTGGTCACCCAGCAGGCAGCATCGCTGATCGATCAGGGAAGGCCCGCAGAAGAAGCTGTGACCATCGCCAAGATCTGGTGCGGCGATGTCGCTCACCGGGTTAGCCAGGCTTCACAGCACTGCCATGGTGGCACGGGTGTCGACCGCGATTACCCGCTGTTCCGCTACTGCCTGCAGGCGCGCCAGATCGAGTTGAGCATGGGCAACAGCGCTCAGTTGACCGGCCAGTTGGGCGAAGAGATTGCCCGCGAGTTTCTGGCCGCAAGCTAGCGTAGGTAGCGCGTAGGGAAATAGCTCAGGCAATCCCAGTACACCGCCTGAGCCGCATCCAGACGGCCCTGTCGGCGCAGCATATCCAGCTGTAGCTGACAGGCGCCGCGCTGCCAGGGGAGTGTTTCCCGAACCTGGTTGGCCATCGCCAGCGCCTCGTCCTGGCGCCCCTCCCCTGCGGCGAGAACACCTTGCGTGAGCAAGTGCAGTGGCGACGCCGGCGGGGCGACAACTTCCACCGGCAAATCCACACCTTCACGCACCGCCAGCCAGGAAACCGAATCCTGGTAGATCGCGCGCCAGCGCCCGGTTGCCACGAGCTGGCGATACTTCTCGGCACCGCCGCTGCGGCCTATCGGCCACAGGAAATAATCCGCATCAGATTCCTCTACCAGCGTAATCCAAGCGGGCTCCGCGCGCTGCACGGCGAGATAGGCGAAGTAGTCACCGGCGGTGTACAGCGTATCCGCGCGACCATCGATAAACACGCTCAACTGGCCATCACTGCGTAAATGCAAATAACCACCCCAGTTGTACAGTGCAAATACGTTGCCGCTTAAATTATTGGCCAACATAAAGTCGACCGTATCTGTGGGGTAGGAGTATTCAGCCGTGAGGTAGTGGAAGTTAGGCGCCGCCTGCAAATTGAAGGGCAGCATTCGCATCAGCGCTATCAACAGAAATGCCGCCGCGAAGCCCACCTGCAGAATGCGATGACGAATCGACGACAATGCGAGCGCAAGCAGTGGAGTCAGTAACAAGGCTAGCGACATACCGAACAGGGGGATAAACCGACGGCTGGTCAACGCCATGGCAAGGCTCAATGCACACAGCACCAGCGCTGCCCAAGGCACGCCGGTGCGCTCGCGTACGACAGGCACGGCATAGAAAACAGCAAAGGCCGGCAGCCACATTACGTAGAAAAACAGCGGCGCCTGAATCCCACCTGGACGGAACGGGGAATGCCATTCGGCTAACTCTCGAAACGGTGAAGTCTGATCAAAGGCGTACACCAGCGGATACAGAAATGTCTTTATCCCTGAAGGATTCAGCGCCGCCGCGGCCACACACACCAAGCCCGTCACCACCGCAACTGCAAAGCGCTGCCAGCTGAAATCACGCCAGGGAAAGATCAGGATCGCCAGGGCCATCAGGCCGAAGAAGAAGCCGCCGTGCACGTTTACCCAGACCAGAAACAGCAGTGCCAGCCACAGGCGGGAGGGAGATCGCTCAAGGGCAAGCCACAGCAACACGGCAAAGCCGAGCAAGGTATATAGGTGCGGCCTTATATCCACGAAGGGCTCCGCTAACGCGGCCGCCATGGCCGCGCCCAGGAAGGCCGCCAGACCATTGCCGCCCTGACGCCATAACACCCGCTGCAGCATCAGGAAGGTGGCGATCACTACCAACCACTTCCAGAACACCAGCGACGGCAGACCGAACAGCTGCACCCAGCTATAGAACAGAATGTCCGCCAGCCACTCGTGGTTTAGCCAGTCATCGCCACGGGCGGTGAACGACCAGTCATCCACCATCCACAGGCTCCCTGTCTGGAGTAGCTCCCGGCCTGCGGCAATATGCCACCACAGGTCGGAGCCGGCCATCTCGGTATAGCCAAAGGATAGAAACAGCACTGCACCGGCGCAATATAGGAGAATGCGCGCTACTGCGAGTTCGGTTCGATCGCGCGGGTCAGTCACGAGGCGGGTGATACTCCCGGGTGAGATAAAGCACGCGCCCCTTGCTCTCGGTATAGGTGCGCGCCAGATATTCGCCGATCACCCCGAGGCACATAAGCTGCACCCCACCGAGAAACAACACAATCACGATGAGCGACGGGTAACCGGGCACCGGGTTTCCCCAGATCAGCGTCTTAACCAGCATATACAGGCCATACATAAACGACAGGCTGGAAACCAACATGCCCAGATAGGTGGCGACCTTGAGGGGTAATGTGGAGAAGGAGGTTATCCCCTCCATCGCGAAGTTCCACAGCCTCCAATAGCTCCACTTGCTGCTGCCGGAGGCGCGCGCCTCGCGGACATAGGGCACAGCCGCCTGGGAAAAGCCGATCCAGGCGTACAGCCCTTTCATGTAACGGTGTCTTTCGGGTAGTGCATTGAGGGCGTCCACGGCACGGCGGCTCAGCAACCTGAAGTCACCGACGTCCTGCGGAATCTCAACCTCGCTCAGCGCATTGAGAACGCGATAGTAAACGGCAGCCGTGGCACGCTTGAGTCTGGAATCGCCACGCCGCTCGGTACGCTGCCCATACACCACGTCGTATCCGGCACGCCATTGCTCCACAAACGTGGCGATCAACTCGGGGGGATCCTGTAGGTCGGCATCAATCAGTATTACCGCGTCGCCTTCGGCGTGATCAAGCCCGGCGCTAATCGCCACTTCCTTGCCAAAATTGCGGCTCAACACCAGCAGCCCGACGTTGTCATGCTCGTGCGCCAGCTCACGCAGCCGAACCGCGCAGGCCTCGTCACTACCGTCGTCGACATAGAGCACCCGACAGCCCAGATCCAGTCCGGCTAACGCTGCCGTCAGACGTGCGTGGAAAGCGTCGAGAACTTCCGCCTCGTTATAGACCGGCACTACCGCCGTCAGGGTTTGCAAGACAATGCTCCGCTCTTTATATGGCGGTCACAGTAGCATGCTCACTTGCGAATTCGGAATACTTTAAGATCACCGACAAACAACTGCACATTGCCGTACAGGGCGCGATGGAAAAGCAATTCTGGCATAAAGTGTTGCAGGTCATAGGCAACGTCCGGCACCAGCAGCGGATGCTCACCAGCGAGGGCACTGCGATAAAACGCCGCATATTCAGGCGTGGTTTTCACCAGGCGCTCAGGCACATTTACCCGCGGGCCGTTTAACTCGTTGGCAAACGCGGTGTCATACCAGTTCTCGCTGAGAATTAAGTAGTCTGCCCGGCGCAGCACAGTGCCCTCACCCGCGGCGTATTCGGGGCGGAACAACGCATAGCGCCCAGGCGGCGGATTGACGTAATAGCTGCTGAACACCTGAGCGTCCTGATGCGCCGCATTCCAGGGACGCAAAGCCTTGCGCGGGTCATTGTGATAATCACTGACCATATCCCACGCCAGCGCGGCGGGCCAGGCGAAGAACAACATCAGAAACCAGCGCCGCTGCCCCCACGGCGTGGCGTGCAAACCCAGTGCCGCGAGCAGGGCCACAGCAGGCAGAAGAGGCAGGTAATGCCGGTAGTAAGTCACCGGGGCAAGGAACACCATAAACAAGCCGAAGCCAAGCATTGGCAACGCGCACACCCACAGTCGGCGATCTTCATCCAATCTGGAAAACTCGGCGATACCGCGAGGCACAAACACCAGCGCTGGCAAGCCAATCGCCACCAGCAACCACATGGGAATATTGAACAGATTGCGCAGCCACTTGTGCTCACCAATCGCGGCATAACCAGAGCCGAATTTGCCGGCGACGCCCCCTTGGGTATAGGTGGCCACAAGGTCTATCTGCAGCACCGCCCAACAAAGGAACGGCAACGCAAGCCAGCAAGCCGCCATGGGCAAAGGCACATTGCGCCAGGGCACTAGAGCGAGATAGATCACCAGCAACGGTAACAAGCCCCAGGCGGGCCAGGCAGGATTGGCCATCGCCGCAACCAGCACAGAAGCAGCCAGAACCACCAGAACAATGCGTGCACCGCTAAAACCAAGGCGTATATACCGCCATCCGTCGTAGGGGATCAGGGCCAGCCAGGCCAACAGGGCAAAGACCCAGTATTTAGTCCATACCGCAGCAACACAGGCCAGCACCGCCAGCCCGTAGGCAAGCGCCGAACGGCGCCGAAGCGCCCAGGCCAGAACGGCTAGAAAGCTATAAATAAAGAACGTGGACGCAGCATCTACTGTACCACTTTGAGCCTGACTGATATGAAAGCCAGAGAGGGCCAACAGGGCAGCGGCCGACAGGGCGACCGCTGGATTACCCGGCACCAATTGCATAGCCAGCAACGCCAGCACCACAACCGAGGCGGCGCCAAGCAACGCCGAGTAACTGCGCGCCACCAGAATGTGAAGGGGGGAGTGGCAATAGCGCTTTGCCAAGGCGGCACTGTCCACGGCTCCGCCAGGCGGTACCGCACCGCTGGCGCTTGCCAGCGCAATCGTCTGGTAACCGATGAAAGGCGAGTAACTAAAGCCCTCCAGTGCCGCGCGGCAGGAGCCGCCTTCATCGAAGTTGATCAATGTAAAACTGCCCGAGCCGTCCCAATCCCAGCCCAGGGTTTGTGCGCTGTAGAGCCGCGGCAACAGTGCCACAATAAAAAGCAGTGCCAGAGGCACAAACAGACGCATGAATACGGCCCACCCGGGTGGTCAGTGATATACCGGCCAGTATCCGGTGGCAGGCCGCAGAAAGAAAGTGCTCAGCGCCTAAACATAGCCATTGGCGCGGAACCACTCGACGGAATCGCGCACCGCTGTTTCAATCGGAGTCTGCGGCAGGCCCAACTCCTCGATGGCTTTGGTGGGGTTCACATAACCGTGCTGCAGGACATAGCGGGTGTTTTTCACCGTGGTCATCGGGGCCTTACCCGTAATAGATGACCAGATCTCGGCCAGCCGGGCAACGCGCAGCATCACCTTGCCTGAGACTTCGGTGGTTGCCACATTGTCGACGCCGGCAATGCGCCCGATCAGTTGCAGAAAATCCAGGTTACACATATTCCCTTCACGGTTGGCGAGAATATACGACTCACCAATGCGCCCTTTGTCCATCGCCAGAACGTGACCTGCAGCCACATCACGCACATCGACCGGACACACACCGCCATCCCAGTAATTTTTCATCTTGCCCTGCAGGGTGCGGATAATCATGGTGCCGGTAGGCGTTGGCATGCGATCACCCGGACCAAATGGCAGGCCGGGCATCACCATGGTCACTGGCAGGCCTTCGCTGACCATACCCTTGACCAACTGGTGGCTCAGGTATTTTGACAGGATGTAGTCGCTGGCCCAGGGCCATGAATTGAAGGGCGTGTTCTCGTCGGCAATTGCGCCGTTTCCGGGAATACCGATGGCGGCAACGCTGCTGGTATACACCACCTTTTCGACGCCCGCGGCCAGTGCCGCGCGCATCAATGATTCGGTCCCGTTGACGTTGATCTTGTAATGGAGATCCGGATCTTTGGTCCAGATGGCGAACAACGCCGCCAGGTGGAAGACCTTTTCCACCCCCTGCACGGCACGCTGGAGTGAATCGGGATCAAGCAAGTTACCTTCGACAAACTCGACATCAAAGCCATTGAGGGGCGAGCGATCCTCGCCTGGCATAACCATCGCACGGATCTCGTAGCCACGCTCCAGACACAGCCGGGTCACGTGATTGCCAATAAACCCGGTCGCGCCGGTGATCAGAACTTTTGCCATCGTGAATATCTCTTATTAGGGCTGAAACAGACATCCACTATAGCCCTACCGACAACGCTGGAGCATGACCCCAGCGGCCAGCAAACCCTGCGTCTAGAGAACAGTATTCAACTGGGCCTCGCAGGCGGCCAGCACGTCTTCCACCGCAATCGTTGGTACCTGTTTGCGATCGATCGATCGGGAGGCGCCGCCAGCAGTGCGCCCATCGAATCCCAGACCAATTTCCAGGCGGTGGGATATCGCGCTCCAGCGCGGATCATTAGTGCCAAACACCGTGACCTGCGGCGTCTCGAAAGCGGTGGCGTACTGGCGCAGATCGCCCTCGACACCCAGCAGGAGATCGGCGTCTGCCATCAGCGACTTCAGCTCACCAATACTGAGACAGGGGGCATTCAAGAGGCAGGCAGGAGCGTTCATGGCATCAGCCATCGCTGAGGCGACAGACTCATCAGCCGCCTCAGGCGCGATCACGATAGCCACATCAAAGCGCGCCGCCAGTTGATCGGCCACCATCGCGAAGTACTCAGCCGACCCATGCTCACCACCGGGCGACACGACCACCAGAGGCTGGTGAGGTTTGACACCGGCCTGGGCGAGCCGGGCATCGACTGCCGCATCGGCGTGGTCAACCAGAAACAGTTCTACGCGATCTCCCGGATGGGGCATACCAAGCGCCTCGGCCAGAGCGCCGTAGTAGTCGCACAAAGGCATGGGCTGGAAACCGCCCCTGACACGATTCGGGGCAGCGATCTTGTCGGTGAGCAGCAAGCCGCGACCATCCCGGGCGAACCCGATCCGTCGGCGGGCACCGGCCTGGTAACTAAGCCAGGCGCTGCGAAAAGAGTTAGGGAGCAGAACCGCTAGATCAAAGTCACAGCCACGCAGGGTATGAATCAGCTCGCGCTGGGCCGCTCTTGCCTCGGCAGTTTTGGTTCGCGGTGCCCAAAAATGAACACGATTAATCCACGGGCTACCCTCGAGTACCGGCAGCAATCGCCGATGCATCAGCAGGTGAATCTCAGCCTGGGAGAAGTGGGCAAAGAGGCTGCGGATGAAAGGCGTTGCCATTACCACGTCGCTTGCCCAGGTCGGCAGCACCAGCAGAATTCGCCGGGGTTGAGAATCGAGCCGAGAAACTGACAAAGCGTTCAAGCGGGATTTTCCTGTTGCAAGGCGTGCGCCGAGAATGGATGCGCAGTATATATTCCGGCTGAAATCCCCGCTACACTGGCTCGACAAAGCGCTAACAATATAGCCTTAGGGACTGAGCTACAGGCGCACACTGTCAGGAGAGACACCCGCCTACGCTCAGATTGTCCGCATTTGTCATCCATCGCCCAGCGCCCGGCTCCATGCGAGCGGGCCCCTACTTAGAGGAACCCACATGCGTTTCGTAAAAACCTGCATCGCCGTTGCAGCCTTGTCGATTGCCGGCACCACGACCACCCTGGCCAGCGACATCGATCCTGCCCTGACGGCTGTTGTGGAAGCCCGCAGCGAAGCCGATCGCGCACGCGATGGTGCACGCCACCCTGCCGAGACGATCAGCTTTTTCCAGATTGCACCGGGCATGATCGTGGCCGAGGCGCTGCCTGGCAGCGGTTGGTATACCAAGATCCTGGCGGGGTATCTGGGTGCAGAAGGCACCATCTATGGTGTCGACTATGTCGCCCGTATGTGGCCCATGTTCAGCTTTGCGACTGAGGAATGGGTCAAAAAGCGCATCGCCGCCGTCAATGATTTTGACAACAAGGTTGCAGGGTTCACCGATAACGGCATCAACGCCAAGGGGATTACCTTCAACTCCCTGCCCGAGGATGCCATCGGCACGGTCGATCGATTCCTGTTCGTGCGCGCACTGCACAACCTCAACCGGTTTGAAGCCAAGGCGGGTACCCGCACCCAGGCCCTGGCGAGTGTTCGCGCCATGCTGGCCGATGACGGCATGGTGGGAGTAGTCCAGCACCGCCTGCCCGAGAGTGCCCCCGCTGAAGGCGCCGATGGCAGCCGCGGTTACCTGAAGCAGTCTGACGTGATCAGCATGTTCGAGGAAGCGGGCTTTGAACTGGTGGCCTCCAGCGAAATCAACGCCAATCCCAAGGACAAGCCAGGCGCCGAAGATGTGGTCTGGCGCCTACCCCCCAGCCTGCGTGGCAGCAAAGACAACCCCGAGCAGCGGGCGGCCATGGAAGCCATTGGTGAATCAGACCGCATGACCCTGCTGTTCAAAAAGAAATAACCAAAGGTTATAAACAGGAATAAAAAAATATCATGGCGTTATTTCTTGCCCTCTGATTTCAGGTTCTTATACTCACCCCGTAACTTGCTGAAACGTACTCACGCATGGGGTGAGTGCGCTTCGCGAAGGTAAGTTACCTTAGGGGGACGCTGATGGGCGTTTGTCAGAGACAACCATCAAGGCCAGAGGGACCTGATCCGGTAGCGGGCCGGAAAGACCTACAAAGGCAACAAGTTAAAGCATTGCCCCTCACACAAGCCCTGGCGCACGGACTGCGCCGGGGCTTTTTTTCGCCTCCTTATCCGGGCCTGAGTCACGCTTGCGATCACACGCCGATACATTGCGCATGTAATTACGCTATTCTTCACGCTTAACCATTGCAGAGTTGTTCCATGGCAAATATCGATCAACTTCTCGAGGACATCGAGAAGTCTCCCTCCGGCCCGCACATTCTTGCCATTTTCGACTTCGACGGGACCATCATCTCCGGTTTCTCGGCCACTGTTTTTATCCGTGAGCAGGTCCGCAGGGGCGACCTGTCACCGCGCGAATTTGTCGAGCTGATGTCAGCCATGACCAGTTTCGGCATGGGCTCACTGGGCTTCTCCGGCATGATGGCCATCAACGCCCAGTTCATGCGCGGCATCGATGAAGACACCTATTACGAGGTCGGCGAGAAGCTGTACAACAAACAGATTGCCCGCAAAGTTTACCCGGAATCCCGCGCCCTCATTGATGCACATATCGCCAAGGGCCACACGGTATCGATTATTTCCTCGGCCACCCCGTACCAGGTGGAGCCCGCCGCCCGCGACCTCGATATCGAGCATGTGATGTGCACGCACTTGGAAGTGGCCAACGGTAAATTTACCGGTAGCGTGGTCAGCCCTACCTGCTTCGGTCAGGGCAAGGTCGATGCCGCCGAGGACCTCGCGGCGGAGGTCAATGGCGACCTCGATCAGAGCTTCTTTTACTCGGACAGCACCGACGACATTCTGTTGCTCGAGCGCGTGGGCCACCCACGCCCTCTCAACCCCAGCGACAAACTGGAGCGCATTGCCCAGAAGAAACATTGGCCCGTCGCCCACTTCGGCAGCCGTGGCCGCCCCAGCCTTACCCAGTTTGTGCGTTCGGTTGCCGCCACCAGCAGCCTGGTCACCAGTTTTGCTGCAGGGCTACCGATCTACGCCCTCACCGGCTCGCGGCGCGCCTCAAACAACTTCTCGTTTTCGCTGTTTGCCGACACAGCCTCAGCGCTGATCGGCCTGGACCTCAACGTCAAAGGCGAAGAACACCTTTGGTCACACCGGCCCGCGGTATTCGTGTTCAATCACCAGAGTAAAGCGGATGTCGTCATTTGCGCCCGCCTGCTGCGTCGGGATATTGCCGGGATCGGCAAAAAAGAGATCAAGTCTGAGCAGCCTATTATTGGCAAAGTGATGGAAATGGGCGGTGTGGTCTTCATCGACCGCAGCAATGCCAAGAGTGCTATCGAGTCGATGGAACCTCTCGTCGAGGCCATGCAGGTGGAAGGAAAATCTGTGGTGTTGGCCCCAGAGGGCACCCGCACCGTGTCGCCTAAACTGGCCCCCTTCAAGAAAGGCGCCTTCCATATTGCCATGCAGGCCGGCGTGCCGATGATCCCGATTGTGATCCGCAACGCCGGTGACGTAGCACCCAAAGGCGATTTCGTGTTCCGCCCGGCCACCGTCTATGTCGAGGTATTGCCGCCGGTGGACACCAGCAAGTGGGCACTCGACTCGATCGACGATCATGTCAGGGATGTGCGCAATATGTTTGCCCGGGCACTGGGTCAGGCCGAAGAGCCCGCCCCGAAAAAAACCGCCACCAAGAAGCGTAAAGTCCCCGCGAAGAAAAAGGCGGCCGCGAAAAAGCCCGCCGCTAAAAAGAAGGCGGCCCCAAAATCCAGGGCCAAGCCTACATCGAAAGCCAAGCAGCAGGAGAAGTAAACCGCGTGACCTTGGAACAGTTCTACGACAATAAAAGTCCCTGGCCAGATCGCAACAACCAGAAAGTCCTGTTTATTCTCGATGCGCGCAATAGCCTCGACGAGGAGATACTGCGCAAGTGGATCGAGGTACACAGCGATGCGTCGGCCGCCTTCGATGCACCCCAGGTCGTGATCGATCTCAAGGACGAACGCACCGGCTTCGACAGCGGCCAGTTAGTCATGTCGCTGGCACTGCCGGCAGACACCATTATTGCCCCGCTGCGCGTCAACTGGTCATCTGACGACAACCGCGGCCGACTCCGCTATCTGGTTTTCGGCGACCCGCGCAAGCCGTCGCCACGCAAAGGCCGCAAAGTGCTCGAGGAGCACCCGGAGCGCGTCAATCTGCTCGCCGGCGCGCCAGACACCATGGCCAACCTGCAGGCACGCTTCCAGAATCAGCAGGGCACAGACCAGACAGTCTCCCAGGAAGAATTTGCCAACTTTGTAGCTCGCCAGGCGGCGGTGGTCCTCGACCTCGAGGAGCGCAAGCTGAAAGGTGGTCGCTACAAGATGCCCCGCCACGTGGCCGCGGCACTAATGGCGAGTGCCGAGTACAACGCAGAGGTCGATGCACTGGCCGAAGCCACGGGCAAGTCGAAAGACGCGCTCATGAAAGAGGCAGCCGGTTACATGGAGGAGATGGTGTCCACGCCCAGTTCCTTCTGGATCGACTTCTATGCCCGCTTTAACAACTTCTGCCTGGGTCTGGGCTACGAAGAAGACATTGTCTACGACCAGGCGGCGCTTGAGAAAACACGCACCGTAGTACGCAACCACCCCTCCATTTTGTTGTGGACGCACAAGACGTATCTCGACGGCATGGTCGTACCCAAGGTCATGTACGACAACGATTTCCCCATGCCGCATATGTTTGGCGGGGCGAATCTCAATTTCCCCATTCTCGGCCACCTGCTGCACCGCGCCGGCGCTATTTTCATCAAGCGCAGCTTTCAGGACAACGAGCTGTACAAAATCACTCTGCGCCACTACATCGGCTACCTGATGGAAAAGCGCTTCCCGATGAACTGGTCCTTCGAGGGTACCCGCTCACGCATGGGTAAACTCATGCCGCCGCGCTACGGCCTGCTGAAGTATGTGATGGAGGCCTGTTATTACACCGGGGCAGAAAACATCCATATCATCCCCGTCTCGATCAGCTACGACATTATTCGCGATGTCGAGGAATACGCCACGGAGCAGACCGGCCGCGGTAAGGGCGCTGAATCCCTGAAGTGGTTTGTCGGCTATGTACGCAGCCTCGCCCGCCCCATGGGCAAGGTTTACATGGATATCGGCGAACCGGTCGTACTCAACAAGGCGCCCGACCCCGATGACCGCCTGGCGTTATCCAAGATCGCCTTCGAGGTGGCGGTGGAAGCCAATCAGGTCACCCCGATTACCCTGCCCTCGCTGGTCACCATGAGCCTGCTGGGTGCCGCGCCCAAGGCGCTCACCGAGGCGGAACTGGTGGCGGACCTCGAAGCCCTGCTGGCCTGGGCAGAGAGCCGCCAGCTGCGCATCTCACCGGATTTCGACCGTGCATTCGGTGATCACCTTGAAGGCCCACTGGGCATTATGATCGACGAGAACATCGTCACCCGCTATGACGAAGGCCCGGAGGTCGTCTACGGCATTGGTCTGGAGCAGCATCCAGTCGCCAGCTACTACCGCAATACTGTCATTCATTTCTTCGTCAACAAGGCGATTATCGAACTGGCCCTGGTCAAAGCCACCGAAATGCCCGAGAGCTGGGCGCTGGAGGTGTTCTGGCGCGAGGTAGACCGGATGCGCGACCTGTTCAAGTTCGAGTTCTTCTACGCACCGACCGAAGAATTCCACCAGCAGATTCGCGACGAGATGTCGCTTTACAGCGAAGACTGGGAGACCCTCGTCGGCCAGGGTGCCGCCGGGTTTGGCGCGCTACTCCAGAACATGACGCCGCTGGTCGCCCACGTCACCCTGCTGACCTATACCGAAGCCTACTCAGTGGTCGCCGCCATGCTGGCGCGCAAGGAGGCGTATGAGTCACTGGAAGAGGCAGAGTGTATTGCCGATGCACTTACGTATGGCCGCCAGGTGTATCTACAGCGGCGCATTTCCAGCGAATCGTCTATCGGCAAGCTGTTGTTCAAGAATGCCTATAAAATGCTGCAAAGCCGCCAGCTGACCGAGGGCGGCGCGGACGACCTCAAGGAAAAACGCCTGGAAGTCGCACGCGAGCTGCGCGAAATGATCAGGCGCATCGATGTCATCAGGGCGATTGGTGTCGCCAATAGCGGGTCTGTGTAAGGAGCACTGCATGAAACAATTGAAGGTCGCCGTTCTCGGCGGTGGTTCCTGGGGCACCACCGTGGCCTCGCTGGTCGCCCGCAACACCGACGTGACAATCTGGGCGCGCGACGAAGGCACTGTCACCGAGATCAATGAACAGCACGGGAATAGCAAATACCTGCCGGGCGCCAAACTTCACGACAACCTCAAAGCCACCGGTGATATTGGCGCGGCGGTCGCCGGTGCCGATGTGATTGTCATGGGCATACCCTCACAGAATTTCCGCACCGTGCTTCAGGAAGTAAGGACTCACATTCGTGCCTGGGTGCCTGTGATCAGCCTGACCAAGGGCCTCGAGCGCGGCACCCAGCTGCGCATGACGGAAATCATCCAACAGGAATTGCCGGGGCACCCGGTGGGCGTGCTGACCGGCCCCAACCTCGCCCGGGAGATTATGGCCGGGCAAGCAGCGGCCAGCGTCATTGCCATGGAAGATGAAATCATCGTCAAGGAACTTCAAGAAGTCTTCAAGAGCGGTCTGTTCCGGGTCTATACCAACACCGATGTGATCGGCTGCGAACTGGGTGGCGTCCTCAAGAACATTATTGCTATTGCCGTGGGCATGGGCGACGGCCAGGGTGCCGGCGATAACACCCGGGCAGCACTGATTACCCGCGGCCTGTCAGAAATCACCCGCCTGGGCACCGCCATGGGCGGCCGCGCAGAAACCTTTGCGGGCCTAGCGGGCATGGGCGACATGATTGCCACCTGCACCAGCGCCCAGAGCCGCAACCGCCACGTGGGCATTGAGCTGGGCAAGGGGCGCAGCATGGAAGAGATCATCGAGGAAATGACCATGGTGGCCGAAGGCGCGAAGAGTGCGCCGGCGGTCATGGCCCTGGCGGCCCAACATGGCGTGGAGATGCCTATTGCCCAGGATGTTTCGCGGGTGCTGGCCGGCGATGCCACCGCCAGCCGGGCCTTCCGGGGCCTGCTACGGGTGGAAGCAGGGGCCGAGTCAGAGCCCGGCTGATGCTGGTGATTTAGCCCTCGCTGGGGCAAAATGGACAAAAACTATTATTAACCCCATGCGGGACGTGAAGACCATGCGAATTGCCAGAAACCTCTGCACGGGGCTGGCCATCTGGGCCTGTGCAACGACATCCGCACTAGCGGGCACCTCGAAATTTACCGACTTACCGGGCAACCCGGGGCTGAAATCCGCCTCGGCGATTGTGCTGGATGACAAGGGCAACCTGATCTACGGCAAGGACGTAGACACCGTTCGCCCCATTGCTTCCATCACAAAGATGATGACGGCCATTGTCATTCTCGACTCGGGCGTCTCCCTGGATGAAAAAATCACCATTACCAAGGACGATCGCGATCTGATCCGACTGACCGGCTCGCGCCTGGAATACGGCGCCAGCCTGACCCGCCGCGAAATGCTCCTGCTGGCACTGATGTCATCGGAGAACCGGGCTGCCACCGCACTGGGCAGAACCTACCCCGGTGGCATGGATAACTTCCTCGCCGACATGAATCGCAAAGCCCGCGAGTTAGGCATGCACAACAGCCACTTTGCAGACCCCGCCGGCCTCAGGTCAGAGAACGTATCCACCGCCAGCGACCTGGCCAAAATGATTGAAGCCGCCGAGGACTACCCGCTGATTACCGAGGCCAGTACCACCACCCGCAAAGATGTATACCCGTATCGCGGTCGCGGCCACCTCACCTATGGCAATACCAACCGCCTGCTGAAAAACGCCAGCTGGGATATCGAGCTGTCCAAAACCGGCTATATCAACGAAGCCGGGCGCTGCCTCGTCATGCAGGCCAATATCGAAGGCGAGGATGTCTCTATCGTGCTGCTCAACTCCTTCGGCAAACTCACCCCCTTTGGTGACTCCAACCGACTACGCAAATGGATGCTGGCGAACAGCTGATGAAATCTCTACTCCCCCTTACCCTGTGCTTGGCAATGCTCGGGCTGACGTCTCTGGCGACCCATGCCGATCAGGAAACTGAATACGCACCTCTCTACCAGGGCTTTATCGGTAACCTGCAACTGAATGACCAGAGCGCAAGCTGGGACGAACTGGGCGGCGAGATCGCCGATGTGGAATTCCCCTCATCCATGCTCGGCGGCGGCCTCGAAGCCGAATACGCCTGGGGGGGCAGTGACACCTGGCGCTGGGGCATTAATCCGGGCGGCAGCATTTCCTGGAAAAGCAGCGACACCCGTGTCTCAGGCGTTATCGGCGGCGACAATGGCGCCGTCATTCGCTTTGATCTGGACAACGGTCTGTTCCTGGGTGAAATGCACCTGGGCGCCTATGTACGCGGCGGCCTGGCGCCCAAACTGGCAGCCTATGCCGGCGCCGGCCCCATGCTGATGTATGGCAAGCTGGAGTTGGAAGACGAAGAAGTGGCGGCGCCCAGCGGCACCATCGTGGTTAACGGCTCGGAAGCCTCCGACTGGGATGTGGGTTACTACGCGCGCGCCGGCCTCGACTATCGCTATGCCAAGGGCAAGCACCTAGGCTTTGGCGTGCGCTACATGTCAGCGGAACTGGACTTCTCCGACACCGTCGGGGCCATCGATATTGAAGGTCCGCAGTTTGTGCTGACCTTTACCACCAAGATGTAGCCGTCGAGCGCCTCTTCATGTGCAGCGTGACAGCCGCGCTGCTCCTACAGCGCCGCTACCAGTAATAACCCAACCGCAGGGCATAGGTTTCATCCATGCGTTCGACGCCCTCCACTGCTCCTGAATCGTACTCCAGAAGAATCTCCGCGGCGGCCTCGAACCCCAGCAGCAATGGGAAAGAGAGGCCAAAAGACGTGTTGATGACCACGTCCGACGTTTCCGACAGATTCCACACTCCCAGCTGATCCATATACAGGCTGGAATCACCGCCCAGAAAATCACTGCTGAGCTACAGATTCCAGGTGGCACCGGGATACTCCTGATCACGGGCGTTGATAAAGTCTTCACTGACATAGGACAGGCCGCTTTCGGCAGACAGCTTAAACCTCGGCCGGGTGAGAAAGTCGCGACCGATGTAGGGTCCGGTAAAATAACGCAAATTGAGGTCTGCAAACTGATCTTCCTCCGCGTACATGTACCAGCCCCAGCAATTGCGGCTGCTAAATGCCTCCCCATCCGGCGGATCAAAATAGGAATCGTACTTGCCGATAATGTTCCCGTTGTCCGCATTCTTATTGTCGTTGGCTTCATCAAGCTCACCCCTGAGCTTGAGGATGTAGCGATCATCCTGGCCCTGCCACACAGTGTTCATCGCGTAATCCAATTCGTAAGAATCGCTATTGCCCCGCTCAATCGAAAACGCAAAACTGATATCCACCGTCCACTTATAGCCCTCGCCCAACTCCCAGGGTTCAGGATTGACCACACGCAAGGTCACTAGAGGGAGAGGCAGTTGCTCACCGGGCACTAGCAGCTCGTGCCCCTCGATGTGTAGCGGCAAATCTTCGATAACCGATGCATCAGCCATCTGCACCAAAACCGCACCGCCAGTAGTTATCGAGGCTATATGCTCAACGGCAATTTCCAGCGTGCTGGCAACTCCGTTTCAAACTGTACAGCTCCATCACGCATATCTGTGAGCTCACCAACGAAGCGCGAGCCATTATTCAAAACCACCTCATCGGTAGCAGGCGATACATCTGCACTCTCTGATGACATAGCCGAGTGCGACATGCACAGGCAGACTGGCAGCCAGGCCAGGCGTAAAAGACGCAGAAAAAACATGAGTAGCCTCCTCGGAGCTTCCCACTTTGCGCTCTATCAGCATAGAACACTGAGCTCGGCCATGGCGCCGACACTGCGTTTCGCTGAACAAGCCTTTGGCCTACACTTAGCGAATGACTTATCGCGCCCTCTTGCTGCTAGCCACGCTTTTGCTAATCAGCTGTGACACCACCGTGGGCTCTGCCCGCATACCCATCGCCGAATACCGTCAATTCGATTCAGACGCGGTCCACGCCATCTTCGAAGACCAATCAAGACTGACGCTCATTCCGGCGGAGGCGCCGCCGGGAACATCGTCGGTGGACGCGCTCACCTCTGACCTTGCCGATCTCGCACTCCTCGAAAACAGTACGCCCTTTGTTGAAGGCTTACGCACGGTGCTACCCGTATTCGAAAGTGTCCTGCATATACTCGCCCGGGATGACCTCGAGCCTGAAGACCTGGGCAACCCACTCAACGGGGCAGATTTCTATGTTGCCAATCGCTCCGCTGCCGGCATCCGCTTTATCGAACTGGTCACCCATCGCATGGGGCTGACACCAGACCAGTACACGATCAGCGAAGCCTTTGACCCTGGCACCACAGACATCATCGTGTACTTCGGCCCCATCGACCCCAGCAACACCCCTGGGCCACACCCGGCTACTCACTGGTATCGCTGGATAATGAACTAAACCCGCAGGGCAAGTTTTATAAAGAAGGTATCGGCTACACTGCACCAAACATGAAGCCCAAAACCATACCGGCGCTAACCTATGATCTGCCAGGCAACGAAACCGACATTGCCACAGTCGCCGTCGACACCCTGCTCATCGCCCGCAAGGATGTCTCTGAGGCCAGCATCTACGAACTGACGCGCACGTTTCTGGAGCAGAAACCACGCTTCACCGCCATTGCACCTCACTTGTTTGCCGGCATCAACGAATCCTTCGACCCCCTGGACCTCAGTTTTCCGCTGCACCGCGGGGCTCGCGCCTACTTTGAGCGAGACAACCCTGGATTTATCGAAAGGTACGCCGAAACTATCAACATGCTGGTATATGTATCGTTCCTGTTGATCTCAGCATCTCTGGCGTTTGCACGCTGGCGCGAGCGAACCAAGAAAGATCGGATTGACGTATTCTATACTCGAATCATGGATATTCGGCAGGACGCCTCCAGATCGGTCACGGAACGCCTCGGCGAACTGGACGCACTGGAACAGGAGGCGTTTGATTTACTGGTCAAGGAACGCCTGTCTGCCAATGAAAGCTTTCGTATTTTCACAGACCTGCTAGCCACAGCCAGGTCAGAACTCAACCGGGACTGACAGGTGGCCCGGACACAGGAGTAACGGGATGACACGCTTGCAATGGAGCTTTGCACACCTAGTATTTCTGTGCCTTTTGGCCATCAGTGTCAATGCGCAGCAAACCAGCGAGCCAGCGCCAATCACTCAGGACAAACTCACCGCGTTAATCGATCAGGTGAATCTGGACACTGCGCTGGGCGATGAGGCCAAAACCCAGTTCATCACCCAACTAGAGGCCGCCCAGCAACAGCTCCGCGACGCCCAGAGCAATACCGAGCAGGCCGAGCAACTCAATGCCCTGGCCAAGTCCGCACCCGAAAAAGCCGAGCGCCTCAAGCGCGCCCTGGACGCGTTACGCAGCGAGGCACCCGAGGCGGATAGCCTAGTGCCGACCGATGCAACACTGGAACAACTAGAAAGCGAGATTACGCTGTTAGAGGCCAGCCGCAGCAGCCTCGCTCAGCGTCGCGACGAGTTGCGCACGGAACTGGACGAGTGGCCGCAGCAACGCGATAACATTCAGAACCGCCTCACGGAACTCAAGGGCCTGCTGACCCAGAACGCCGCAGCACCCACCATGACCGGTGATACGCTGGAAGAGCGCGTAAAAAACGCGCTGCGTAGCGCTCGCGATCAGGCGCTGCACGCAGAGCAGCACCGATTGCAAGTTGACCTGCTGACGCGCCCGGCCCGCATGGAGATCGGCTCAGCGGAATCGGCAAAGGTGTCATACGACCTCGAGCACGCCGATCAGGAGCTGGCTGCCCTGCGCACAGCAGCAGAGAGTGCCCGTAGCAAAGCCGCCGAAGAAGAGGTCGAAAACACCACCGAGCTGGAAGAACAGATCAGCAACCTGGCGCCGCAGCTGCGCGAATTTGCCGCACACAATCGCGTGCTCGCTGAGCGAGCTCGCGAGCATGCTCACGATAACGATGAGGCGGTCTCCAAGGGGGACGCGATCAAGCGTCAGCTGGAGAGCATGGAATCAGATTACTCGCTCATGAAACGTCGGCTGGATGTGGCCGGGCGCAAGGAGATTCTCGGTCGGGTCATGATCCAGATGCTCGAGAGCCTACCCAACACAGACAGTATTCGACGTCAGGTGCGCAACAACAATGACCGGGTGGCTAATTTGTCACTCTACTACATCGACTATGACGAAGAGTTGCGCAAAATTATCGGCAGTCGCGACTACAACTCCGAGATTCTCGCGACACTATCGCCAGACGATACCGAGAGTCGCGAACTCGTCATTCAAATGATCGATCAGCGCCGTCAGTTGGTTGAGAGTAATCTCAACTCGCTGCGCGATCTCATCCAGAACCTGCTCAACAACAACGAGTCTGCCAGCAACCTCATTCTGGTCGCCAATGATTTTCAACGCTTTCTGGTTGGCAACCTGATGTGGGTGCGCAACTTCAATTTCATCGGTGCAGGCGCCCTGATCAACCAGATGGCTAGCGTTTCGTCAGTAGACGATTGGCTTAATCTCCCAGGCGTGCTTCTGCGCGGCTATCAGATTCACGACTGGGGGTCGGTATTACTCGCGCTACTGTTCGCCGTCATTGCCCTGCACAGGCCCCTTAAATCGATATACAACGGCCGTCTGGCTCAACCGGCGCTGCTCAACGCAGAAACCCTGAGCAACATTCTCCTTTGCCTTTGCCTCGTCGCTCTGCTGGTGCTGCCGATACCGCTCGCCGTCTACATCGCCAGCGCGCTCCTCTATCAGCTCCCACAAACCAGTTCATTGTATGAGGCGCTCGCGCCCGCCCTGCAGTTCGTGGCGGTCGGGCTGTATGCCCTGTTACTGGTGAAGGAACTGCTCAGCCCCATGGGCATTGGCCGGCGCTTCCTGAAATGGGACGCGCGTATGCTGGAAGTGTTACGCAAAGAACTGCGCTGGTCTGGCCCCTTGATTCTTATTGCACTGCTGATCGAAACCATTATGCTGAAACTGGATTCGGCATCCAGCGGCGGCCCACTGGGGGCCACCTCAACGGCGGCCGTAGCCATTACGATTATTACCATCAGTTTACGGCTGCTTCGCGACCCTCTTTTTCACGACAACCGCAACCTGCGCGTCTTCCTGCGCCTCATGATACTGCTGCCCGCCATCACCCTCGGCATGCTCACCCTGGGATTGTTGTTTGCCGCCAAGATCTACCTGGACGCCATCATCCTCAGCATCGTGCTGGTCTTCGCAGTCAAAATCTTCAACGATATTTTCGAGCGCGCACTGCTCATCCTCCGTGCGCGCCTGGAGCGCAAAGCCAAGGAAGAGCTGCGCGCCAGGGAAGAGGACGGTGATGAAACCGGCCTGGAAATCGACGACCTGGTGGATGTGGAATCGCTGTCAGAAGCACACGACAAGCTGCTAATGCTGATCCGATTCGTCGCGCTGGGCACTGGCCTGTGGATTATCTGGTCTCCGAGTTTGCCGGGCTCCATCCTGCTCGACTCCGTGGGACTCTGGCAAGTGGATGATCCCTCTGATCCAACGGGCGCCCTGCGCACCGTCACTCTGATGGATCTCGTGGTAGGCATCTTCATTCTGGTGGTGACCGCACTGGTCGCCAAGCACCTTCCGTCGTTAGTCACCTTATTCCTGCTGGAGTGGGTCGACGTTAGCGCCAGCGCGCGTTACGCCAGCAGCATTATTATGCAATACGCCGTTGTCGCCATCGGCGTCTCAATGTTCCTCGCGACGGTGGGCTGGGACTGGTCGCAATTGCAGTGGCTGGTGGCCGCCCTGGGTGTAGGTATTGGCTTTGGCCTGCAGGAAATTGTTGCCAACTTTATCAGCGGCCTGATTATACTTTTCGAACGGCCCGTGAGGGTAGGCGACATTATCAGTGTCGGCGGCGCCGAAGGTACGGTGAAGAGCATTAACGCTCGAGCCACGGTTTTGCAGACCTTCGAAGGCAAGGAACATCTTATTCCCAACAAGGAACTGATCACCACGCCGGTAATTAACTGGTCGTTGTCGGAATCCAATGTAAGGGTGGTGATTCCCGTCGGTGTAGCCTATGGAACGGATGTTCGCAAAGCCATGGACTTGATGCTGGAAGCCGCTCGCGAGGTACCGCTGGTACAGACTGAGCCAGAGCCCACAGCCACCTTTGAGGACTTCGGCGACAATTCGCTGCTGCTCTGGTTGCGCTGCTACGTGCCGGAAGAACGTCCACGCGCCTGGACCGAGCTGCGCACTATCATTAATGACAAGTTCAACGCAGCGGGTATTGTCATTTCCTTCCCGCAGCGGGATGTTCATCTGGACACCTTGAAACCGCTCGAAATTCGCCTGGCCAAGGAAACCTCATAGATCAGCGGAGCATAGCTGCGCATACAGCGCCAGCAGTTCGCTGGCTTCGTCAGGACTTGGTAAATCTATGCGCCAATGGAGCAGCGCTTAAACCGTGCAGAATCACGCTGAGGAATATCGTGCAGGCGATGATCACTGCTATGTCATCGCCCTCTTTGACCTGCTCGTGAAGAATAATTATCGCGAAGACGATACTAGCCAGCCCACGGGGCCCAAACCAGGCCATGAATAAAGCGTGCTTCATACTCACGCCACTGCCGATGAGAGACACCAGCGCAGGCACCATACGTACAAAGGTCAGGCAGCAAAGTGCATAGGCCACCACGTCCCAACTGAGCCGCTGGGAGACGATAGGTACAACCGCAGCACCAAACAGGAACCAGGTGGTCAACCCCAGGACTTCGCCTATTCCCTCAGCATCCACCACCATGTGATGCACTCGCTGGCGTGCCAGATGCCCAAACAGCAATCCGCCAGAGAAAGCGGCGATGTAGCCACTACCGTGCAGCGACTGAGTCAGAGCGAAGCACAGTAACGCCAACATAACCGTGGGCACCCGCTTCCAGAGACTGTTGATGAACCCACGTGCTTTCGCAAGGGCAATCAACTGGAAACCCAGGCCTGCCACGGTCAGCCCTACCAGCAGGCCGATGCCAATTTCCTGGGCTGTTAGCGCAAGCGCTATCATGCCTGGCTCATCGCCATGATGTGATTGGCTGAGGGCAATGAACACCAGCAGGATGGGCACGCACAGCCCATCATTAAGACCGCTCTCGACATTCAGGGTGGAGCGGATATACGTGGGAACACGGGGATCAGAGACGACCGATTTGCCCAGGGCTGCATCCGTCGCGGCCAGCGCTGTCGCCATAATGGCCAGCTGCCAGAGATCAAATGCCGGCAGTAGCACAATACCCACGGCCACACCCAGCAAGATGGAGCCGGGAATACCAATGGCCAACATACGCACAGGCAACTGGGCGTGATCGCGCAACGATGCCCGATCCGAGTGAGCACCATCGGCAAACAGCAACAGCGCCAGCGTAATGTCCGCCAGCACGCGCAGTACATCAGGGGTAATCTGCGGCGACACCCAACCTGCACCCGCCTCACCCAGCAACATTCCCGCAAGCAGAAACAGAATGGGACCGGTAAACATAGACCGTTCAGCCCGCTTCGCGACAAGGCTGAACAGAAAAACCAGGAGGCAAATGACGGCCAGAAGTGAGTACATTCTGAACCTATGACCTCAGGGAGAGGTCAGGTATCCCAGCCAGGCTTTCATCCGTACGGCCACTTTACTGATGACGTGGACCGGTTTACCCGCAGATGTATAAATAGCTACCGCACCACCGGCGCCCTGAGCTAATTGCTGCGCAAACTCTTTGTCATCCAAGTCCACCAGAACGGCCCAGCGATCATTTGCCGGGGCCCCAGTCAACGTTGGCAGCTGACTTGACGCCGCGAACTGCGAACCGCTGCTGGCACCGACTATGCGCTCAACCGTACCCGAGAACGTGCGCCCGGGCACATTGGTAAATACCACGTCAGCAGCGTCACCCACCGCTATTCTGCGTACCGCACTCTGACTGAAACTGGCCAATACCATGCTCGATTCTGTCGACACATACGCCATCGGTGATGCCAGCGGTATGGTTGTCACCACCCCGCCAGGGCGCAACTGGAGATTCACAACGTAGCCATCATAGGGTGCCGTGACGGTCGTTTCACCCAACTGCCAGCGCGCATTATCCAATTGCGCCTCAGCGCTTTGAATGGCGGCATCGGCAATATCCAGGTTCGCCGTCCAGGTATCGACATCGATCTGGGCGGCGGACTGCACCTGCAGCAACTTCTCCGCACGCTCCACATTAACCTGAGCGAGGCGCCTCTCTGCCTGATGACGGGCTACTTGCGCTTCCAATTGGCGAACATTGATCTCAAATGGCTCCGGATCGATCTGAAACAACACCTCTCCGCGCTTCAGCGGCGTATTGGGCTGGACCGGCACTTCAACGACCTCGCCGCGCACATTTGGCACGATCGGAATAATAAACCTGAACATACGCGCATCGGAGCTTATCGGCGCAAAGGTGTACCACATGAAGACAATACTGGCGATCAACACCACCCCCACACCGGCGAATGCTGCGATGTTGCCGATGGTTTTTTTGAGGATACCCAGCTTGTTAAATATCAGGATGTAGAGCAACGCATAGCAAATGGATATAAAGGCAATCATGCGGCCGGCTCCTTCTGCTCCAACTGACGCTCCAGTTCCGCCACGCGTTGTTCAAGCTCGGCCGTGGCAAATACCGGTTTGGTCTTTGCCCAGACCAACGCGATAAACCAGCCCAGTCCAAGCGTGAGCAAACCGATCCACGCCAATACCGAAATGGCGTCGGCCTGGGGATGATTGACCGCCCGCGCCATATTCCCAGGGATATTGCCAATGGTTACCACCAGCCATATAGCCGTGGCCACAAGCACTCCCAGCACAATCAGTGCGAAAATTTCCAGCATGTATCACTCCAACAATAGGGGTTCCAAAGCCCCGCATAACAAGCAATGATCAATCGCTTTTAAGCAGTATAGTAGTAGTGCCTTCCATTACACCTTTTTTACGTCGCCAGGATTCTGCGAGCAGGCAGTGAACTTTCTTTCGGTGCCGGTGGTCAGAATCCAGGACATTTTCCCCGTCAACACAGACAACCACTACGGCCTGGCATAAAACCATGCCCTGGTGTGCCCAGGGCAGTCGCTTGACCGTCGCCTGGGGGGCTGGAACACTGTCTCTATATCCGCAAGGAACCCAACGCATGATCACTCGCAGAAACGCAGTCAAATTTGGAGCCTCACTGGCGGCCATGGCGGCGCTGCCTTTCCCGGTCTCCGGCGCGGCCCCCGCCACTATTGTTCGCCCTATTCCCAGCACAGGAGAGACCATACCCGTCATCGGTATGGGCACCTCGCGCACTTTCGACGCCGGCGCAGATGAGGCCACCGTAGCTCGCCTCGCCAAGGTCATGGAAGCTTTCTTCGCCGCAGGCGGCACGGTCATCGATTCGTCGCCCATGTACGGCCAGGCCGAATCCCGGGTTGGCGACGTACTGCGAAGCATGAGCGCCTCGCCTTCGGTATTCGCCGCAACCAAGGTGTGGACCGAGGGCCGCGATGAAGGTATCGCTCAGATGGACTTGTCTGCAAAACGCATGGCGGTGGAGAATTTCGACCTAATCGCCGTCCACAACCTGGTCGATTGGCAGACCCAACTGGCCACGCTCAAACAGTGGAAGGATGAGGGCAAGGTTCGCTATATCGGCATTACCACCTCGCACGGCCGCGACCACGAACCTCTGCTGGAGATCATGCGCAAGGAACCGCTGGATTTTGTCCAGTTCACCTACAATATTGGCAACCGCACCGCTGAAGACGCTCTGCTGCCACTGGCCCAGGGCCGCGGTATCGCCACCATGATTAATCGCCCCTATCAGCGCGGCTCGCTGTTCAAGCGATCCAGCAACCAGGCGCTGCCCGAGGTCGCCAAAGATCTCGACTGCACCAGCTGGGGCCAGTTCTACCTGAAGTTCATCATTGGCCATCCGGCGGTGACCAGCCTGATTCCAGCCACGTCCAAGGCACACCACATGGCGGACAATATGGGTGCCAATGTCGGGCCGGTGCCGGACGCCAAACAGCGTGAGGAAATGTTGCGCGTATTCCAGGCGCTACCCGCCTGATGGCCGCTAACGAGAGCGCGCTGCAGCGACTGCTGGCCCGCGCCTGCGACATCCGCCCCGAAGAGGTTCGCGCCACGCTGGCGTCATTCTCATTGGTACTGGTACTTATGGCGTCGTACTACGTGCTGCGCCCGGTTCGCGATGCCATGGCCAGCGATTGGACCGATGCCGAAGTGAGTTGGCTGTGGACGTTCACGTTCTTTTTCAGCGCCGCGGCAGTCTCACTCTACGGTGCTGCTGTAGCCCGTTTCTCGGTCAAAAAGCTGGTTCCCGGCGTGTATGCCTTCTTCGGCCTGACGTTTGCGCTGTTCTATGTCGGCACCCAAATTGCCGAGGACCGCACCCTGGTCGATAAGAGTTTCTATGTCTGGGTCAGCCTGTTTGCGCTGTTCCATATCTCGGTGTTCTGGAGCTTTATGTCCGACACCTTCAGCCAGCCGCAGTCGAAACGGCTATTTGCCTTTATTGGTGCAGGCGCCAGCGTTGGCGCGATCGGCGGTCCCGCGTTTGCCTCGCTGCTGGCCGGCACCAGTAGCACGGACGCCATGCTGCTGATATCAACCGTGGTGATACTCGCGGCACTGCCTCTGGTCATCTGGGTGCAACACCTGAAGTCGACCGAACTACACAATCAGACTGTGCACGCGAGTAGTACAGATTTCGAATACGTGGGCGGCAACCCCTTTGCGGGCTTCGCTGAGTTTGTGAAGAACCCCTTTCTGCTCGGCATCGGGGTGTTCATTCTGCTGTATACATCGATCAGTTCCTTTGTCTATTTCGAGCTGAAGAACCTGATGGTGGACTACACCCGCGAGGAGCGCGCCCAGATCTGGGCTCAGGTGGATCTGCTGGTCAACGCCCTGACCCTGATCATCGGGATGTTTGTCACAGGGCGTATCGCTACCCGCATGGGGCTGCCGTTCACACTAGCCTCGGTCCCCATGCTGATCTGTGTCGGCATGCTGTTGCTTATGGCGGCTCCGTCGGTGGCAGCGGTGATTGCCATTCAGGTGGTCAGGCGTGTGGGTAATTACGCCGTCTCAAGGCCTGCCCGGGAGATGCTGTTTACCGCGGTGGATCGCGAGACCCGGTTCAAGGCCAAACCGGTCATCGATATAGTGGTATACCGGGGTGGGGATATGCTTAACGCCTGGGCGTTCACGCTACTCACCCAGGGGCTGGGCCTCAGCCTGGGCGCAGCAGCCGGCGTTGGCGCTGGCATTGCCCTGCTGTGGGCGGGTACCGGCGTAGCGCTGGGGCGCAGTTTTGAGCGCCGCGAGGAGGCCGCCGGGCTTAGCGCGCCATCGTCTACTCAATCGCATTGAGCACCAGGTTGCGGGCATTATCATTCTGCCAGTTCTTGTGAAAGTGGCCGCCCATATAACCAAAGCCGCGGCCGCCGCCGGGGCGCTCATAGCCCCAGGCCACCACCTGGGGCACACCGTCCGCAACCAGCTTGCGCACAGCATCGTTGCCGCTGCGGGGGTCATTGCGGCGCTTCATGGTTGATTCAAGTGCGATCGCACTGAGAATATCGACAACGGCTTCATCGCGAAAACGCATATTGAAGTACCATTCATCCAGCATCGAGAACGGCACGATACCGGCGGTCTCCGGAGACCGCCGCCATGACCAATCTGACCGAACAGATCGTCAGCGCCGGCCTGCCCGCATTACTGGTGCACTGCGCCATGCACAGCTGGTGGGATACGCTTAAGAAGGGTAAGCCGATTCCCGGCAACACTCTGGGGAAAGCGAGGGCCAATAAACGCACCCTCGAACAGTGGCAACAGGATCATCCTGACAGCAGCCTACCTGCATGGGGTGACTTCATCGGTATTGCTAGCACCAAGCTCGGGCCCAAGAAACCGATCACCCTCGTACCCGTCGCCGATGCGCCGCTACAACTGAACATCGCGGAGGGTTACACCACCGAGAAAACGGATTTATACAACAGTCACTACGTCACACCCGAAGTCACCCCGCTGTTGCGCGGACTGCAGCGCAAGGACGATGAGGTCGTCATGTGGGAAGCCCCTCGGGGCAAGGGGAAGGTGATTGGTTTAACTTTGGGACACAATGACGATGAATGGGATGATCCCGTCTTCCAGGGGCTGCTCAAATCGGCAATAGACTACCTGCTTGAACCGCAGTAACCAGTCGCCGCAGCTATAATTCAGCCTCAATAAGTCTACAAGGAGGTGCAGAATTATGGCAACTGCAGCTGAATACGGTCTCGGCCCCAACGAATTCCCACGCGGGTGGTTTGTCGTCGCCGAAAGCTCCGAACTGGATAAGGGCCCCATGGCAGTGCGCTTCTGGGGTCGCGACCTGGCACTCTACCGCGGCGAAAGCGGCAAGCCGGTGATGCTCGACGCTTACTGCGCGCACATGGGCACCCACCTGACCGGCGCCACCAGCTCGATGATCGTCAAAAACGGAGAACAGATCGAGGGCGACTCGATCCGCTGCCCCTATCACGGCTGGCGTTACAACGATAAGGGCGATGTCGACGATATCCCCTATCACGACGGCCCGTGCCCCAAATCAGCCTCCATTCGCTCCTACCCAGTGGTCGACAGCCTGGGCGCCGTCATGGCCTGGTTTGATCCTGATGGCGGCGAGCCCGAGTACGATGCGCCGACACTGGCAGAAGTGGACGACCCGCAGTGGGTCATGGGCCCGCTGGACCACCTGGGTGAGTTGGATATCCATCCTCAGGAGGTTCTCGACAACATGGCCGATATGGCTCACCTGGGCCCTACCCACGGCGCACCCAGCCAGTACTTCGAGAACGAGTTCCGCGACCATATCTACATCCAGCGCCAGGGTGGCCCGATGCAGGCCTATGGTGGCGCGTTCCTGTTCACCACCACCTGGTATACCGGCCCCGGCATCCTGCGCTCCAAGCAGGTCTGGGACGATAGTGAAATCTACGAGCTGATCTTCAACACGCCGGTCGACGACGGCCGCATCAAGGCCTGGCACGGCGTTATCTACAAGAGCTCCCATGCCGAGGCCACCGCCGAGGATGTGGAAATCCAGAAGGGTTACCAGGCCGGTGCATTGGAGGCGTTTGCCGCAGACTTCAACGTATGGGCAACCAAACGTCCCGCGCTGAAAATCATGCAGCTGAAGTCCGACGGACCCTTCAAGCATGGCCGCAAGTGGTATTCGCAGTTCTATGCCGAACAGGAATCCGTCGCAGCGATTCGCGAGGAGCTCAACGGCAAGGTGGGTACTCAGGGTATGCGCAGCGCCGAAGAAGCCGGTCACGCTATCGACGGCGGCCTGGCGATTTAAGCCGGCACTAAGCGAGTAAAAAAAGGGGAGCTATTGGCTCTCCTTTTGTTGAGCAGGCTAATCACCAACCTCGTTCAGAAACGAACGGTGTCAGCACTCACGCCTTATCCGTGTGCTCGGCATTTTCTGCCCCGAAAACCACATGTAGCGCTGTTCGCCATTCACCCGGGCATCTAACAAGGTGTTATCCCACATACTGAAAAAGCGCTCGCTAATCCCTCACGGAAAAAGGCCAATCATCTTCTCTTCGCCAGACTGCGCTGGGCCGAATACACCGCCGAGGCGGTCGATTCTGTCCCAGAAGGCAGTGATTGCGCGCTCAAGTAAATGCTGAGCCAGCAGGCCTACGAGCGTGCTCTGGAACGACTGCAGGCAGATTTAGACCGCTGACCTGAACTTCCCTCACGCGGAATATGTCATAGTATGTAGTGGCCGATGCGGCGGCGCTCAACGGCGTCCGTCGATAAGGGCTTGTTATTACCAACCGCTTGAGAATGTCATGAAGAAACTACTGCTCGCCACCCTGGCCCTGCCACTGCTCGCCGGCTGCGCCACCAGCCCCACAGGACGCTCTCAGCTGATGCTGATCTCACCCGAGTCAGCCATAGTCGAATCGAAGAAAGCCTACCTGACCACGGTTAACCAGCTCGATCAGCAGAACAAGCTCGTCGACGACCCGAAAGTGATGGATCGAGTGGCCACGATAACGGGCAGGCTGGTTTATGTGGCCAAGCAGCAATACCCGAATACCAGCAACTGGGAGTGGAGTGTTGCCATTATTGACGATCCCAAGACAGTGAACGCCTGGTGCATGGCAGGCGGACGTATGGCGGTGTACACCGGCTTGCTGGATAAACTGAAGCTCACCGATGATGAATTCGCCCAGGTCATGGGCCACGAAATTTCCCACGCCCTGGCCAATCACACGGCCGAGCGCATGTCGCGTGCCATGGCTACCACCCTGGGTGTGGTTGCCGTCGGCGTTGCCTCCGACCATCACGGTGCAGCCATGCTGGGCGCCGCTGCAGCGGCCAAGGTTGCGCTCGAACTACCCAACTCACGCACCGCGGAATCCGAGGCGGATGCCATTGGTATGCGCCTGGCAACACAGGCGGGTTACGAGCCGGACGCGGCCGTTACACTGTGGCAAAAGATGGGCAAAGCCGGCGGTTCAGCACCGCCGGAATTTCTCAGCACTCACCCGGCGCCGGGCAATCGCCAGGCGGCCCTGCAGGCAATGATTCCGGAGATGCGTCAGTTGAATCCCAGCGGCACCATGGCGCCGGTAGCGCCAGTCCAAATCGTCCGCTAGGCCAGCCATACACTGAGTGTATCGCTGACCACACCAGGTCATTTCTCGATGAACTTCTCGCGAACGGCCGCTTGCAACATCTCCGGTGGGAGCAGACCCTGGCGGAGAATGAAGTCGTGGAATTCACGCTGGTTAAAGGCATCGCCCTGCGCCAGCTCCACCTCGGTGCGCAGCGCGCTCAGACCCATATATCCCCAGTAGTAGGAGGTTGCCTGACCCGGCGCCCGGAACGAGTAGCGATCCGCTTCTGAGCTGGCCATGGCCTTGGACATCGCCAGTTGCTCGATCAGGAAATCGCGGGCGTCATCGCGGCTGATCTGGCCGGTGTTCACCATGGGGTCAAGGAACATCCGCGCGGCGCGCATGATACGGGTATAGAGGTTAAACAGCTGGCCTTCCAGCGGAAGGTACTCCTGCATAATCGACTCCGCATACAGCCCCCAGCCCTCAACATTGGCACTGTTAAAGGCGTAACTGGCGCGAGCCAGGGAAGTGCCGTCCTCGACCAGGCGGGCGAACTGCAGCTCGTGGCCGGGGCGCGCTTCGTGTACCACCAGCGCCCAGGTCATGGCGTCGTGGCTGAAGTCATCCATACGCGCGTCTTCACCGAGCGCCGGATTGGAGGTAACCAGCACGAATTCGCCGTACTGACCGGTGTTGTTCACCAGTTGCGGTGGGCTCATGTGCGACGCGGGGCTGGCCGCCGACTCCGCCGGGGTCGCTACCCGGATATTGGCGGGACGCTCGGGCAGCGTGACGATGTCCTCGCGACGGATAATGTCTTCCACAATCGCCAGGCGCTCCTGGTAACGAGGCAGCACCACGTCGTCGGCGAGCTGGTGCTGCTTCATGCGCTTCATTACGGCGACAAGATCTTTGTCCTTCCAGCCATTCTGTTCGGCAATCCGCCAGGCAATGGCCTTCATCTCACTGCGCAGCAACTGGTAGCTGTACTGGGCACGGGCAATCAGCTCTTCGGGCTCGGCATCGACACCGAAGTTACGCAGGCTGTCGGCATACAGGGCCGGCGGCAACAAGTTGCTGTCCCGCGCGTGCTTGCGCAGATCGGTGTCCACCCACTTCATGTACGCGTTGAGCTGTTCAGCGAGGATGTCGTAGTCCGCTTCCCATCCCTCGAGGCCAGATCCCTCAAACAGGCTGCGGATACCCGCAATGATGCCCTCGGCACTGCTCAGGTGGTTATCGATTTCGCCCACCCAGGGGCCAGCGACGCCGTCTACGCCAAAGCGTGCCTCAGCGCTGGCTATGGCCTGCTCGGTCGCAGGCGCAAAACCCGGGGCGGTACCGTTGTACTTTTTCAGGCGTACCAGTGCTGCAGGATATCGGACCGGATCGACACGCTTGTCGAGTAGCGACCGGAATACCCCAAACAGGTCCGAAGGCAGATCCGCATAGGGCACCGCATACTGGTGACTCAACTCCGAAGTCGTGTTCTCACGCTCAAGTGCATCGATCAGGATCTGCAGATCCTGGCGCAGCTTGGGATGCTCTTCCTTTTCAAGGCGTGCCTGCAGTTCAGTGACAAACTCACGGTTGGTTGCCAGGCTGGCCTGACGAGCTGCCTCGCTATAGCTGCTCACCTGTGTGTCGAATTCGGCAATGCCGTAGAAGCTCATCAGCTCGGGCTGGTGCTGGCCCTGGGCCATCATGACCTCGGTGGTAATGGCATCGCTGCGCTCGATCCAGTCGGCCTTTACGCCGAGTGCGACCAGCGCCAAGGCGAAGCCAAGCACGTTCATCATTTTTTTCATTGGGAGATTCCTGCGGATAGAAAACACGCGGATGCTAACAGTTTGGAGCCCGGATATCAGGCCCAGGCGGTGAAATGCCCGTCAGGTGCGACAAGCCGCTGCCAAAGACTTACATCCGCTTGCTTTGCACGATGCGGAAGCGACTCGCCACAAACGCCAGATCCGCCAGACAGGCATTGCCGGCAGGATTCAGTCCCGACACATGGTAGTCAGAATAGGCCGCCGCAAAGTTGATGGGCATGCCGATCAGATTACAGGCCACCGAGGCACCGGCGTTGTGATAGGCCATCTCGGCGCGATCCAGGAACGCCTCATCGAGTGAATACACATGCGAGGTGATCGCGCCGCGCTCACGGGCGTTAGTGGTGGCGTCACGCAGGCAGGCCTCGGCATCGGCACCTTTAATTACAAACGACACCGGACCAAAAATCTCATCCCGGTAAATATCGCGGGCCGCCTCAGTGACCTCCAGCATCAGCGGTGATGCCGTGCGCGCCCCCGGGAAGTCCGCATAGTCGAGCGGGCCGGAATCACGCAGCAGCTGACCGTGGTCAGCGGCAAGACCTCGATAGCGTTCAATCGTCGCGAGTATGGCCTCGTCCACCAGCGTGCCACACAACACCTGGGGGTTGTGCAAATGCTTGTCCACCGCCGCCACCAATGCGGCGGCAACCTCGTCAAAACTCGCGTGGCCATCGCCGACCCGGATACCACCCGCCGGCACGTGAATATTCTGTACGCTGGTGCACATCTGGGCGGAGGCCTGGCACAGGGAGTGCGCAATGGCGCCGGCCATGGCCTCCAGGTTCTCACAGGACTCGATCACCACTGAGTTACAGCCTGCGGTTTCGGTGTATACCAGCTTGTCACTGCAGTGCTGCTCAATCCATTCACCAAAGGCCGGGCTGCCGGTAAAATCGACAATGGCTGTCATCGGGTGTTCGAGCAATGCCGTGGTCGCGGGCGCATCGCGGGTGTCCGCCACCATGCTGACGAGATTCGGGTCAAAACCCTCCTCTTCCAGCACCTGGCGTGCCACGGTGGTCAGCAGCGCCACGGGCAAAATGGCTGCCGGATGAGGCTTGAGCACCACTGGATTGCCGGTGGCCAGGCTCGCACACAGGGCGGGATAGCCATTCCAGAGCGGAAATGTCGCGCAACAGATAACGACGCCCACGCCGCGGGGCATCAGCCGATATTTTTTGTTCAAACGGGCGGCGCCGCTTTTGCCAAACTGACGCTCCCACTGGGCTGTGGCAGGGACATCGGCCATGGCCTTGGCCGCATAGGCCAGCGCTTCCAGCCCCCGGTCCAGGGCATTGGCACCGGACCCGGCAAACGCCATTATGTAACTCTGACCCGAGGTGTGCATGGTTGCGTGGGCGTTTTCAAACAGTTGGCCCGCGCAGCGGTCGAGAATCTCCAGACAGATACCCAGGCGTGCCTCCGGGCTGGCGTCCCGCCAGGCAGGCATTGCGACAGCAATAGCCTCGTAGAGTGTGTCTACGTCAGTTTTTGGATAGGTAATGTCCAGAGGCTCTCCGGTGTAGGGAGACACTTCCGCCCCGGTGCGGCCTACTTCACCGGGCTGGTTCAGGGGGTAGTCACCCCCGAGCATGGCTTCAAAATTTTCCTTCCCCGCCACCGGCGGCTCGGCACCCCAGATTTTGCTGCTGGGACTCTCGGGGTAGGCCGTCCAGGAGTAGCGTTTGTTACAGGCGTCGATCGCCTTATCCAACGTAGGGCGGTGCCTGGCCATCAGTGCCGTCATCGAATCCCCTCCTATGCGGCCCAGTTGGCGACCTGGGAGGCCTTCATCCAGCAGGCGTGGAAGCCCGGCGGAATGCGCTGGGGCAACTTCACCCGGGCCACCGGTCCTTTGCTGATATCCAGGGCATCAAATACCTGCAGCTCCTGCACCTCAGTACGCGCATTCCAGCAGAAGCTCACGACATACCCGTGGTCTTCACTGCGAGGATTATCTGCCGGCGCAAACCAGGGCTCGCTGTACCAGCAGTCGGCGTGACCGTCAGTCCACTCACCGGCGCTCTCTCCTGTAACGGTGTTCATCTTGCGAATGCCGGTCCAGCGCAGCTGTTTGGGATCGTGATCTACCAGGTAGGCCCATTCGGTATAGTGCCCGGTTTCGGCACTGTTATACGACGGGAATTCCACATTGTGGTCGGCATTCAGGCAGGCCTCACTTGTCTCGCCTGTTTTCACATTCATGCGGTAACACCACAGGCGCGCATCCATCTCCAGGCTGGCGATCATGCGCGCGGTGCGCTCTTCATCAATGCTGCCATCTTCTTTGCGGGCAGGCATGTAACGACAGGCTACCATCACGACTTCATCACCCTCCTCCCAGCAATTGACCACGTGGTAGAGGAAGCAGGAGGAAAACTCGAACCACTGAATCGTGTCTGCGGCACCGAAACGCGGAATCACACCAAAGCGAATGGGCAGCGAGGAATCGAAGCGAATTTTGTGTCGACCCGCCTTCAGCGCTTCTTCATCGTGATAAACCGGTACGTCGTGCAGGATCGAATAGTTCTCACTCACACCCATGTCGTGCATCAGGCGATCACCGGGCAGCTCGACGGGCACATGATGCAACAGCTTGCCCTCGGCACTAACCACGCCGTAGCTCATGTGGGGTTTGCTGGTGAAGTAATCAAAGAACATCATGTCGCCAGTGTGCTCATCGACCTTGCAGTGCGCAGACATACCCATACCCGGGCCACTGACGTATTCCGGCGCAGCCCGCAGGGTTTCCAGGGTCAGTGGATCGACAATATGGGGAATACCGGCGAGATACCAACTCACTACTGCATTGCCGGCGTGACCAATCACATCCGTGTTGGCCGCATCGCTCATGGGCTTGTCTTCACTCTCCTTATGGGAGTTCATCACGCCCCAGAACAGCTCTTCGCCGGCGGCCTCATTCTGGTTCCAACCCTCGGTGCGAATCCACTTGTTGCGATAGCTGAATGTGCCGTTGCGAAACACGCCGGAGTGGATCATGCCCTGCCCATCAAAATAGTGGTGCACACCCTTGGGCTTGAATTGCTGGTTGGGGCCATTGCGCAGATACACCCCGTTGAGATCGCTGGGGATTTCGCCCTCGACCGGCAGATCAGTAAGCTCCAGCTCGTAGTCGATAGGGGCAAATGCGTCGGTTAAGTGCGGCCCGTGCTCGCGACCAAAAGGCGCCTGGGGGTCGGCAAACCGGCTGTCGTGTTGTGCTGAAGTCATGCTCTTCTCTCCGACTTGCAATGCAAGTCTTTTTATACAATCTGTATTGATTATAGGGCCCTGGTTCGCTTACGCAAGAGGCCTGGCATCCGCCTTAGCGCTCGATCAGCAGCGCACTACCGGAGCCGCCGGCACCACTGGCTGACACAATCCCGCGCTTGAGGTCACGCCGCTCCAACTCATCCAGCAGCACGCCAGCCATAATGGCGCCCGTGGCCCCCATCGGGTGCCCCAGGGCAATAACCCCGCCATTCACATTCAATTTATCGTCATCGATACCCAGGTCCTGGCGACACTTCACCACCGTGGCGGCAAAAGCTTCGTGAACTTCGAACAAATCCACATCATCAGCCGACAATCCCTGCTGTTGCATGAGCTTCTGCGCCGAGCTGACGCATCCCGACAACACTTGCAGTGGATCATCATCACAGCTCGCGCCAGCAACCAGTCGGGCGCGTGGCGCTATGCCGAGCTTTTCACCCAGCGCTGCCGTACCGAGCAACACCACCGTGGCCGCATCAGCCATGGCCGGGGAATTACCAGCGGTATGGATGTGTTGAATCTCTGTCAGCTCCGGGTGGGCCGCAAGCTGATAGGCATCGACACCCTTGGCACCAATACCGGCAAAGGCTGCGGGCAGTTTTGCCAACCCCTCAGTGGTGGCACTGGCGCGGATACACTCATCCTCACTGACGGTCATGCCCTTGTCGGGATTCTCAACCGGAACAATGGATTTAAAATAGCCTTCGCGCTGTGCGTGCGCCGCTCGCTGCTGGCTTTGCACCGCGATGGCGTCCGCCTCTTCGCGGCCTACATCGTGCAATGTGGCAATCAGGTCGGCGCCGGAACCCATCATCAGCAACTGGCACTGGGCCGCAAAGGCAGGATCACTAAAGGCCCGCGCTTCGTCGGACAACATCGGAATGCGTGACATCATCTCCACGCCACCGGCAACAATCACCTCTTCCTGGCCCGAGGCTACCTTGAGCATGCCGAGGTTCATCGCATCGATACTCGAGGAGCAGAACCGATTCACGGTCAGCCCGCCGACAGAACTCGGCCAACCAGCGTACAGCGCCGAGGTTTTGGCGATATTGGCCGCCTGCTCACCGTGCTGGGTGACACAGCCGAGGATAACTTCCCCGACATCAGCCGGGTCCAGCCCGGTTCGCTCGGTCAGGCTGTTATAAAGGCTTGCCAGCAACGCCTGGGGCGTAAGGTCTGCTAGGCCACCGCTGTCCTTCGCCTTGGTGCGCGGCGAACGAATCGCCTCGTAGATAAATACGTCTCTCAAGATCCAACCCCTACAACAAAACTCGCGCAGGTGGTGGTACTGCCACCCACGTTAAATGTGATCATATTTTCGGCCCGCGGCATCTGATAGGGACCGGCCCTGCCGGTGACCTGCCGCGCGCAGTCGAGCACCATACGAATGCCCGTAGCGCCAACCGGGTGTCCCAGGCCGATCAACCCGCCGCTGGCATTGATCGGAAAGTCACCGTCCAGGGTAATGCGCCCCTCTTCGACCGCTTTCCAGCTTTCGCCCGGCGCCGTCAGGCCGGCGTGGTCGATAGCCATGTACTCGGTCATGCTGAAGCAGTCGTGAGTCTCCAGGCCATCGAGCTCTGCCACGGCCGCAAAACCGGCGCGCTGAGCTGCCTCAGCAAGACACTGTGCGGCATGCGGGAACACCAGCGGGGCATCGGCACTCAACTCGAGTTTGCGCGACAACAGAATCGGCGCAGAGCGGTGCCCCCAGCCTTTGATTCGCGGAATATCCTGTAGCTGCAGGCCGAGCTTGTCGGCGTGCTGGCGAGCCGCGCGCTCGCTGGCCAGAATGACACAGGCAGCGCCATCAGTAATCTGGCCGCAATCCTGTTTGCGCACCCGGCCTTCGATGACGGGATTGAGCGTATCGTCACAAGTGAATGCACCCTCGGAGAAATCCCATTTGCGGGTCTGGGCTCGAGGGTTGAGCCTGCCGTTGGCAAAGTTGATTTCGGCAATTCGATTCAGGTGATCGGCATTGATGCCATAGCGGCGATCATATTCCTCGGTGAGCCGATCAAACATGTGCGGCCAGGGGAAGTCACATTCCTCCGGTGTCGCCTCACGCCCCTTCCATGCCGCGGCACCGAGATATTCCGCACCGGTCTTGCCGTCGGTGTTGCGCATCAGTTCCAGGCCAAGGGCACAGGCCACATCATAGTGACCGGCCTCGATATCGCGCATGGCCGACATAATCGCAATCGAGCCCGATGCACAGGCTGCCTCATGCCGCGAGGTGGGCAGAGCGGCGAGCTCCGGATACACCTGACCAAAAAAACCGCCAAGCAAACCCTGGCCTGTGAACAGCTCACCCACGAAATTGCCCACGTGGCCCACTTCAATCTGGCCCGGCTCAATCGCGGCGTTGGCCACCGCTTCCTGCAGGCTCTCCGAGAACATATCGTAAATGTCTTTGCCTTCGCGCGCCCAGTTACGGGCGAAGTCGGTCTGGCTACCGCCGAGAATATAGATGTCTGTCATGAGATAGATTCCTGCAAACTGAAACGTTGTACCTTACCCAGCGGGTTGCGCGGCAATTGCTCGAGCACCTGCAACCGCTCAGGTAGTTTGAATTTGGCAAAACCCTGCTCCAGCAGGTACGCCTGCAGGGCTTCCAGAGTGGGGGTTTCGGCATCGGCCTGGAGCACGAGGCAGGCGCAGATTTTTTCGCCCAGGCGCTCATCCGGATAAGCGCACACGGCTGCCTCGGCCACCGCGGGGTGATGCTCCAAAGCCACATCGAGCTCCACCGGCGAAATCTTCATGCCACCGCGATTAATAATGTCCTTGCAGCGGCCGGCAATTCGATAGAACTGACCGTCGCCGCAAACTTCTACCAGGTCGCCAGTGCGGAAAAAGCCCTGATCGTCGAATACATCGGCATTGTCATGATGAAAATAGCCGTCAAAGACCGTGGCACCGCGGATCAGTAATTCACCGCGCGCACCCTGGGCCGTGATTTCCTCACCACTGCCCGGGTCTACCACCCGCGTTTCGATCAACGCGTCCGCACCCGGGCGTCGGAACATACTCGCGCGCACCTCCGGGTCCGCCGCGTCCTCGGGCGTTGAGAATAGGGAGATGCCCTCGTTGGAGCCATAGAAGTTAACAATCTGCTTGCCGTAGTCGCGCTCAAAGGTGGCGATCATGGAGGGTGCCAACGGCGCCGATCCCGAGCCAATGCGACGCAGTGCACTAAAATCAAACTGTTGCCACATGGCAGGTGCCTTTGCCAGCTGATTCAGCAGGGGGGGCGGCGCGATAGTGAAGGTAATGCGCTCGTCCTGCATTTGCGCAAGGAACAGGCCGGGATCCAGGGGATGGTGAAGCACCACTGCCGCCCCCAGAATCGCCGCTGGAAACAAAAACCCACCCAGGGCCGCCATATTCACCAGGGGAAACGGATTGAGCATGACATCGTCGGCCTGCATCGACCCCGCAGCGATACTGGTGCGACCGGTGGCAATCCACATATTGTGCGAACGGGGTACCCCTTTGGGCGTACCGGTTGTGCCTGACGTCCAGCAGATGCTCAGCGTGCGATTGGCATCCGGAGCCGGTCCAGCAAAAGCATCACCAGGCGTTGCATCAAGATGGAGGTCGCGGCCAAATTCCAGTACCGGCATCGCCGGCAGTGCGGACCGCGCCATGTCTGCCAGCGCAACATCCCGCACCCGCTCGATGCTGATGAATGCCCGTGCCTGCAAAGCGCCAGACAGCATTTGCAGCTCATGGGCCGCATACTGCACAGGCACGGGGCTCACCACCGCGCCCATTTTGGCCACCGCGTAGTAAACCACCACCAGCTCAACAATATTGGGCAGCTGCACGACGACCGTATCGCCCTCACCAATACCGGCGGCTGTGAGTTGATGGGCCAGGGCATCGCTAGCGGCGGCCAACTCTGACCAGGTCATCTGTACGGGCAGATGACCGGTGAGCGCCTCACGGTTGGGTTGATCCCTTACCGCCAGGCGGGNGCCGCGATCACTAGCGTGCTCAGCCAGCAGCCCCTGCAGGGTTTGCTCGCCCCACAAACCGGCGGCGGTCAGCATATTGATGCGTTGTTCAGCGGTGGTATTCATGCGGTCGCAGCCGTGCAGCCAATTGCTTTTATAAAAGAACCAATCCTAAGCTATAATTGCCCTGCCATCCACTACGGACAGAGAACCATGCAAATCAGTGTAGTCACTCCCTACTGGCAGGACCGCGATCCGGCGGAGAATCTCGCCCTGGCACAGCTGACTGATCGCCTGGGTTACCCGGAGCTGTGGATGGGAGAGATGGCGACCTACGATGCCTTCGCCTTTGCCACAGCCGTCGGCCTGAACACCCAGCAGATCCAACTGGCGGTGGGTCCCCTGGCAGTATCGGTGCGCACCCCCATGACCATTGCCATGGGCGCAGCCTCGGTGGCGGACCTCACTGGTCGCGCCACGAGCATCGCCCTCGGCGCCTCCAGCGTGGTCGTTGTCGAAGAATGGCACGGCCGCGACCGGGAGCGCACTGCGACGCACATGGATGAAACTGCGCAAATCGTCCGCAGCCTGCTAGATGGCGAAAAGGCGCAGCTTGAAGGCGAACTGGCGCGCTGCCAGGGCTATCGCCTGCGCCTCAATGCCTCCGGCTCAGCGCTAACCATCGCCGCGTTCTCGCCCGCCGCGGTGCGCACCGCGGCGGGCGAGAACGCGGCGATGGTTAG